>NZ_CP022315.1:3758043-4071214 GCF_002216775.1 Virgibacillus phasianinus
AAAGCCATCCTCCTATACTTTCACGACTTCCATCGATTATTTCGTATAATTCCTTTGGGTGCCTAGATTCCAATATTGAAAGATTAGTTTCCGAATCGATATTAACCTATAGTATCGGGAGGTTTTATAGCATCAACGATAAGTGAAACAAAACCAAGACTCCCATTTTTATTTCTGTGGTCAAAACGCTTTGAACGATAAATAAAGCCTTTACTCTCATCCCATTCCGTAAAATGAAATTCACCATTTTCATCGCAATATTCTAGGAGGTTAATGTTAAAACCTGCTTTTTCAAACATGGAAACAAAGGTCTTGTAGTTATGTACAATCTTATGACTCGCCGCTGGATGGTTTTCAGGACCGGGGCCTCCTACTTGAACTCCATCTTGGTAATCTTCATCAGGAAAAAAACCATCAGGAACCGCACAACGAATATAGCCTCCAGGTTTCAAAAATTCAAAACAAATCTTTGCAGCTTTTATTCCCTCTTCATAAGATAAATGCTCCCAAACATGTTCGGCTAGTATAGCTTCTAATGAATTAGGCGCAAACTTTTTTTCCCAGTTAGCACGTTTTAACAAATTTAGTTCTGATTCTTGAGTTTGTATCCAGTTTGGATTGTTATTATGTTCGCCAGCACCAATCACAACTCTTATCTTTTGATGAGTAATCATTTCACTATCCCCCCACTATAAATTGCAAATCAATTTATTATCGCTCTAGCTCAATATATTCCCTCAATAACTTCCACTCACCATCTTCTTTTCGCCATACAAACATGCATTGAGCGGTAAAAGGCTTTCCATTTATTACATTTGTTTCTCTGCCTACAACTAAACGTTCATTTTTACGTTCAATAATAGAAGCCACCTCAAAACTTTTTTCGGCATGATCCATTTGCTTCAGTACTTCGTTCAGATCATAGTCAAAGTAATAAGGATCTGGCTGATCAATTTCTGAATTAGCCCAGTAGCCCACAAACTTTTTTGACATATATTTTCTAATTCCGTCACCATTTTTACTTGTTAAACCTTCATTCCAAGCTTGAAAATAATCCTTTAATACCCCTTGTATCTGATCCATTGAAAACTTCCTCCCTTTCGCTAGTTACTTCATTTCCGTACAAACTTTTTAAATTAGGTAGTCCTCATCGAGTCATCATAACTTACCATACCTGCAAAATTGATAATTAGTATATAAACTGGATAAGCTATCACAGCTCCTATTGCTAGAAGACCAGTTACAGGGTTAGGAGCATCTCCTCCATAAGTTATCGGAAATAAGGATGCGAACAGATATACAAAAAGAACGAAATACGGAGCCCAAAGGATGACTGTCCAAAAGCTAGCTTTTCGTCCATTCATCCACTTTTTTGTTAGGATAATGAATATTATTGAACCTGCTATAATTTCAACAATAATTGTTATTCCAATCAAGGCATTTACTGAGCTTATTTCCCAATCTGTAAGTCTGCTAATTCTATACACATTTATCATAAGTTCAAGAGGAATAAATATCATAACAGCATACAGGAGACTAACAACATTTAATTTCAGGAAAAACTTCATTGAATAAGCCTCCAATTTTATCTCTCTTCATTTCTTTTGCTACCTTTCTAATTCACAATTTAACCCTCCCCTAGTAAACAACTAAATAATCTTCAAAAGTTCATCAAATTTATTAATGGCATAATCATAATTGTTAACCTCTCCAAATCCATAGTTTGCGTAGACAAAGGGGATCCCTGCATATTTTGCTGCCTTGAGATCACCTTCCGTATCTCCAACGTAGACTGGATTTTTTAAACCATTTCGGTTTATGATTAATCTGATATTTTCTCCTTTGGAAAGTCCGGTTCTGCCTGGATTCTCATAATCCAGGAAATATTTATCTAATCGGTGAAACTTATAAAAAGCTTCAATATATCCATGCTGGCAATTGCTTACTATATATAGCTTATATTTCTTTGATAACACGTTAAGAACATTTTCAACATTTTCATATAAACTACCACCGTGTTCGCTTAAATAGTCGCATTCTAATTCACCACACTCATGTAAAACCTTTTCCTGCATATCTTCGTCTAAATTAGGAAATAGATTTTCACCAATTTCTTTCATTTGGAGCCCCATTGTTCCCTTAAGCTCCTCCTTCGTTATTTCTTTATTAACTTGTTTATATTGTTTCATTATTTTATTCCAGGCAATTAACACCGTATCCCTTGAATCCCATAACGTTCCATCTAAATCAAATATAATACTGTCCATAAAATATCCCCTATACATTAAATTTTTTGATACCTACATTAATCTATATATAATGCATCTTAACCCTGCTCCAAGTATCTTTCCAATTCTTTTTCATTACACGTTCATTATAAATTGTGCCAAGGTCTGGATGTTCCCTAAAAAAAGATGTAGGCTTTATTTCTAAATTGAGTACATCACTTATTCCACAAGGGGCAGTTAATATCAGGTTGTCTACCCCGTCCAATTTTACACCTAATGCTGTTGCTGTTTCTGGAAATTTTGAAATTGCATCGACTGAAGATGAGTAAGGTGGAATGCCATTTGTGATGTGCATTCTTGCTTCATTCTTAACAGACCACGGGACAATTGGGTTTATCTCCATTAACTTTTCTTCTAATCTCTTTTCTTCCGTTTCATTAAGGTTAGTACGATCAAAATATATGACATCTACATCTGGTGTACGCGTTCTATTCGTAAAATTATGTAACGTGTCCCATATTTTTGATCGGACAAAGCCAGCACAAATCCACCAATCCGGGAGGTTTAATTGTTTTGCTGCTAGTAATGCATTCATCATCCATTCATCCTGTTTGATTAGTTCAATTATGTCTTTCTCAGTTTCGATTTTCATTAGCTTCCCCTTCGAATCCAAATCTTCCCATAATAATAGTGTTATAAAATTCACCGTCAGATAGAAACCTATCGTTTTTTAATTGACCTTCAATTTCAAAGCCTAGCTTTTTGTATAGGTTAATCGCCTTATGGTTTGTTTCTAAAACGTGCAGCGTAACTTTTTTAATGCCGTTGGTATCAGCCCAGGCAAGGGACTCTTTTAAAAGGGTTCTTCCAATACCATATCCCCAGAACTCCTGCAAGACGCATACACCAAATTCTACTTTATGAGAGAATCTTTGCAAATATATGCCTTCACATCTGGAGAAACCAACGATTCGTCCATCAACACTCGCTACTAGAAATAAGTTTCTTGAGCTTTCCGTATCTGTTTTTATTATCTGTTCGAATCCTTGTACATCGATGTATGCTTCGCCCTTTTCCCTATCCATATTTTCCGTCTCACCATCAATCTGCACCCGTAATTCAGACAAAACTTTGGCATCTGCAACTAGTGCCGACCTAATCGTATAATTCAATCCATTAACCTGAAATTCCTGATTGTTTATGATCATAATTGACTCCATTCCTATTTATATATATAAAGCAATCACCCTAAGATTCAGCCTGTTGATTAAATTTAACCTGTTTACTCGGATAAGTATCGGCGAACCATCGAAGAACTCCATTGTGATGGTTAATAATCTGCTGAGCGGTTATTTCATCAGAATCCCATGTGCTGTGTGTATCTTCTACTAAGGTCACCTTATATCCCATACTGAAGGCCCTTCTACACGTTGTATCTACACAAGCTTCTGTCTGGATCCCCGTTATAATAACGTGATTAATACCTTGTTTTTTCAGTTCTTTTTCAAGTGAAGTGTTATAAAAGGAGTCCGGAGTGGTTTTTTGAATAATAACGTCTTCTTCTCGTGGCAATATATCTGGGTGAATCTCCCAGTCGTTTGTTCCGTATTCCAGAGGTTTTCCTGCCTTGGCATTATGCTGGACATAAAAAATCGGTGTGTCTGTATGATGTGCTTGCGCCAACAAACCCTTTAAATTATGAAGTAAAAGATCACTTTTGTAGACAGGGTTATCCTTATCGAACATCCCTTTTTGAACATCAATAACTAATAGTGCGCTTTTAGTCATTATTTTCCTCCCTTTAATGTAAACGTATGTTCGTTTTCATTATAAACTTAATCTTACAAAAACACAAAAAAGTTATTAATAAACAGTGACAAAGCATGGGAACCTTTGATAAAATGGATACGAACATATATTCGTTATATAGGAGGATCAAACAATTAACCGAAATTTAGTAGTATTTATTGCCTCAAGTTTAGATGGATATATTGCAGCAAAAGATGAGTCACTTGAGTGGCTTTTCAAGGTTGAGGGAGAAGGTGATAACGGTTTTTCCGAGTTTTACGACACAGTGGATACCATATTAATGGGTAAAAGGACTTACGATTGGATAATAAAACAGGAAACTGGGGAATTTCCATACAAAGGAAAGGAATGCTATGTATTTACAAGGTCTTCCCAAGAAAATACTGAAAATGTAAGATTTGTGAATGAGGATGTAACGAATTTCATTAATAACCTAAAGAATCAAGATGGGAAAAACATTTGGGTAGTAGGTGGTGGAGATTTGTTACATTCTTTTATCCAAGAAAAGCTAGTCGATCAGTTCATTATAACAGTTGCCCCGACTATAATTGGAAACGGAATTCCTCTGTTTAAAGAAGGTGACTCACAATTAGAACTTATGTTGAAAAGAACAAGGAACTTCAATCAATTTGTTGAATTACATTATGACATAAAAAGGTAAGCCGAATCCAAATGGTAAACTATGCTTGATAGGAAATATTTGCAAGTTAACCTAGAGTGGAGGTTTTTACAGATGAAATTGGTTTTTTTGTTTTATCCTGTGAAGGATTTACACCGTTCTCTTGCATTTTACAAGAAGCTTGGCATGGAAGAAGATTGGTGGGCAGATAAGGATACTGTTGCACTAAACATTCCGGGTTCTGATGTGAAATTGATGCTTGAAAAGGATGAATCAGAAGAAAAGTTAACACCAGGTGGTATGTTCCTCATTAACAGTGTTGAGCAGTTTTATAGAAAACATAAAGAAGATTTTCATTTTGTTATCGAGCCGTGTGATGTTCCACCAGGACGGTATGCCGCCTTTGAAGATGAAAGCGGTAAAACAGTACGAGTAGTTGATGGTACAAAAAATAACAATTTTTTCAATTGCTAAATTGGATATTGTCTATTAAACGAACGAAAACCAGGCTGATAAAACAAGTTGAACAAGAATCAAGCCAACTCAGGAGACAGCACCTTCGACTCGGGAGATAACATCCAGAACTCGGGCCACAGCACCTTAAACTCGGGGGAAAAATGGCTGTCTCCCGACTTTGGGGGAAGGCACTGAAAAAGTATAATCTAATACAAAATATGTGGATCTATTATCGCATCTTGAATATACTGCGCTTTCCGCGGGCGAGTGACGAGCCTCCTCGGACTGCCGTCCTCCGGGGTCTCGCCGATCTCTCACTTCCCGCAGGAGTCTCCGTATATTCAAGATGCTAAGTATAGCTGAAAATCTAAACTTTTTAAATCCACCACTTTTTCAGTGGCCTCAGTTTGGGGCACTGTGGCCCAAGTTCTACCTATTATCGCCCAAGTTCCGCGCTCCCTCTCCCGAGTCCAATCTTTATACCGATAAAGATTATGCTTTCCTAAAGTGTAAAATAAACTTCCCCTTAATAGATTTAATCATGATACTCCTCCGTAAAAACTTGTAAAAGTTTCTCCATATTCTATCTAATTGTCATCTATAATACTTGCATCAGTGCTAAATGCACATTTTCTTCCAGTTAGTGCTATCAACTAGGACAATCTTTATCCTGCTGCATACAATATACCATTAAGCAGGAAAGGGGGGATAATCCATGAAACATTGCTGTAGATCATGCCAGAATAATAATTCAGTTTCGCCTGCCCAGGATGAAATGATTGTACACCCTACTAAAAGGGTCAAAAATACTAGAACAAATCACCGCGTAGTCAAAAATATCCATCCAACTGAAGTAGAAAATGTCAATCGGACCGTCATTCGAAATGAGAATTATTATCCAGTTACTCATTCCGATGTAAATGAAACAGTAGTGGAGAATTATGATTGTGGAAGTGACATAAACTCTCCAAATTGTCGCAGGGTTAGTCCGGCAAATAATAATAACAATAATCGACATCGTAATAATCGGTCGAACTGTGGCTGTAAAGGATGGAGTTGGATCTAACCTAAAAGCCAACTGAAATAATGTCTCAGGCATCCCTTTCCTATGATTATCATTATATGTTAGTGCAGGAAACATGTTTTAGGACAAACCACCATTTTTAAGAAAAATTTGTTCTACCCAAACTACCGTCAATTAATTTAACCTCCTATCGGGTTCCACCATGATAAAAGCGCCTTATGCTCATGCATATAGGCGTTTTTATATGTCATTCATGCAATGTCACCTCAATTTCAGACCCTTAGTGAGCCACGGAAACCCCTTGCCGCATAGTAGGATTCTGCTCCATTGTGGTACACAAAGACATTGTCATAGCGACGATCACAGAAGATGGCTCCGCCAAGTTCTCTAATATTAGCAGGTGTTTGTATCCAGCTCGATGTTTTCTTATCAAAACTTTCAAGCTTCTGCAGCTCCCGGTATTGTTCTTCAGTTAAAAGGTCAATACCCATGGCAGTCGCCATATCCATAGCGCTATTTTCTGGTTTATGTTTTTTCCTTGACTCCAGTGCTTCACGGTCGTAACAAACGCTTCTGCGGCCTTTTGGACTTTCCGTTGAACAATCATAAAAAATATATTCGTCCTTTTTCTTATCATAGTCAACAACATCCGGTTCCCCGCCTGTTTGTTCCATTTCATTGAGCGACCACAGTTTTTCAGTATTAGCTTCCAGCTTTGTTTGAACTTTAGCCCATTCAAGACCTTTATGGCGGTTTATATTTTTCTCGAAACGGTCTTTCAATCCATTAAATAATTCCTCGCGTTGTTCTAGTGATAGCTCTTTTTTATTATTTTTCTTTGTCATGTGAGTTCCCCTTATTAAATATTTTGACTTACATATATATTAACATGTTTCTACTAATGGCCATACAGACAAAATAGGACGCAACTTTTATCGTTGCGCCCTTTTCAGGAAAACTTGATTTCAAAATAACATGAAGTACATTAATTAATATACACTGGCACATGTTCCGGCTGCTGGCTCATAATAACAATGATTTTTAAAATTGCCAGTAAAGGGTTGACCGTACCATGTTGGAGGACAAGGAGCATATGGATTGAAATACCAAAGAGCATATTTCGCCGGGTGTTGTCTCCAAAAGTTCAAATTTTTTTTTGCTAATCTTTTCTCGACTTCTCTCGCTCCTTTATAAAATAAACTACCCTTTTGAACCGCTTCAAAGGAATAATTTCCTCCCTGCACTTGAAAAATGACTTCTCGAATTGTTCTAACATCTGTAAAATCTAAACAATCCGCTTTGGCACGATTAACAATTACATTTCCCACGTACAGCATTCCCAGTTTCCCTTCACCTACCGCTTCCGCTCTCATCATCCTTGCCATTAAAGCAACGTCCGCACTTGTGTATTTAACTATCGGCATTTTCTCACCCCAAGATATTGTATGAAAAAAAGCCTATTTTGATATCATTAATTAGTGGTCCGTTTATTTCATATACTCCTTTACTAATTCAAAGCATCTTCCTTCTGTAAGATTGTTCTCCTCTCTCACATATTCATATTGTTCCATTGTACCGCCCTCATATTTAAGGGATGCCTCTTTTGCGGTATTATCGCGGTACTCTATCCACTGACGTTGCTCTTTTCTTAGCTGATCCATTTTTTCTGCAGGGAGTTGCTTCTTCAAGACTCATAAATTCACTGTCAAACGCCAAGTATTATTCCGGAATGGCGCATTGTATAAGTGTATAAATTTCATTTTCATTCTTTTTTATGAAGTATGTAATGATAATACAGTTGGTCATCAATCTCAACATCTCCACTAAAACGAAAACCACATTTATTAATTACTTTATTTGAAGCTATATTGCGTGGGAGAACCACAACATTTAGTTGTTCAACGTCGGTATTTTCAAACAGGTATTTTATCAATCCTTTTACTGCTTGTGTGATAAATCCCTTGTTTCTATAATGCTTAGAAATGGCATAAGCAACTTCCCGATTTGGCTCACTTAGTTCCTCTTTAATCCCTGTATTACAAAAACCAATAAATTCGCCAGTTTCTTTTAACACGATGCCCAACTTCAACCATTCCTCACCAATATTAGGTACAACAGCTAAAAATTCCTTATTATCAGGTATCTCATAATTTGTAACCCAGTCTAGCCTTTGTTCTCTTGTTGAACGCCAATCTGGCAAAAATTCATAAACTTCAGGTTGTGAAGTCAGTTCATAAATAGCATCTACATCCTCAATTCTAAATTCCCTTAGTAATATTTCACCGCAGTCTATTGTAAATAAATTGTTCAAATTGAACACCAAACCTCTTTATGTTATTTGTGAAAACATGCACCCATTCACCCTCCCCTAATTCCTGTGATCAAATATTGTATAATCCCAAACGGTTAACTTAATTCCCTTCATGCTGACAGCGCCTCCACCTAAAGCAGGTTATGTTTGTCAATAAACAGGAAAACTACTTTTGCTAGTTTCATAATAATCAATGCTGGATACCACAGAAACACCAAGAGCATTCCATTCGTAAATAATGCCGACCCGAAAAGAAGTGGAATGTTGGTAAACAAAATAACGAAAAGTAATGCCAAACAGTTTCCCGCTGAAGCTACTATAAAATAAATAAACGGCATGTACCACTTTGTGTGGCTGCGCCAGTATACAAAGACAAGCGGAATGAGTACATTTACTAAAAGTACGGTGAGCAACAGTAGATCCGACATGGCAAACGTCCCATCTTCCAGCGGCAATTGTGGCATAATAACCGCTCCTGTAAACAGCGCATATATGAAAATAGCGAGTGTCACATAACGATCAACCTTACTCGTCTTTTTCTGTTTCACATTCTTTTTCATTAGTTCAATGTTTTCATCCTGCCATTCCTTAAAAGGATTTCCCGGCATCTCATGTTCAACCGGAGGAAGTTTTTCAACCTCTTCCCAGGGAATTCCATCAATTTTGCTAAAATCAACATCATAATGGACCCGGTCAATAAAGGCCTGTTTGAGATCATACGGTGTATAATACACGGGAACATTTTTATCTGTCATCCTGATCAGCCATTCCGTTAACTCATTTGCTTTGAAAATACGCTGAAAAAAGTACTTGTCTTTGTACATGACAATGACGAGCACACCGAATTTGAAGAAATCGATACCATTTGTATTGATGATTCGATTCACATAATTTCCAATAAGTATTTTATCCATATCACTGAATGCGATATGATTTTCTTTCACTTTGTTCTTTTTCTGATAATGCCGTGTTTCATCAATCCCGTTTTCATTAAGCACAAATTCATATTTAATCTCTTTTTCTCGGATATTTTGGTCATACGCTACCCAAGCAATAAAACCCATCAGTAAACCCACGGGTATTGAAAAGCATGAGGCAATCCACAGATCACCTTCGAGAAAAAGCCAATAAATGCCAATGACAATTGCTCCCAGCGCAAACAGCCCGAAAATAAGCATGAAAATATAGCTAAAAGCTTTTGCTGCTTTTTGAGGTTGATTTGTATAAAGTAACGGCTCATGACTGACTTCTTCCATCCAACCATCCTTCATTGATATTCTTTTATAAAAAAACTTCATCTTTCCCGTAATTACTTTTCAAATAGCGGAAGATGTAATTCCCTTGTTGGATTATAAACTTTAAGCCAATTATCCGCTTCTTCTTTTATCCAATTTCCTAAGTGTTCCAAGAACTCCAATATTTCTTCTGGATTCGATAAAGGATTGATTGCGTACCAAAGTGCTGTTCTCATTTCTTGTTCCTTTTCGGGATAATGCCTCGAAAATAGTTTAAAAGCTGGGAATAAATCTCTTGTATACGCTTGCTCTTGAACAATAACAAGTGCAAGGCCAGCTCTCACAATACTTCTCATAATCCATGAACAGCAATCCCTAATATCCTCTATATCGTCATTTCCTTCTAAGTCATGTCTCGCCCGATCAATTAGAGAAGCTAAATGAATAAGATGCTCATTCGCTAAGGCGCTGTCGGGTTTATAATTTGGAAGATTACCTATTAGGTTTCCGCCATAAACACAAATACCATAAACCTTTAGTATAAACGGGATCATGGAACAATAACGCTTTGAATCTTCTATCTCACTTAAAGGATAAAATGCTAATTCTACGCCATTTATAAAGGGGAACTTTTGGTTAATGAATTGTTCAGTCACCTCCACCCAATCAAGGTCTAGTTCTTGAGGATTGGAGTAGGTTATGATTATTGCATCAACATCAGATACCCCTTCAATCTCCAATCCTCTTGGCACAGATCCCCTTAAATAAATGCTGTGGATCTCCTTCTGTAAAACGGAAAGGCAGCATTCATTGATTAATTGGATTACTTCGTGAAATTTATTATTAATTTTATTTAGGTCAGATTGACTTACAATATAGCCTTCTTCGTCTACAGGGCATAATGAACCTATTTCTTTAATTTGGGTCACTATTCAAGTTCCTCATTTCTTTTAAATTATTCATCTACGTACTAATACTGATAGAATTGTAGGATGCAACACTATTATTTACTTTTGATATTTCTCATCTCTTATCTTTTCTTTCCTAAAAAGCATCCAGCCTAAATATATGAAATAACATATGATAAGTGGCAATACGGATACTATTCCTGGCAGTTCCCTTGGCAAAAAGACAAACAGTAGGAAAGTTATGATGAAAGCAGGAATCATCAACCATAACCAGACTCTAACCCGGTTGTTTTTTAAACTCAAATCAAATTCCATTCTAACTACTCCTCACCCAGTGTCTGTTTATCCTTTGTTCAAGTTTGCTCTTCACACTTCGGAAAGTGACCATTGTCGCAGAAGTTCCCAAGATGTTGCTTCATTCATAATTGGTAACAAGTCGATATATTCAGTAAACGATTTGGATACTCCGCTCATCATCTTCTCCTTGGGCTTCCTATTATCTTGATTGCTTATAAATCCTGCGATAGTCGCACCATATCGATGACTCGAATGCCATTTTCATAAATAGGATCATCATAGTGCCTGACAAAAAAGTCACGGTCAATAGAAATCATTCTAAAACCGCATTTTTGATATAGTGCCAGTTGCAGGACTCCTGAGTTTCCCGTTCCTATTTCAATGGTTTTATATCCTTCACGTTTTGCCGTTTCAATCGCATGGAGAACAAGTTTCTTACCATACCCTTGACCATGGTAACCTTCATCCACTGCTACATTTACAATTTCTGCTGTTTCCGGTCGGGTTGGAATAAGGACATATGTACCTATAGTTATCTCATCACGCTTCATAATAAAGCACTTACCTCTAGAAACGTATTCTCTGACAAGCATTTCTGACGGATCTGCCAGCATTAATAATTCCAATGGCAGTTCTTCACCTTTATCTAGCTCTCTAATCAATTTGGCACCTCTGTTCCCAATCCTTCTTTAAAACTATTAATTAATTTATTCCGTAAGAAGTGATTGCTTTGAAATAACTACCCCGTCTTCGTCCGCATATACATATTCACCTGACCGCCACTCGACTCCACCAAAGTGAAGAGCACTATTGCGTTTGCCAGTACCATTCTTTTTACTTTTAAGCGGATGTGTTCCTAATGCAAGAATGCCCACATCGATTTTGGCCAGATCAACAGAGTCCCGAACAAAACCGTTTATAATAATGCCTGAAAGCTTTCTTGATTGTGCAATACCTGCTAATCGATCGCCGAGGAGTGCGCACCGATTTGAACCACCACCGTTGACAACGATAACGGAACCTTCTGGTACATTTTCCAATGCCTCCACAATGAGCACGTTATCCTCATACACATTTACCGTTTGAATTTTCCCAGAAAATCGTGTCCTTTTTCCAAAAGAACGGAATGCAATATTGCTAATTTGCAGTGAGTCTGAATGGTCGTCGCATAAATCAGTAGTTTTGAAGTCTATCATAGCGAATCCTCCTAGTTTTTTCTATTATTATTAAATTCAACATTTATTCCTGGAAACCCTTTAAATTATCGAATTCAGTTATTCATTATCTGGTTCTATATGAAATATGAGTACCGATGATGAAGGAAGGTTTACTAGTCGCTGGGAAACTGAAGTTGACAATGGTCTTCAATTTAGTAAGCCTAATCGAAATTTTATACCTTCTGACCCTTTTATAAAAAGAGAGCAACCTATTCTTTTTAAACTTTTTACCAGCTATCTTGGACATAACATGTGTATTACTTCTTCGCAATAATAATATATACATCATCTGTCGGGCATAGCTTCTGAGTTACTTTTAGTCCTGCTTTCGTAATTTCCTGTTCCATAATGGATGAGGCAATTCTAGGATGGCTGTGGATCGGATCATCCTTCTTTTCAAATTCTACACAAACGAAATACCCCTCAGCTTTGAGCACTCTTTTAATTTCCTGTAGTGAATTAGATAATTGCTTAACCTCATGCAGAACTAATGACGCTAGTGCAAGGTCAATGGAATGGTCGGATAACGGAATATTATCAATAGTACCTTTTAGGGTTTTAACATTTGTAATATTTTCTTTACTTGCCTTGGAATCAACAAACTCCAGCATATTAGGATCTATATCCAATGCATAAATTTCTCCTGCCACTATTTTAGCAGCTGGAATCGTAATGTACCCTGTCCCTGCACCCAAATCAAGGATAGTATTAGCTTCTTTAATTGGAATCATATTCAGTAATTTTTCCGGTAGTATGTCCGCCCTTTTTTCCGGATTTTCAAGGTATTCAACTTTCTTTGCAAAATAGTTCATCTCATTAAAATTGTTATTTCCTTTTTCCATATAATTGACTCTCCTTTTATTTTTAAAATTTTTATCAATTAGTACTCCCATAGCTGCTTGGCAATCCAAAAACATTTTTTTGATCTCTCTCGATTGAGTATATTATAGACTCTTTATATCTATAATTTACTTAAAATTTTTAGGAATTTATTTTATGGTTCTTTGATTCAATTTGCTTTGCAATATCGATAATAAATTTATTGTTTAGTTCATCTTTCATTTTTTCTTCGGCTTCAATCATTACATTTTCAATTAAACAATCCCCACTCGCAGCCTCTTCATGTTCCAATGAGCAACTGAACAAAGTCGTTTTTCCTTCGATGGCATGAATAACATCTAAAAAAGAAGCGTCGCGGGAGTGTCTTACGATGTTATATCCGCCATTAACGCCAGGATTGGATTCAATAAGTCCCGCTTTAACAAGTTTTGTTAAAATCTTGGAAAGGTATGTTGAGGAAAGCTTTTGGATTTTAGCTAACTGATCGACCCCAACAGATTTGCCCCTTGGCGTTAAAGTTAAATATACCATTGTGTGCAAGGCATAATTTGTGGCTTTTGAATATTTCATTACTGCTCTCCTTTGTAAATATATTAAAGACCCTTAATATCTGTAATTGATTGTAAATGAAAAATGAAGAAAACACAAGCGTATTGTATTTCCTCCATTAATCACAACGTGTATGTGGCCGTGAATGGTGGTTGTAATAGGTACAAAAACGGAAGCGAAAATTCGTCCGGCAATTTTGCCGCATATTGGATCACTCACCTCCCCTTGCCTTCGTTTTATCAGTGGAACCTACCGCTTGGACAGTTGCATTCGCTGTCACTTTTATATTGCAATCAGCAAAAATTTTATCGCCGTGGTCCCAGTTGTCTTTTATTTTTTGCCAGTCGTCATAATGTCTTTGCTTTAATATTTTTCCAAACCCGAAAATGTCTGCATGCAAATCATGTTGTGCTTTATTTAGTGTTTGATAGGCAAGCTTTTCAATTTTCTTACTTATCCTTTTTTCAATTTCTGCAAACCGTTTCGGCGTTAACAGGTTTTGGCTCCCATACATCTCACCAATCTCGCCATCCGCGCCAATTTTAATGGTTATATCTAAAGTATTATCCTCTTTCACATCAATTTTTATCGAGCTTTTTGTATTTTCAATTTCATATACCATCAGGTGATTATCAATTTCAAATTCGACGGTTCCAGAATCATTATTATGAGTGATAAAGTTTAAACCTTTTGTTTCCTTGCCGGTCAGCTTCCCGACCATCTGGTTATTATGTCCTTGGATTACTGCTACCCCGTCTTCTTCTATTCGTTTTCCATCTGCTGTGGTTGAAATGAGGGGAAGGACATAACTGCTATCAGTTAATAGATACTGATGGACTTTCCCTAAGCGGACTGGTTGCACCACCCTTGTTGACTTGTAGTTATTTTCCAAAATGGAGTCGATATAAATAGCTGGCAGTTTTCGGGCGTCTGGTTCTACATTCAATATTTTTTTTGCTTCTTCATTTGAAACTACTACTTTAATGGATCGCCGCATTTCCAGATCACGGATAAACACGTCCATGACACTAGCAAATAAATTAGGTTTTTTCATAACTTCCCCTGAAACAACGATCACCTTTGCGTGTTCGAAATAGGCTGCCCGGCTTGTTTCTGTATCTACTTTCCGAAAGGTTTCAAATACACTTTTTCCGTTTTTAGATATATTACTGAATGCTTTTTGTCCGCCTGTCATACCGGGTGCCCCCATGCCGGCCGGTACGACAAATTGGTATGTCATTTTCAAGGGGAAATTCGATTCCTGTTGGTCCGCCATATCGATTGCTGTCCCCACGACAAAGCCACGATCTTCAATCGCTATTTGATCCCAGCAACCTGTTAGAAAGAGGATACATGAACAGGCAATAAGCAAATAAACTTTATTTCGCAACCCGCTTCACTCCCCTTATTTTTATCATTACAAACAGAACCGGCACCTACAAAACGGTGTTGGTTAATGCAATTTTGTGTTTTGTGGAACATAGCAATTCGATGAAAAAATCTTAGTCCATAATATGTAACTTTTGCTTTTCTTTCATCTTATCATTTCTGGCCTCTTTTTCTTTTGCCCAATAAACTCCGGGATTATACAGGTTCGGTTCGTTTGGTTAAGTTAACATTATTCTCGATAATCTTAGAAAAGCAGAAAAACGCTAGGGGTATTAAAATTCCCCTAGCGTTTTTGTGTTCTATTTGTTTTTAAGCAAGATAAATCAACTGCGTTTATGCAAGGCTGTGTAGGATTACAAGACCACACCAGCAAAGTTTCCTTTCAATACTTGTTTCTCCTTCTGATTTGTGCATGTAAAGGTTGCCATAATAGCCGTACGATTATTGGCTTGCTTTTCAAGCTTCTCAATCGTTACCTCACAAAATATGGTATCTCCTGTGAAGACGGGTCTTAAAAACTCAAAGTTCATAGTGCGGGCAAGTACATTATTTTCTCCGCCTATTTTGGTCGGTAACGTTGCAGTCAATAACCCCTGAATAACAAGTCTTCCCTGTTCATCAGGTGTAATGTGATGATTCCCTTCGTCTAAAGAGATTTTTGTAAACAATTCAACATCTTCTTTGGTGAAGCTTCGTTCAAACGATATTTTATCTTCTACTTGTAAATTCAAACAATTCCTCCTGAAATTTAAGATGATTATCGCGATGACAAAAACCAGGTATTCAGTTCAAAGTACGCAGTTAAGGGCACAACTCTGCCTTCTTTATCCCATTTGTGATAGTCTTTAAAAACCTGTTTTATGTCATGATTGGCACGAACTTCAACTAAATATTTTATGGAAAGAAAACTGCGCCAATAATCAAACATAATACTCGTTAAACTACCTTGATAGGAACCGCTTCCAAATACATCTAAAGAATGATTTCCGTAATCTTCATTAAACATCTTTACTAATTCTGATTCCACTTCCGTTATTTCCTTAAATTCCACCTTATTTAATGTCATTTTTCTTGCTAAATAGTCGCACATACCTTCCTCAAACCAAATACTGTCTTCCCGCTCATCATCGAAATCATCCAGAAATAAATCTAAATGATGAGTCAATTCATGTGCTACTAAGGTAAACAACTGATTTTCGGACAAATTTTTATAAAATCTTTCAATCCTAGCATTTTTACGTCCTTCTAATTGCTTGATGAATAACGCTTTCCAGGACTCCAAATCCGGTGAAAAATGAATTACATTTTCGTTGGTGTATGCCGGTGCAAATTGGTCGGCTAGAACAGATGTAGCCAATTCCTCCGTTGTCCATACAATTCCTTTAGGAGGATCAATTAGTTCAAATTCCTCTTCCATTAATTTTTGATACTTTTTTAATTTCTCGCTAAATCTTTCTATGATTTCCTGGTATTTTATATAATCATCTTTACTTTCAAATGCATAAATATGTCTCATTTATATCCTCCATGTTAACTTCAAGGCAGCCTAGTTTATTGAACCGGGCTATATCCATGTGGTCCTGTTTTTAAAGGCTCTTCATGTTCGATCTTCAACCAATCTGGAAATCTAGTTGAATAAGTTCACTAGGAATTGGCTTAGCTTTCAACCAAATGCCTCGTACAATTATACAGATTACAATCCCACCCATTCTCGCACTCTATTAGGGAGGTGAAAGAAGTATTTTTTAGAGAATCTTCAATTTTGAACTGCGGTACCAGTTCACTTAACAAATGCTTAATAAACGAGCCGTGGCTTACGATTAATATATTTTGACTCTTATGTTTGTCGTGAACTTTTTCAATAAATGGCAGGCCTCTTGCTATGATATTAGCATGTGTTTCCATTCCCAAATCCAATTCGCGCCAATTCCTTCCCCATTTATCGATTCTTTCTTCTTCGGTAGTTCCTTCAATTAGGCCGCCGCCTACTTCACGCAGCCTTGGATCCAGATGTAGTTGAACGCCCATTTTGTCAGCTATAGTTTCAGCCGTTTGGCTGGCCCTTAATAAGTCGCTTGAATAAATTACATCCCAATCTTCTGTTCGTAATCGTGCCGCAAGCTGCTGCGCCTCCGCCAGTCCCTGCCCATTTAGTGGTATGTCAGAATTCCCCTGCGCTCTTCCTTCTATATTCCAAGGCGTAATCCCGTGACGAACAAACCCAATTTTAGTCATATGTATCTGCCACTCCTTTGTTTTTTCAGTCTGATGATGCATAGCCTTTTTCCTTAACAATAAGGCTCCGATTCTTTACAATGTTTAGATTTATTTTAACATAAATACCTAATGATACGATTGTCTGAAAAATTTGTGGGACACGGTGCCTGTCCCTCCGTCCCGCTAAACTCCCTCTCTCATACTCAAATAAACACCGATCACAATAAATATACTCCCGATAAAAAAAGACACGGTTAGGTGCTTATCTAAAAACAACCATCCAAAAAGAGAACCTACTATTGGCTGTAGAAAGAAAAACAAACCGGCACGATGGGAGGGTGTCAGCTTTAAGCCTTGGTTCCAAGCAAAAAACGCGATTGCTGTCGAGATAATACCAAGATATAAAAAGCTTAAAATCATTGACCAGGTAAATAAGTCTGATGGTTGCCACTGGCCTGTTTCAAAGAAAATCGCCGGGAAGGTAAAACTATAGCTATCCAGATCCCATCTGTTTTTATCTGAATTTCACCTGTTCCCGATAAACGTTTGGGGTGATCCTCTCTCATAATAAAAATAGTCGAGTTAAGAAGATTGTGATGATAACCGACCTCTATTGCTACATGATTAATCGATAAATTTGTTGTCTTTAACATATTAAAAGAAAGCGCACCTTTCCAGAAGAAAGTTAGGCCAATTAAATCTCACAACCCCCCTATAGAAAGAGCGAGCTGGGACGCGGGACCCGTCCCTGTGTCCCTATGTTATAATTTATACAAAAGGTGGTGTTCGGGTGAGAAGGAATGTGTCTGATAAGAAACGGGATATTTTAATAACGGCGATGAAGCTTTTTTCTTCTAAAGATTATAATCGGACATCAATGCAGGAAATCGCTGATGTTTGCGGCATTTCAAAAGGAAGTCTGTATGTCTATTATAAATCAAAAGAGGATTTGCTTTTACATATTCTTCACTATTATTTTCAAAATATCGAGGGGCAAATTATCCTGATTGAGGATGATGATTCCTTATCAGCAAGGGAAAAATTCGTAAAGGAAATTGAAATAAAATTAAATCATTATATTGAAAACCAGGAATTCTACAGGCTGCAGGGCCAGGAACTTTCGGCTTTATCGGATAAGAATATTTATCGCTATTTGCATCAACAAAATATTGCACAGGTCAAATGGTTTGAACAATATTTAATTAAAATATATGGAAATCACATGAAACCCTATGCTGCTGATGGTGCGTTTATGCTTTTAGGGATGATTAAACAATACATGGAACTGATCATCCTCAAACAGTTTCCTTTACCTATAAAAAAGGTCGTTCCGTTTTTAATGGCGCAAATTGACTTTATTGCTAAGGGTCTGTTGAACAACGATCATGAACCATTAATGGATGGAAATTTGTGGTCTTTGTATCTGGAAGAAGCTAGTGAAGAAAAGGTCCATCCCCTTAAATTGATTAAGGAAATGAAAAACCAATTAAAAAAACAGTCGATCCCGGAAATTAAAAAAGAAGAAGCTGTTCAATCCTTGACTATTATGGAACAGGAGCTAATGAACATGCAACCAAGATCCGCTATCCTAAAGGGAATGCTTCACAATCTCGAATCAATTGAGGAACTAAAGGAAACAAGGATAAAGCTTGCTGAAAGACTATAGGGAACCCTTTATCCCCTATACATGTAATTTAACGGGATTCGTTATTTCTTATGTAGAAAAACCTACTATACAATTGCCCTTTTGGTTTGGGTCATATTAAGCGCTTTTTTGTTAATAATAAGATTGTTAAATAATATGGCAAGGAGGGCGTGTATGCAGAAGAATCAACAAGGTAAAAAGAACTCAAGTTCTAAATCTGCTGGGACAGATATTAAAAAAGTAAAACAAGAAATTCAGGAAGATATAAACAGTGGACAAGGTGCAATGACTTCCCGTGAGGCGGGCAGCATGCGGGACTAAATTAGGCATTGTACATCCCATTAACTGCACCCCAAAGGATCTGACTTCTGGGTGCAGTACAAAAATGGGAGTGCTTTATTTTTAGTGACCGACGACAGTTTGCTTTTGTCAATCATTTAATCCCTTTCCGTCGAGAATTTGCTGCATATATTTTTCGATTCTTGACTCGCGTGTTTTGGATTGTTTGGCTTTGGAAAAATAAAGAATGTATGCTCGTTGACGTCCCGGCGTCAATTCTTCAAAAGCAGTTTTCAGCGCCGGAATTTCATTAAATTTATCTTGAAGTTCCTCAGGTATGGTGAAATCGTTTTTCAATTTCACTTCTAAGCCGGACTTTTCAATTTCAATGGCTTCGTTTACATAGGTTTTCAAGATGGGTTCCAATTCAACTATTTCTTGAACATTGGTGAACCGAATCTGGCGCGCAGCCTGTACATTCTCTGTTTGTTGGATTAGAATTCCATGGGTATCCTTTAATAAGGCACCTTTGTGGAACAGAAACGCGCAATATTCTTTAAATCCATGGATTAGTACAACGTTTTTATTCTTATAAGTATAGCAAGGTTTACCCCACTTGAATTCTTCAGTCAGCTTACTGTCAAGAACGATATCTCTTAACTTCCCATATTCATCTTTCCACTTTTTCGATTTACTCAAAAATTCATCAACCTTGGGGTTTTTTCCACTATTTGTCATCGCGATACCCCCCCTCTTCAATGTGTTCTCAGAAAGCTTAACTAAGGTAGTAACCTTATCTTAAATCACGCAATAATCCATTATTTACAGTCACATATTAATTACGTCTATCATGTCCAACCAGAACCATAAAAATAACCCCTCACGTGATGCTGACAGGTCAATGTGAAGGAATATTTTCTCTTTACTTGTGTCTTTCTCTACAAGCTGATTCAATTATTTTAACTCAAATGTATCTATAAGTAATTCCATTACAACCCCAAATACAGGGCCAGTATCATCCACTTCACCGTTCAGGCGAAAACCAAAGGATTCATATAACTTTTGTGCTGGTTTGTTATCAGGATGCAGGCTTAAATAAATTTTCTTGCAACCGTATTGGCAGGTCATTTGTTGAATTAATAAGGGAAGATACTGTTTCGCGTATCCGTTACCTTGAAAACGGTAATCAATCATAAAACGATCCAACCAGGCGCTTTGTGTTGAATGCGAAGGCCAGCCGTACATTGCATATCCAACAAGGGTTTCCCCATCATATAAACCAAACGAAATCCCATTTTTTTCAAACTGCGATTCAGCTAAAGAAAAAGCATTGCTTTCAATAAACTTACTTTGCTGTTCCGACACAGATAAAGCAGTGACAGGACGCCAATTTTCTGTTGTTACTTCACAAATGTGAAGAGGCATTTTTCCAACTCACTTTCTGACTAATAAGCTTAAATCATTCTTATATGTATATTACCATAAATTATAGCAGGTTCGGTATTGTGTGATTACCCCTACTTTTTCATTCCTTTAAATTGATGAACAAAATACATAACCACAACTGCAACGATTGAAATTATTATAGAATAACGTGTGATAGTAAAGAAAAATTCTGGATAAGGCGCCATTGAACGGTATTAATTCTTTGGTATTTTTAAGCTTATTGCCGCCATTCCGAGGCACTGTATTCTACTAAAAATCGCCTTGCATTGCAGCCATCAATGCAAGTATGGATGCTATTGCTTGAGACCATTCCGCAATCATGTTGATGAGCTCCTCATCGACTCCTTTAACCTCAATAACTTGCAGGATGTTCCCATAGATATCGAAAAATGACTCGAGCGTGAATCCTTCTTTTAATTCTTCTGGCAGGGACATACTCATGCCCAATGTTTCAATAATGTCTCCTTTCTTGTCAAACTCCGCCTTTACCTTATCACTAACTGGGGTATTAAACCCATAATCGTCACCAGGTTACCTATCGATTGCAGTTGATTGCCAAGCCTTTCAAATGAAAGTTCTTCTTCGCTGTCTGCAATTAAAGCTGTCCCCGTTCCTTGTAAGACATTCCCCCATAACTCAAGTTGGGAGGACAATTTCTTATCTCTAACTGCAGATGGGGTGTTTGCTACAGCAGACATCGTTTGTCCAACCGCTTCCATCCCGTATCCTATAAGGCTTTTCGTTCTATTGTCCAATGCGCGAACCCCCAATTCAAAAGACATGTTCTATCTTATTCAAAGGAGAATTATTGTTTCTTTTTCTTTGATATAGGGGAATAGCCTGCGCATTATAGTGGATTTCTTCCCTTTACCCGCTTCAACGTAGCTACTATAAGAAAGCTAACAATCACTAACAACAGCCATGAACTCACCTTTCCTAGATGAACGAGACTCCATGCATCGGTTTGGTTTGGGTATTCCCAAGCTCCAAAGAAAGTTGCGATATTTTCGGCGATCCAGATAAAAAATCCGATCAGCACAAAAGAAAGCGCGAGTGGCATGCGGTAAAGGATTCCATTAATCTCGTATGTGACCCACGATTGCCAAAAAACGATAATTACCAGTCCAGCTAGCCAATAGCGGACGTCAATCCAATAATGATGGGTGAAAAAATTCAAATAAATCGCGGCTGCAAGAGGAACAACCACCAAAAACGGCGGCCACTTAATCAGTTCAACCTTCAGCCTCCTCCAAGCCTGGCAAAGATAACTCGCTACGCTTGCGTACATGAATCCACTATATAAAGGCACTCCAAAAATTTTGGAGTATCCTTCCTCTGGATAAGACCATGAACCCATATGTACCTTGAACAGTTCAAGTGCAAGTCCAATAAGGTGGAACAATGTGATAACCTTCAGTTCATCCCGTGTTTCAAGCCCAGAACGCACCATCCACCACTGCATCAGCAGGAAGATGATGAACAGCCAGTCATACCGTGGCAGAAGAGGAAGCGGCACGATTTGTGTAATGGCAAGCGACGCAAAAATCACAACGGGAAACAAACAGGATAGGGCCTGCTCCCAACCAAACCGAACGAGTTGTGTTAGTGCTCCCATGATTTCTGCCTTTAAGGGTCTCTTTCGGGATTCATTTTGAATAGTTACATGCATCAGCAACTCCCCTTTTACAAATTTATTTAACCTTGACCATTACGCGCAAAAATAATGACTAAACCAATGAATACAGAATACTGTTTGTAATTGCGATGGCGGTTATCTTTAGATGCCTAAGTCACCCGCTCAAATAACTGTTCACCTGCTTATGACCAATCGCTTTGGCAAGCATTTCACTTGTGAAGTCGGGGAAATACACATCAGAGAAATACAGCTCCGATTCAGCGGACTGCCAGAGCAGGAAATTACTTATCCTCTTCTCCCCACCCGTCCGGATAATCATGTCGGGTGACGGCAGGTCCCCAGTGTACAAATACTGCTGCATTCTTTCCTCAGTTATCTCATCTTCGCTAATCTTTCCGTTTCTGACGTCCTTGATCAATGTCTTGGCGGCATGGATAATGTCACCCCTGCCACCATAATTGAAAGCAAAATTGACGATAATACCAGTATTATTCGCGGTAGAAGCAACTGCCTTGTCTAGCACTTCCCGGGTTTTATCTGGAAGTGGGTCCGTGTTTCCGGAAATTCTGATTTGAATATTCCTTCTCATAAACTCGGGGAGCTTTTTATTAAAAAACCTTACTGGCAATTCCATCAGGTAATTCACTTCATCATATGGTCTGGACCAGTTCTCTGAGGAAAAGGCATACAGCGTCAGTACCTTAATGTTCAGCCCAATACTAGCGTCAATAATCTCTTCCATTCGCTTCGATCCCGCATAATGTCCTTCACTTCGGATCAGATGTCTTTTTTTGCCCCATCGGCCATTCCCATCCATGATAATTGCTACATGGTCAAAGCTGCTTTGATACATTCGTGCTCACCCTCCTCCGTATTTTTCGAATTCTATTATCTTTAAGTGCCTTCATCACTTCGGTACTCTAAAATATCCCCAGGCTGGCATTCTAATGCTTTGCAAATTGCCTCTAAGGTTGACAGCCTGATTGCTTTTGCCTTTCCGTTTTTCAATATAGAAAGGTTAGCCATCGTAATTCCAACCCGCTCCGAAAGTTCTGTGACACTCATTTTTCTTTTAGCCAACATCACATCAATATTGATTATAATCGCCATCATTTTCACCTCAGACCGTTAAATCATTTTCTGATTTTATAGCTACAGCATTTTTTAATAATTTTTGTAGAAGAGCAGCAAATACTGCAATCACCAATGATGCAAAAATAATGATCAATCCGAGTACGATGATACCTGGTGCGTCATCTTTTTCCGCCATGAGATAAAAGAGTGGCATGCCACCCACATACAAAATACTGATTGTGATTGCACAGTATTTGATATTTTTTAAAGCAATTACAGATAAATCCGAGAAAGCTTTATTCAGGTCAATATAGCCTAGGAGTTTGAAAGCTTGATACAGGGCAATGTAAAAAGGTATTGCCGCCCCATACATAACGATTAAAACGAGATAGTTGATAGAAGCAACATCCGGATACAATTCTGCTGCAAAATTCGCTATCCCGGGTACCACGAATATGCACAATGCTAGAATCGGGATTCCAATCAGAATAACCGCTATTTTTAAAAAGAGTGTTGATCCTCGTTTCATAAAAGCACCTCACCTATTTATTGTCATTTTGAATTTATCACATGTTTTATCGTTTTACAATAAATATATGTTGTTTTTTATAAAATTATTATTGTTTATTAAAAATAAAAAGCATTCTTCACTACAAAGAAATGCTCTCATGATTTATGGAAATAACCACCAAAAGGATAAGGGGTGGTTATTTCCATTTATTCAATTGGAAAAACATTTTTTCATTTTCAGGGGTTAGCTTTCCCCCTTGTGGTTGGCTTTAAGGGCATCAACTACTTGCTTTGTGGCTTGTTCTATAAGTTTATCGTTATAATCGGCGTCTTCTTTATCGCGGCTGGTAAGAACCGCAAGAACAATTGGTTCCCCTTTTGGTGGCCAAATAACAGCAATGTCATTTCGCGTACCATATGATCCGGCTCCAGACTTATCTCCGACTTCCCATCCTTTTGGTACTCCTGAACGGATTAATGTGTCCCCGGTGGTGCTCTCTTTAAGCCAATCGGTTAATAACGAGCGTTTTTTCGCTGGCAGTGCATCTCCGATTGTGAATGCTTGAAGACTTGTAGCCAGTGCCTTTGGTGTACTTGTATCATGGGTTTCTCCCGGTTTTACCTCATTTAACTTTGGCTCGACCCTTTCCGGATTGGTAACATCATCACCAATCTCCCTAAGAGATTTTTTAAATCCACTTGGTCCGCCAAGTTGCTCAAGTATTAAGTTCCCAGCAGTATTGTCAGAATACCGAATAGCAGCCTCGCAAAGCTCCTTAAGAGTCATTCCTGTATCAACATGCTTCTCAGTAATTGGATTATAATTGACAAGTTCATCACGTGTATACATAATTCTTTCATCAAGATCGGCTATTGACTTTTGCTGTAATAGTGCCCCAACGGCTAAGGCCTTATGGGTAGATGTATACGCAAAACGCTCATCAGAACGATACGTTATCGTTTGGTTTGTGCCAGTGTCCAATGCATAAACCCCAAGTCTAGCATCAAATTCCTTCTCTAGTTTGACAAATTCATCTTTCAATGTGGTTTCTTGATTTTGTTGTTTTAGTTGGGCAGCATTGCCGTTATCCTCTGCACAACCCACGAGCGTAATGCATGATAGCAGTATCAATGGGGCAACCTTTTTAAAGCTAATCGCATTGTAAACTTTATTCCATAAATTCATTAGATCAACCTCTTTCTAAAAATGTATTCACCTATTTACATCCAAATCACTTGGACTACGAATGTAATCTAATACTACATATGTAATCTACACATGTCAACTATCTTTAAACTTGTCCACCCGGAGCGGAAATCACGTTGCTGTTACGTCGCAATTTTTATCAACTGTGGAGATATAGCAACATACTATACCAAAAACGTCTTAAATTTTGATAAGATTAGCCCAACCCTCTATTAGTTCCAAAAAAATGACAGACTGATAAACTGATAAGGTGAAATGCTAGGTTAGTTATGTTAAATTTGGAGTCTCAGATTTCAAACAACTCTACAAACAGAAACTAGAAGGAATTGGAAATGGAGTCGAATTGCATGTTCTTTACTCACCTTATCGTAAGTTTTATCGTGTCCTCTTTTACTTTTGCAATCATCACGCTGTTTAGGAAATTGTTTAAAAAGCAATTATCAGCGAAATGGCAATATAATCTATGGTTTATTTTGCTGATTGCTTTGACTCTTCCTTTTATACCGAATCACTTTTTTGATTTTGGCAATATATTTACTTGGGATATTGATCAGGGTAATGGATCAAGTCCTTCTTCTGGCACTACTGGAAATCAAACATTAACAGACGGAAATTGGATGCGGGACTTTACTATATCCGTAAATCGTCTTGACCTGACCCTACTGAATGAAATTCTAGCCGCCATATGGATGACCGGGATGTTAGTGATGATTGCGCTGACAATACACGCATGGTTAAAGTTGAAAAAAATTAAAGACACCACATCCAGCTTGAGAAATGAAGAGATCCTAGATTTATTCGGGCAATGCAAGCATCGTTTAAATATTTCAAGACGGTTGATTATTGGCGAATCGCCACTTATCAAATCTCCTCTTACTTTCGGTATTTTTAAGACTTACGTCGTGCTTCCAAGCCATTTTGAAAAATGGCTGTCTATGGATGATATTAAATATATTTTCTTGCATGAACTAAATCATTACAAATCCAAAGATAGTGTAATGAATTACCTGACCATCTTTTATCAAATTTTATACTGGTTTAACCCTTTTGTTTGGGTTGCTTTCAAAGAGATGCGGTTGGATCGTGAAATAGCTTGTGATGCTGCCGTTTTAAATTCTTTGGACAAGAACTGTTATGCAGATTACGGGAATACGATTATTAACTTTGCTGATAGATCATCCAGGCCAAAGTATTTCACGTTGGTTAATCAACTAAATGGTTCCAAGGAACAAATCAAAAGACGCATTACACGTATCGCATCTTTCACTACTGAATCAAAGCTGATGAAACTAAAAAGCATCGCCATCTTTATGCTTGTAGGGGGATTTGTGGCAACTCAGGTTCCAATCGTTTCTGCAATGGCTTATGACGATAATCGTTACGAGTTTGAAAGTGAACGAATAGTGAATGAGGATCTTAGCAGGTACTTTGAGGGATCGAAAGGCAGCTTTGTTTTGTACGATTTGCAGGCTGATCAATATCGTATCTATAATGAAAATCAAAGCACAATAAGGGTTTCACCGGACTCCACGTACAAGATCTATAGTGCATTGTTTGCATTAGAGTCACATGTCATAACAAGAGATAGTTCCACGATTAGGTGGAATGGAAAACAGTATCCTTATGACTCTTGGAATATGGATCAGAATCTATCGACAGCCATGAAAAATTCGGTGACTTGGTACTTTCAGGCATTGGATGAAAAAGTCGGCATGGATACTATCCAGGCTTATTTACAACAAATAGGCTATGGGAATTACAATCTTTCAGGTGGGAAATCACAATTTTGGCTTGAATCTTCATTAAAAATTTCACCAATCGAACAGGTACAGTTACTCAAAGCTTTTTATACAAATGAACTTGGATTTAATCATAACAACGTGCAGACTGTTAAAGAAATGATCAAACTAGAGGGAAAAGATGGTGCAATACTCTCTGGAAAAACTGGAACGGGAAGTGTCAATGGCAAAAATATTAACGGCTGGTTCGTTGGGTATGTAGAGGGCAAAACGAATACGTATTTCTTTGCGACCAATATCCAAAATAAAAATAGTTCTTCCGGAAGCAAGGCAGCAAAAATAACAAAATCTATTTTGAGGGATAAAGACATCTATTAGGTATCGGTGATCAAACAATTTTGTAATCATGGTAAAAAAGCTGATATACTTACTACTAGATAAATGTTTATGCGTTTACTTGTACGATTTAGAGGGAGGGATTAGTGGTGTCAGAAAAAGTACCCAATATATCGGAAGCAGAATGGGAAGTCATGAACGTGCTTTGGAAACAGGCACCGCTAGCAGCCAACGAAGTCATTTCCTCTCTGCAAGAGCATAAGGAATGGAAACCGAAAACAGTACGCACACTTTTGGATCGCCTTACCAAAAAAAAGGTAATTGGTGTAAATAAGAACCAGAAAGTTTATACCTTTTTCCCTCTTTATTCCCAGGATGATTGCCAGCACGCCGAGGCACAATCCTTTGTTAATCGAATTTATGGAGGCACGTTAAAGTCGATGCTAGTTCAGTTCATCCAAGAGGATTCTTTGTCAGAGGAGGATATAAAAGAGTTGCGATCGATTTTGGATAACAAGCCAAACAAAAAGTCAAAATGACATATCGCTTTTCTCTTCTATCCTACTTTGAATCACGCAATTGTTTTCATCATAATCATATCTGTTTGTTTTTCGTCTCCCATGTAAAAGGAATGGGATCCGGTTTTAACAAATCCCATCTTATTATAGAAATGGATTGCACCGACATTGTGTTCCCATACACCTAACCATATTTTCTTTTTATTATGGCCTTTTGCGACTTCCAGTGCCTTAAGTAAAAGGTGCTTACCAAGCCCATTTTTTTGAAATTCTTCCCTAATATAAATCCTTTCAATTTCCAGGGCTTCCTCCCACATATCTTCTGTTTGAGCTTCATTGACGTTTATTTTTAAATAACCAGCGACTACCTCATTGCAAGATATAAAATAAAACGTTGAAGCGGGGTTCAATATTTCCTCTTCTAATTTGTTAGTGTTAAAGGCATTTTCCAAATAAGCCCTAATGTTCTCCTGTTTATTCATATGCGAAAACGTCTCGTTAAACGTATTATAACTGATCTCTTGCAGTGTTTTAATATCTTCAAATGTACATTCATTGATAACTACGGACATCCGAATCATTATCTCCCTTCAATAGTCTCGTTTGCGCCTCTTTTATATACTTGTAAAATCCTGATGTCTTCATAGATCGCTGGATAGATGCTGGAAGAAAGTAACTAAAACAACCCATCCGGATAACACATAAAAGATTACAGGGTCATTTGTAAATGTTTCATTTCGGAATACTAAAAAGACATAAATGAACCAAAGGCATACAATCTTAATCGCAATATTCAAGGGTTTTTCGCTACTATTAATTATTTCCGCAAAATCTTCTCCATTGTTTTTCCCTTTGCTAGTTCATCGATAAGCTTATCCAAATAGCGAATTTCCCGCATCGTTGGTTCTTCAATATCTTCCACTCGGATGCCACAGATTACACCTTTGATCAAAGCCCGTGAAGGATTCAATTGGGGGGCTTCCGCAAAGAAGGTCTCAAAGTCTGTCTGTTTCTCCAGTTGTGCTTCTAACTTTACCTGGCTATATCCCGTCAACCAACGGATGATTTCATCAACTTCTGATTTTGTACGTCCTTTTTTCTCCGCCTTCGTAACATAATGGGGATAGACACTTGCTAGACTCATTGTATAAATCTTATGTTTGGTCATGATACGACCTCCCTTTATCTATTTTTGATTAATTGTTTTCCAATTATATCATGTAAAAGTAATTTTGATGTCTAGTGGATAGCTCGTTTTCACCAAGGCTTCATCTAAATCTTGGCGTTGTGCCATTTCTTTACCTTGGTTTCCTATTAAAGCTAGAGCACGGGCATCACTCGACCTTTCCAGAAAATCTTTTGAATTTGACTCGGCTGCCATTTCGGAAGCCGCTCCACGAATCCGGACTTGCCTGCCAATTTCAGACCAATAAAATATTAAGGCCACTTGTTGGTTTAATTGCAGTTGCTCTCCTTTTCTGCTTATGACTGATGTGGCAAAATACCATTTATTACAAGCCACATCTTTTAGAATTAAAACCCTCCATCAGGTGCACCTTCCTTGTCAACAGTTGATAATGTCATGGCATCAGGCTCACATACTCCATCCTCAATCGCAATATATAACCATTGCAGAAATAAATCAGATGCATTTTCAGTTAATTCAGTGTGTGATGACTTTTTTATAACATTATCATAAAAACCGTTTTCTCTCTTCAGGTGAAGGCAACATACAGCTTTCTTTTGTGCCAAACCATTTATATCTATTTTTAGCGATAATCCCATAAAGGAAGTTTCTGAAAGGTTTTGGAAAAACTAAGAGGATATATAGTAACTTCCAAGCTCCTTTTAGGTTTTTACAAACTTGAAGGGCTGCCGACGATTTGAGGTAGCATTTATTATTTTCGATAAGAACAAAACTATCTATGCCTTTTGGGGAATTATGCTTATTCAATAATTCTTTTCCTATATCACCTTGTAACGAAGCGAATTTAAAATGTCCTTTCGGGTCTCTCTTGATGATGAATTGAACGCTTTTGTCGCAAAAGTTACATTCTCCATCAAATAAAATAATCCTCACCATATTAATCCCATCTTTCTTAAAAAACAAAATTAGTTTATTGATGATCTAATTTATTATAAATTTATTTTTACCATTCATAATGATTCGGTCATTGTTCGCTAATGTAATATCTAGAGGGTAAACTGCTGTATAGAAACATACAAAACAAATAAAGAAATAATAATATTCATATACCCCGAAAAGCTTTTTTTGTCTTTCAGAAGTACAATTATTCCTATCACTAACAAAAGAACACCCAAAAACAACATTAAATAAGGTGTTAGCCCAGAGTTTTGTGTGAATATAATAGAACCTGATAAAGCCAAAACAATTATTGATAAAATAACTCTAATTATGTTCAGCATACATTACTCCTTTGTTTATTTGGTCGGAAGGTAAAATTATTCTCATGCAATAATTCTCAACGTTAATGCATATCCCGATAGGTAAATTTTAACACAGTTGCCCTGCCATTCATTTTAATTTTCTGAAATGAAAACAAAAAGATTTTGCTTCGCCGCTACGAAAGAAAACGGGTAACTCTTCAACTATATACGAAAAGCAGAACCCAGTGTTATCACAACTGGATCCTGCTGGTTAAATTTAGTGGCTTTCATCTATATTTACACTCAGTTTATTCTTTAGTTTATTTAATTTAGGATGAATCAGGAAATATATTGAAAAACCAACATATCCAGTTCCTCCCAATAATAAAACAAATGTGCCAGAAGTAAATTCTCCTATTAAACCTCCAATTAGATATCCTAATGTACTTAGACATCCCAGAAGTGAAGATAAAAAAGAAAATCCAATACCTAAGTATTCTTCAGGTAAATTAATCTGTATTAATGTTTGAACATAAATACTTATTATCCCTATTCCGATCCATGACAATCCGAATAATACCAATGGAATATAGTGAAGGTCAATAGTAATAAACGACAAGACCCAGAATACACCAGAAAACATAGATACTGATGGCATTATCCAATTTAAAGGAATCATCTCCAGTTTGCTAGACAAGACGGTTCCAACAAGCGCCCCCACAGACATAGCTGTTAACCAGAATCCGAATTCAACTGAAGTGGATGATATAATTGGCAGCATTGCAATACCCATTGTCGCCATAACATTCATCGCTATTACTCCAAACATAATAGAAAGAAGTATTTTTTGCTTTCGCACAACCTTGAATCCTTGCAGGAAGTCTTCTTTATATTGTGCAAAAAATTTCTTGCTCGAAGACTCTCTTTCTTTTTTGGATTTAGGTATTTTCAAATAAAAAAAGAAGACCAATCCCGTACCTACTAGCAATACCCCATTGGATATATAAATAACACCAATCCCAATAAAGAATATTAGAAATCCTGATATAGCGTCAGAAACAATATCTAGTGTTTGAAAAGAAAATGCAAAAATTGAGTTTACTTTTGTCAAATCTTCACGGCATGACAATTTTTCGATTGAAGCACTTTCAGTAGGATAGGTTGCTTCCGATAGTGAAAGTGCAAAAAACATTAAAATAAATAAAATTGGCAACCATAAAATACTCGAAAAATAGAGCAAGGAAATAACGCTGACCAAGATTCCCTGTCCAATCACTGCTATATACAGTATTTTTTGTTTTGAAAACCTATCAATAATTGGTCCATAAAGAAATTGCAACGTTACCGGCACCATAGCAATAGCACTTGTTAACCCTACTAAAAGTACTGAGTCAGTTACCGATTTGACATACCACAATGTAGCGATCATGTAAAAACTATCAGCAAAGTTCGTTATAATTCTTCCCGCTAACAAAATAGTTAATTGTTTATTCATTTTTGTCCTCCTTGGATTTTATATAGGTTAAATTTCCTATATAAAAACAGGAGGACCTCTAATTTTTATTCTACAGGATTAAGTATGATAAATTAGTAGTCGATCTATGATCCTCATTTAAAGCACCCCTTTCATATTACTCAATTTAATCGTTATTATATACTTTGTTTTCAGAAACTTCAATGTGCCCTTAAAGGACTATCTTTCAGTAATAAATGGTTTTATAACACACCACTATACATTAGTTATTTTAAATGTTTCAGCAAGAATAACAGCTACTACAGGCAAAAAACATATTATTGCATACTTATATTCATTAGATTTAATGTAATATATCCCCTTCACTAAATAGAAAAGGAATACTAAAAAAATACTATTTCTCTGTAAACGATCCAGAAACATTAAAACAACACTTATTATGCCAATGATTACAATGCTAATACTGAATGTTGACAAATTTCTACCTACACGTTTATTTGATTTAATATGATGACCTCCCCCATATTCTTTTTTTCATTTTTTATGAATCCTAATAGCCTTTATGTCCATTCTGTTCTTAACACTTAAAAGATAAAAGCATTGTGAGACTCATTATTTTGAAAGAGGCATCCCCTTAGCACCCCCTCCTTATCTATTTAATTGAAATTATCGAGGTTTAAATCCTGTGATTTCAACACTAATGCAAGGAGTTACATCACACCTGAATCGATCACCAATCGAGCCGGTGACGTTGTGAGTTTCGCGTTTACCCCCAGCGGCACACCGTAATTAGGCTGGCAATGGACGATGTGAAAATTCTCAACAACAGGGTAAGGTGCACTGGCAAAGAAATCTTGCAGAACCTTTTTAATTTCCCCATATTCATCCAGTTCCGCTTGAAGGTCACCGATGATCACACCTTCGACCTCATCGAACACTCCTGCTTGTTTAAGGTGAGTAAGCATCACATCAATCCGAAACACAAGCTCTGCAACTTCCTCAATCAACGGGATGGCCGCGTTCGTTTTCACTTGAAAAGGCGTTCCCAACCCATTGGTGAGCAGATCGAGATTCCCTCCCACCAAACGTCCTTCTCCTGTGCCATGAGCTAATGTGGTAAGGGACGATTTGCGAGAATCATAGGTCAGAGATTCCCCCGTGAATAGAGTGAAAAACGAGGATTTTGTCTCAACTGTTCTTATTTCGTCATTCAGATCAGTTGCCACCATTGGCCCGTGGAAGGTAACTAAGTCACTGAAATTTTGAATTGCATTAAGCAGATAAGTAATGTCGCTGTAACCCCAGAATACAAAAATTCCCAAGCCCCTTTGTATACTATCCGATAGAATCATAGTATTCTACGCAGACATTTTTGGACAAAAGCTTCCAAAATATGTATTTGGTGTTTAAAACTGGTCCAAAAACCTATATAATTTATGTGGTATGAACATACATAACCATTCATAGCAATGGAAGGGGCACACTATAACATAAGGGAAAAGGGAGAGATTATGTGGAAGTAATATTTATTTTGGCGTTACTGGCAGGATTAGCGATTGTGATTGGGATATTATGGTTTATCTATATGAAAATCAAATATAAAACTGTCCCATCAAATGTGGCATTGATTATTACCGGCCCAAAGCTAGGTGACCCGGAAAAGGACACCAACATTTTTCAGGATGACGAAGGAAGATATATGAAGGTAATCCGTGGCGGTGGACATCGTTTAAAAATGTTCCAAACGCATACGCCAGTTTCACTGACAGCTTTTCAACTGAAAATAATAACACCCACTGTGTATACGAAACAGGGGGTTCCAATCGTGGGTGAAGCTGTTGCTATGCTTAAAGTTGCTGATTCAATAGAGGGTATTGCCAAGTATGCAGAGCAGTTTTTGGGCAGAAAGCAAAAAGAATTGGAAAGCGACATCTCGGAAGTATTAGGGTCAAACCTGCGTGCTATCCTATCAAAAATGACAGTAGAACAAATTAATAATGATCGAGAAAGTTTTAACGAGCAGGTTCGTCAGATTGCCCAGAAGCAACTGGATGCCATGGGTTTCAGGATTACCAGTCTCGGATTAACAGATTTGAAGGATGTCGAGGGCAGTGATTATCTAACAAACCTCGGGAGACCACGCACAGCAGAAATTCAAAAAGCAGCCGAGATTGCCGAGGCAACCAATAATAGAGCGACAAAAGTTCACGTCGCCCAAATGAATGAAGAAATCAAACGCGAAGAATACGAACGGGAAATTCAGATTGCTGAATCAAGGAAAACGAAAGAAATTAAAGATGCACAGATAAAAGCAGAAACAGAAAGGGAAAAAGCGAAAACGGAAGCAGCCTATTCCCTTGAAAAGGCAGAGCGTGATCTTGATGTTGAAAAAGAGCGCTTGAAGATTAATAGACAGCAAAAAGAAGAAGAATTACGCTTAAAACAACTGGAAAGAGAGCGCAATGTCGCATTGGAGCAGGAAGAAGTAAAAGTACGAAAAGCAAAATCCGATGCCGATTATTATGAAAGAGTGCGTACCGCTGAGGCGGAAGCTGAATCCAGGGAAAAAGCAGGTTATGCTGAAGCAGAGGTTATTAAAACGAAGAACTTGGCCGAGGTAGAGGCGATTGAAAAACGAGCAGAAGCACTAAATAAACATAAAGAAGTAATGATGACTGAAATGCTGATTAATATGATGCCTGAATTTGCTAAAGCTGTTTCCGAACCATTAGGAAATGTTGAATCCATCCGTATTCTTGACGGTGGAAACGGTGATGGTGTTAACAATTTACCTGGCAGCATCACTGGTATAATGACGAATCTACAAGAAAGTCTGGGTCAAATGACTGGTTTAGACTTAAACGAAGTTATCAACAATTTATCAGGTAAAAGTAATATTAAAGGCGAATTAGGCGTTATTGCTAATGCGGCCAAAGAAAGTAACGAACAAACGCCGGAAAGTACGGATGAAGCTGACTATTCAGTTGAAAATGAATTCGATATAAATGAGGACGAAAGTGTACAGGAAGGCTTGGATGAACCCGAAAATAAATAATTTGTGCTAAAACAGACCGCCTCGCGGTCTGTTTTAGTTTTGTTTTGTTTCTGATATCAATCATATTAGTGTAAGTCCAAAAAGAGTGGAAAGATCGGGGAATATGGATAATTGCCCCCATTTTCAGTGCTGTTCAATTACTCTGCGGCCTTATCACAAACCACAGCAAAGTCTAACTATATCCTATTGGATTTAGGCTTTGCACTTTCTATCAATCGCTTATGCCAAGGCAGCCAGAAACCATAAACAATCAGATAAACAGGAATAGACCACCAGGTATGCCAGCCGTTTAATTTCATGTAGCCAGCTTGGACCATGCCCCATTCGATAATAAATGATATTACCGTAAATAAAATGACAAGTCCCCATTTACTGTCTAATTTCAAGTAATTTATGTAAATAACAGCCAAGGCTGAGGGGATAATCCCGTATGAAATGATATCGCCAATTCCAACTTTTTTAGGATTAGCCAGATTAAAGGAGTCGAATTGGTTCATGCCTGAATCAATCATCCATGTTACGTAACCCACTACACCAAATGTAATGTAAATATCTTTCCAACTAATCCGCTTAGGCATAAACAGCATAAAAAGAATCGTGATAATACCGATTATAATTGGGAACCATACCCCTTTTGATAATAGATCTAAGTCCTTTAGGGAAACCATTTGATACCGTCCTTTGAAGGTAAGATGTTGATTACTGCTGTTTGACACTTTCATTGTTTGCCTAAACGGTTCCATTCATACAATATGGATTTAGAAAGCATTTGGCAATCACTGGAATTAGCAAAAGCCATTATATAAAGGAAGGGGAAATAATGGTTTCATTACGAAATACCTCCCCTTCCTTTTACATTACATATTTTCCGCTTTTTTCTTATCATATCCTGTTTCTGCCGTTTCAAATTCATCATCAATAGGTGGATAGGTTTTTTTAACAAAAATAGATAAGATAATCGCAACGAACGATATTACAGCGATAACTAGAAAAGCAACATTTACTCCATGAATACCGGGGTTTGCGGCTTGCTGGGAGTTTTGTGCTGTCATCGTCATAATTGTAACGAGGATGGCGGTCCCAACGGATGCTGCGATTTGCCGCAGTGTATTATTCATAGCCGCACCGTGTGGAATCAATTTTTGTGGCAATTGATTCAAACCTGCTGTCGTTACAGGCATCATCACCATCGAGAAGCCAAACATGCGAACAGCATACATGACGATTAGGAATGTGAGCGTCGTTGTTGTGCCCAGGAATCCAAAGGCCAAGGTTGCGCCCGTCATAATAGTCAAACCAACAATCCCTAACAAGCGAGCTCCAATCCGGTCAAAAATTCGTCCCGTAATCGGAGACATTAATCCGGAGATGAGCGCGCCGGGGAGGAGAACGAGTCCGGATTCCATGGCTGTGAAATCTCTCATATTCTGCATATAAAGCGGGATTAAGGTTTCCGATCCAATCAATCCAAGGAACGTGATCATGCCAATTATAGTTGCAATTGTAAATGTGTTGTATTTGAATACCCTGAACTCAAGCATCGGATGGCGCATGCGTAACTGCCGCAATATAAAGACTGTGAGGGTTAGGGCCCCGACCACAAGAATGGCAATGGTCCTCACGCTCCCCCATCCATAGTTTCCAGCACTTGAGAAGCCAAATAGAAGTCCGCCAAAGCCGACAGAAGACAAGAGAATCGATGCAATATCGAGTTTCGGATACGTGAGTTCTGTCACATTCCTTAATATGAAATAAGCAATAAAGATAATTAAAATAGCTAAAGGTAAAATAAGCAAAAACAAAAATCTCCAAGAATAATTAGACGTCACCCAGCCGGACAATGTCGGTCCAATAGCCGGTGCAAAAGAGATAACGAGTCCGATGTAGCCCATCGCGGCCCCACGTTTATTAACAGGGAAAATTAATAGGAAAACCGTCTGCATGAGTGGCAGCATAATCCCGGCTCCGGCAGATTGAATAATTCTTCCTATTAACAATAAACCAAAATTCGGAGCAAGCCCTCCTACAATCGTTCCGAACGCAAATACGCTCATTGCCGTCATAAAAAGCTGACGTGTTGTAAACCGTTCAATCAAAAATGCAGTGATGGGTATCATGACCCCATTGACAAGCATAAAGACAGTGGTCAGCCATTGAGCCGTATTAGCCGAAATATTCATCTCATCCATGATTGGAGGAATAGCTGTAATCATAAGCGTCTGATTTAAAATCGCAATAAATGAACCAGCGAGCAGCAAACCAGCCATTAATGTTTTGTTATAAGGTTGCGTCGTCATTCATATCCCCCCATTTCTTTCAATGAAAAAAATTATTTAACTCCCGCATTATACTTGGTGTGAGAACAGCTTGCAATTTATTGATACGGATTGTTTTTCCTTCCGTCATATTTCAAGCCCCCCCTATCTACTCATTAAGACCTGAAAACTCAATAAAGAGCGATACATAGTAGATGTGGCTACTATGTACCGCCCTTTTACTCTTTGTCTCTTCTAGGAAAACAAAAAACTCCTGAATTTATATCAGTGTTCCTGTCAGATTAACCAACCTTTAAAATAATTTTTCCGATGTTTTTATTGTTTTCCATATGTTCATGTGCTTGTTGAATTTGATTAAAAGCAAAGACTTGATCAACAACCGGACGAAGCGTATTGTTGCCAAAAAGATCTAGAGTCTTGGCAGAAAATTCAGCTGTCAGTGCTGCCTTGTATTCATCGCTTCTTGGTGTGAGCAAGGTACCAGTCAGCTGAATGCGTTTTGACATTAATTCCATTAAATTGACATTTTCTAAATTGGCACCACCTAAAATCCCAATTAACACCCAACGTCCATCTACTTTGATGCTTTCAAGGTTCTTACTCCAATAAGATGCACCAATGAAATCAAGAATCAAATCCACTCCTTGATTTTCAGTAGCGTTTAGTACTTCCTCATCAAAGTTCTGTTCTTTATAGTTTATTTCAACATCCGCTCCTAATGACCGACAAAAATCAAGCTTCTCCTTCGATCCAGCCGTGGTTATCACGTTCGCCTGACCGATTTGCTTCGCAAGCTGAATCGCGGCCGTTCCAACTCCACTTCCACCGGCATGAACCAGCACGTTTTCATCTGCATGTAAGTGCCCTATCCAAAATAATGTTTGATACGCTGTTAAGAAAACCTCAGGAATGGAGGCGGCTTCTTCAAAAGAAAGGTTTTCCGGAATGACCATCGCCCTTTCAGCCGGCATCACGACGTATTCGGCATAACCGCCACCATTCACAAGTCCCATAATGTGCGTGCCAACTTCGATTTCCACACCTGCGCCTACTTCTTCAACAATTCCAGCAACCTCTACACCTAAAATGGGATTGTTCAAATAGCCCTTACTAGTTTCCCGATTAAGGATATCCGTTCGATTAACAGCTGCTGCTTTTACTTTGATTAATAATTCCCCGTCCCTTGGATCTGGCTTAGCAAATTCTTCAATTTGTAATTGTTCTGCACCGCCAGGCTGTTTTACAGTGATTGCTTTCATTTATGAGCCTCCTAAATAATTACTTGATTCAAGGGTAACTTTAAAAACGCACGAAAAGTTGGAAGTGCATTGATTTCATTAAGTACACCATCAGTGAGCGGATGCAGTCAAAACATCTTTTCAGCTTTTTTCCTATTGGTTGTTTCCTCGAGATTTATTTCCCAACCTTATCATTACGATCACGATTTAACCAATATTGTGCCCATCCGATGTTCTTTTAAATTATTAGGTTATCCCTTTGTTTACTACTTTTACAATGGTCAGGATACCTTCTGCAAAATTGTTTCCACTCTTTCATTAATTGATTGGAAATTAGGTATTGGAGTCTTTTCATCCGACAACTGGTATTTCTCCTTCAAATGTGTGATGCGCTCGACACTTTCGTCAATCCTATTCTCACTTATTTCTCCCTCTTCAACAGCCTCTTTCAATTCATCAAAAACTTCAGCAATTAAATTCGGATTATGTGCAACAAGCAGTAAATCTGCGCCCGCCTTTACTGACTGGACTGCTGCATCCGCAACACTATAATGATCTGTAATTGCTTCCATCGTCAAGTCATCGGTAATGACAACACCATCAAAATCATAATCCTCTCGCAAAATGCCTGTGATTACCTCTTTTGACATGGATGCAGGATAATCTTCATCGATTTTTGGGAGCAAGATATGCGCAACCATGCTGACATCGGCTCCCTCCGAAATAGCTTTCTTGAATGGCACTAGTTCCAATTTGGACAGTTCCTCGTAGCTTTTATTGACTTTTGGGAGTTCCAAATGGGAATCCACGCCAGTATCCCCGTGTCCGGGAAAATGTTTTATGACCGAAATAACCCCTTCATTCTGGATTCCTTTCATCGTCTGAATGCCCAGTCTCGTGACAATATTTGGATTGTCGCCAAATGAACGGTCACCGATAACAGGATTATTTGGATTGCTGTTAATGTCGAGAACGGGAGCAAAGTCCAAATTGAAACCGAGTGCTTTCATTTGCTTCCCAAGGATGGTACCGACATTAAATGACACATCCGGATCGTTCAGCTTTCCAATCGAACGGCTCGTTGGCAGACTTTTTATCCCATCTGGCATTCGTGTCACACTTCCCCCCTCTTCATCGACTCCCAGTAATAATGGGTAAGGGTTTCCAGCGTTAGCGGTTTTCATCCCATTCAAAAAGTTGACGGTTTGAGTCTTGCTTTCGATGTTATTGCCGAATAAAATAATACCCCCAACATGATAGTTCTTAATGGTGTTTTTCGTCTCAGCAGTCATTTCCGTACCATCGACACCGCTAAAGATCATCTGGCCGATTTTTTCATCAAGACTCATACTTTCGTTGCCTTTACCACTAGAAGCATCGCTATTTTCTCCATGTACACCATCTCTGTTTATTTCCTTCGATAATGAAATATGATCCACACCCGGGTTATCTGATTTACCGGCGGGATTTGGCAGCACCCATTTTAAGACATAACCGCTAGAAAGTTCATAAACAAGAATGATTTGATCATAATTTTCATCCTGGTAGTAATGCGTGTCATCCGGTTTTTCATATGATTCAATCGTATCCAGATCGAACGCCGTGAATTGATCCTGAGATGACCGTAAATCGGACACAATATCGCCTGTAATACCGACATCAATGCCATGTGACGGATAGTTCAAAAAAAGACCAGCATTCGTATCTGAGGTCCCATTCGGCTTTCCCCAAGCCTCTTGCACCTCATCGACAGTCGTTTCACCAACAATGATATTGCTGTCCGGTATTTTTCCTTGCTTGGCCAAGTCGAATATGCTGTCCAGGGTTGGTTCAGCCTTAGGGACGTCTTTGCTTTCATGACCTGGTGATGTTTTCTTAGATTGTTGGTCTGCTTGTTGATCCTTTGTATCATCACCCGATGAACTGTTGAAATAAAAAGCCGCTCCTAGAGCGATGATAGCAATAATGATTATAATGGTGATACGTTTGATCATTGTAAGTCCTCCAGTAAAGATTTTACCTCGTTTGAAGCTAATACCAGTATTCTATTTCCCTCATAAAGTATTTTTAACCTCCACCGTGAACACTTCCAGGTGGGTTTCTCTTCATTTCGCCCTGTCACATTCTTTCACGTCTTTCTTCAGAAGTATCTTTTTCATCACTCATATAATAATGCCCCTTTCAAATTAAACTGCCTTTGTTGAATTCACTTAACTTATTATACCTAAGGGGCTCTACATCAATTAAAACAAGCAATAAATTGCAATTGTGATAAACACTGGTATTAGTAAACTCCTTTTTTTATTCTCCCTCCTTTTATAAATTGTAGACACAATTCCACCTATGATCACTAAGCCAATTCCAAGAAATTTGATAATGGTTAATGCCAGTAAATTTCCAAAGGAGGCGAAAAAATAACCGATAACTAGGAAGCCAATAGTGAAAATAAAATGTAGTGATTTAAAGTCTTTTTTTGCAGAGTTTCTATCATCCGAATCCATTTTTAAATAAGTTCTAACAACCATAAAAGTTGGTGTTCCCCACAAGATTAACAAAGTCATAAGTGAATCAACATCAATATTCATTACCTTTTTCCGGTACACCTCCAATGTTTCTTGTTAACAATGAATTTCCTTTTACAATTCACAGTGATAAGTTGTAGGGGGATTTCTCTTTAATTCTTCTTGTCTCATTTCCCCTCTTCTTACACGAGTATCTTTTTCATTATCCAAGCCCCGATAACATTAAATATGTATTTTCTAACTACGCAATAAACTGAGTAAACCAAGCAATATACGTTGCACCTGGAATGAATAACAATTGTGCTAGAAGCGTTCCTAACAGCCTTGATGTCACCATCATAATAGATGCACTTTTTAAACTGACATAGCTTCCCTTTTGATTGATCACATCATCTGCAAGGATTGAAATTTTTGGGTCAATAAAGACAATGAGTAAGATTGTAGCTACACCATTAATTAAACCCGATGCCATTACAGCTGTGGTTGCCCGTTCGGGTGCAAGCAGTGCTGCATATAGTGCAGATAATACTCCTATAGTGTAAATAGCTGTTATCAGCATATTAATGCAAAATAATTTAATCGGGATATCACGCCAGTTCATATCTTTTAAATAAGAATACCTAGGTAAATGAATATGTTTCTTTGCCCGTTTTAAATAGGGTACTGTAAACCCCTTTTTTAATAACGCTGGAACAGACCCTCGTTCCTCTGCTAAATGGTTGATTGCCCTTGAAAAAATAGCAATAAAGGTTGGTAACAAAAGTAGACCAATAATTGTTCCTAATGTTGCAGAACCAATGATAATCCGATATTGACTAGCAACGAATTCTAGCGTATTTTCTTTTGGTGCCTTATCTATCAAACTTCCTGTGAAAGGCTGCTGCATCATATTCGCTAACCTTGAAACCATTACCATCACATTAAACAGGGAAAGTGCCGATGCTAATAGCTTTACCCTTGCACCTGATAGGCGTACCGAATACGCTAATGTTTCGATTGAATGAATGATTAAGATAAAAAGTGCAATCATTATTAATTGCGTTGTGAAATATTCCAAAGACATTACCTACTTCATTTTATGTTTTTTAAATGGTACCTAATTAAGGTATAAGTTCTATTAAACTACCGAATCAGTAACAAAAGTAATTTCTCCTATTGAACATTGCACTAGTTTTTCTATAGGATTTATTCTATTTTTTATATAAATTCAAACCTAATCTAAAAAACAATATTAAGAAAATCAGAAATAAAAATGTGCCGATTGTACCCCAATCTATTTCTCCATTTTGAATTATACTCACAACCGTAATCCCTACAAGTACGCCCGCAATACTGGAAAGAAAACTTTTTAATTTGTTAGTCAAATTACCGCCCCCTATCCCCTCATTTCAAGGCAACTGTTACAGTTATTCATAACTTAACAGGTAATTAAGAACAATTCCTTATTAGAACAAATTAGCTAATTAGGTTTTAAATAATCCAAAACAATATCGACTCGTTCATCAACTGATAAATCTTCTTCCATCCGTATAATTGGGCACGATAATTCACCCAGCCAGTGTTCGTGTGAAGTTTTACTTCTAACTTCCATACCTGCATGATCGTATAAAGAAGCCCACTTTATAAATTCCTTTGAATGGTCATATTTGCTACCACCAGCTAATACTTCGTTTCCATATCGTTCAAACTCTCTTTGTTGTAACCTCGCAATCCTGATACCTTGGGGAATCCATAGAAATATAACTAAATCAAAACAGGATTTAAAGTTGTTCCCCCAGCCGCATGTCGCTCCTGAAAGAATCCAGTTTTCATATAGTGATAAATCCATTTTTAGCATTTGTCTTCTTGCAGGTACTTGCCTTTGTTTTGTGTATTTGCTTATCCAAAAATAATCATCTGTATCGAGGTGTGTATGGGGTAAGACTTCTGACAACGAAGCACCAAGTGTAGAAGTTCCAGATCCAGCCGCTCCCAATATATGTATTCTGCTTTTCAACTTTGACCTCCATTTAACCATATTTATTTGTTAAAGTAATGGAATTATCTAACAACTATCATTATATAAATACTAACATATTTTTTTGACACTCATTTTAATTTTCTGAAATGAAACTAAAAAGAAAAGACAGGCGGAATTTATATCCTATTTCCTATCTTTTCATTTTAATAATACATAATTAGGATCGCTTCTGTTTCTTCCTGGAAGAATCGGCCTTTTTTCTTCCTGTCTCTCTTAATGTCGTTCCTTGCCCTTCTGTTTCTGATGAACCTAAAACTTTTGATGGATTAGCCTTTTTTCTCGACACTCTCTTCACCTCCAGTTTTAGTGTTCCTTAATATAAATTGGTTATGTTATATAATTGCTGTTTTAGTTAATCAATTTTCAATAAAAGCAACGGGCCTAGTCCACCCACCGCTTGCCTTTTCGATCTTTACCGGAAAACAGGAAACTTTGAATCCGTGTCGAACTGGGATTTGGTCAAGATTCGCCAGTTTTTCAATTTGGCAGTATTCTTGTTCAATTCCTACGTAGTGAGCATCCCACATGACGCCTTTATTTGGCTCATTTTGATGCTGTTTGGCCTGAATGTTTAAGGGAATATCCCAGCCCCATCCATCCGTTCCTACAACTTTGATTCCTTGTTCGATCAGCCAGCGTGTCGCTTCGGCTGAAACCCCTGCATGCAAGAAAGCGAATTGTTCATCATAAAGCTTTTTATCGGCATCACTTCGAACTAGTACGATGTCGTAGGGCTTTAAGGTATAATCCATTTCCTTTAGTTGCTGTTGAAGATCTTCTGGAGAAATTTCATACCCTGCTGGATGATTGCTAAAGTCAAACAAAACAGCATCACCAAAGAACCAATCAAGCGGCATTTCATCAATCGTTCGCGCCGGTTTGCCTTCCGACTGTTCTCCGTAATGCCATGGTGCATCAACATGTGTGCCGGCATGCGTGTTCGCCGTTATCGTTTCTGTCGCCCATGCTTTGCCATCGCGAAATGCCTTTTTTTCAATCCCAAGAAGCTGAGCACCTTGCTCTGCACCTTCTTCGTGTGTGTGGTACATGATGGACGGAGGAAGCGGCTCTTTTACGTTCGGGCTTAGCGGCACACTTAGATCGATTAAATTCATATCTCATCACCTCGTTACTTTATTTTAAGCTTTAAAGTATTTACATTCCATAAAAAATGGATATTTCCTCCTTGCTAAATACAGCCTTTTTCCCCTATTCATAATTGACCCTATAGAAAATCAGGGACGATCATTGATATTGTTTCTAAATACTAGGTTGATTTGTTCTGCCAGGTAGCTTGGACTATAAGGCATTCCTTTCTGTATCCACCATGTCACAATGCCAAATGTTGAGGACGCAATGATTTCAATTGGAACCTGAGTCGTATAAGCATTCATTTTTCTTGTTTCCCGCCTGCTTGAAACAATCCCAATAATTAAACCAAATAGTCTATTGCGAAAATCATTATTTTCCAGCATTACATTGAAGAGAACGGCATGTTCATACATGTGCTCTAAAAACGAGACAATTGGTGAATCGTTTTTATCCTGATTTTCCTCGAATAAAGGATTAATCTTTCTGGTTAATTCTTCAAGCACCTTATCCACCATTTGCTCCTTTAAATCTTCAATATCCTGATAATGCAAATAGAATGTGGCTCGATTTAACTCTGCACGATCGGCTAGTCTCTGAACCGTTAATTTACCTTGATCCCGGTTTTCCTGGAGGAGTGAGATAAACGCATCTTTAAACATTCGCTTTGTGCGAACAACCCGAGGATCCACCTTTTCTTCCTTATTATTAGACATATGATCGCTCCTTTGACTATAATCCCAGTATTTTTTGACATATTACTTTAAAGTGTCAATTAATATACATTTTCTAGGAAAATGAATATGGTTTTTATCTCCTTATCATGTTAACATTCATTTTATTGACACTATATCAATTAGTTAACAAAACGTCAATTAGATAATTGTGAAGGGATTTTGAAAATGAATCATCCGATTAATAAAAAGGTTCTCATGCCCGTCATGCTTTTGGGCTCTTTTTTATCCATCTTGAACCAGACAATCTTAAATGTTGCCTTACCAGATTTAATGGAAGAATTTGAGATTGGTCCAACAACAGTTGATCACTGGCTTTATGCTGGTAAATGGGATTTTGGTACCGGTGACAGCCTTTTTGATGAAACGATATACTACTAGGCAACTATTTCTCAGTTCCATGATTTTATTGTTTGTTGGTACTTTTATTAGCGCCTTTGCACCAGGGTTTGAATTTCTCTTAGTCGGGCGACTAATTCAAGCTGCAGGCGCCGGGATTATTATGCCTCTTTTAATGACGGTTGTTTTTGGAGTTTACCCGAGAGAGGGGCGTGGAACAGCCATGGGATTCATTGGTCTGGCAATGATCTTTGCGCCAGCCATTGGTCCGACTTTGGCAGGTTTCGTTATCGAATATTTTTCATGGCGCTGGATTTTTATCGGCATGTTGCCACTAGTTGCCATTGTCATTCTTTTGTCTTTAAAGTTCCTAGTAAATGTATCGGAAACATCGAAATCCAAACTCGACCTCACTAGTGTGTTTCTTTCAACAATCGGTTTCGGCGGTTTAATATTTGGGTTGAGCAATGCAGGGGATAAAGGCTGGGGAAGTGCTGAAGTGTTGATTTTTATCACTATTGGTGTTATTTTACTAACCCTCTTCTGCCGACGACAACTCACTTCTAATGATCCGTTGCTTAATTTAAGTGTATTTAAAGCTCCAATGTTCACGACAACGACAATCATCAGCGTTATGGTGATGTTTGTCATGTATGCGGATATGATTTTATTGCCGATTTACTTGCAAACCAGCAGAGGCTTTTCCGTTTTGGATACCGCGTTGCTTTTACTTCCGGGCGCACTAGTGAATGCGTTGATGTCACCGATATCAGGACGATTGTTAGATAAATTCGGACCAAAGCCGATCGTTATTGTCGGATTATTATTCTTGATTCCTTCCATTTGGGGAGTAACGCATTTGACTGAAACGACAACGTACAGCTATTTGATGATTCGCACGGTTTTCTTGCGAATTGGCTTGAGTTTTCTAACAATGCCTCTAAATACAGCTGGATTGAACGCCCTTCCAAACCACTTAAGTTCTCACGGTTCAGCCGTTACGAATACAGTGCGTCAACTTGCAGGTTCATTTGGAACAGCACTGATTATCACGATTTATACAGCCAGAACAAATAGTCATGCAACAAAATTGATGGATGAAAACCAAGCGCTGTCTCCCTCGCAATTAGCTCAGAAATCCACGATTCTCGGGACAAACGACGCTTATCTGTTCATGCTGATTTTAGGGATCATTGCCTTCTTTGTCACGGTGTTTATGCGCAAGGAAAAGAACAGTTTAGAAAAAGGAGCAATTGAGAATAAAGGATTGAAGCAGCCAGTTGAAGAACGATGATAAGAAAAGCGCAAGCGCCCCGTTTAGAAGCGGACGTATAAGCAGGGGACCGTAGAACGCTTAAGTTTGGCGTTCGTAGTGTCCATTGCTTATGACGGCAGCTTCAAATGGACACTTACACTAGACATATTTTCGTTTATACTTTCTGATCTTTTTAGAAAATCTAGGCTTGTCACCAATAACTAATGGCGAAAGCCTTAGATTTTTTTATACTTTATACCAATAAAGATTTGCTTTTTCTTAAAGTGGAAAAAAGCCTGTTTATTCCATGAAAATGGAATAAGATAGGCACATTCAATTTCTATTACATATAACCTGCAGTCTTCCTGAAATTATAGATTGATAAGAGCCGGCAGCGCTTTACCTGAACATGCAAAGCACTGTTGACTCATTATAGCGTTAGTCTGGAATTCTATCATATGCCAATTTCATTATAATTTCTTCATGCTCCGAATACTTTGTCAAAAGCTCTTCTTGTGTAAACAATTCGAAATCCTGGAATTCGAATCCTGGCGATACCATACACCCTACTAAAGAGAATGCATCATCTTCCATAACTGAAGATCCAAAGATGGAATTTTTCGGAACCAACGCTTGCGGTACTTCGCCATTATCCAGATCAAGACCTAATTTGATTTCTTTGTATTTGCCACTCTCTTCTATAACATGAATGGTTAAAGGACTGCCAGCATGATAGTACCATAATTCGTCGGATTTCAAACGATGAAAGTGGGAAATGTCCTCAGAAGTCAGTAAAAAATATATGCTCGTATACAGCTTGCGTTTCCCTTCAAAATTCATAGACAGTTCCCCATCCGCTACCTGTTCTTCCGATGCAAATGTGCTTTTATAATACCCGCCTTCTGGGTGTCGGGTAAGGCCAAGTTTTGATACATAATAATTTGGATCGTTGCTGTTCATTGTTTATATCCCTCTTTTTGATAGATTTTACAATGGTAATGGGTCATGCATTTCCGGTTTTTCAATTACTATGTGGTATATTCACTGCTTGGCATCTGTCTAATTCGACAAAATCCGAGAAGCAACATAATCCATTGTCACCTGCTTACGGTGTTAAGCTAGAAAGAACCGTTGCCCTTGGTATAATTCCAACCAGTTTTTGTTCATCAAGAATCGCAATTGGGTAGCCGGATTTCGTAGCTTTGTCAATCAGATCTTGAATGTAATCTTCAGGAGAGGCGGTTTCATATCCACCTTTTAAAACACTTTTTAAATCCTTGCCGTCATTGAGTCCGACCAAGGCATCGTCAATGGATACTATCCCCTGCAGTTTTCGTTCCTTGTCAACAACATATACGCTTGATAGACCATTTGAATTCATCTCTTTGATCGCGACATTCAACCCATCCTTTATGCGAACAAGTGCATTTGGTTTAATCATGATACCTTTAGCCTGAATAACTTTAGAACGGTCAATGTCCTTAACAAACTCTTCAATATAACTGTTCGCTGGATTGGAAAGGATTTCTTCCGGCGTTCCAATTTGTTCAACCGTTCCATCCTTCATCACAGCAACACGGTCACCAATCTTAAATGCTTCGTTTACATCATGGGTAATAAAGATAATCGTCTTTTGCAGTTTGTTTTGTAAATCCAATAATTCGAGTTGCATCTCGCGGCGGATTAAGGGATCGAGGGCACTAAACGGTTCATCCATCAGCAAGATATCTGGGTCATTGGCCAGTGCCCGTGCCAGACCAACACGCTGCTGCATTCCCCCGCTTAATTCATCTGGATATTTATTTTCCCAACCTTTTAATCCAACCGTTTCCAGGCTTGATTGGGCAATTTCCAACCGTTCCTTTTGCGATACTTTACGAATTTCAAGCCCGTAGACTACATTTTGCAAAACGGTACGATGATTAAATAACCCAAAGTGCTGAAATACCATTGCAATCTTTTTTTGCCGATATTTTTTTAATTGGTTGTTATCATATTTTGTTATATCTTCACCATCAACTAGAATGCTCCCACCCGTGGGACGGTTCAGCAAATTTAAACATCGAATTAATGTAGATTTACCACTACCGGAAAGCCCCATAATGACAAACATTTCTCCATCTTCAATCTCAAACGATGCATTTTCAACGCCGACTGTGTGACCTGTTTTCTTTAAAATTTCCTGTTTTGACATCCCTTTTTCAAGATGCTTTAATGTTCTTTTTGGATGGGGTCCAAATATTTTTGAAACATCCTTAATTTCCATTTTAGTAGTCATCTTTTTTTACCCCCTTCAATCAGATCCGTCTTTGGGATTTTTCTGAAATGGCAAGTGTCAGTCTGTCAATGATGATTGCTAGGAAAACAATGCTTAGACCTGCTTCGAATCCTTTTGCCACATCAATTTGATTTAGTGCCGTTAATACCTCTAAACCAAGCCCTTCAACACCAACCATTGAGGCCACAACAACCATAGCAAGTGCCATCATCGTTGTTTGGTTAATACCAGCCATGATGGTAGGCAGGGCCTGCGGGATTTGCACCTTTTTTAATAGCTGCCATTTTGAAGAACCAAAAGATAGACCAGCCTCAACCACTTCATCTGGAACACCGCGGATTGCCAGATTTGTTAACCGCATAACCGGTGGCAGAGCATAAATAATTGTGGACAAAACCCCTGGTACAAGGCCTAATCCGAAGAAAAAGATAGCGGGAATAAGATAAACAAAAGTTGGCATTGTTTGCATCGCATCCAGAAGCGGTTTTGCAATGATTTCAAACCTTTTGTTATATGCCATCAGGACTCCTAGCGGTATACCAATAATTAATGAAATCACCACACTTGCGACGACAATTGCTAGTGTAAACATCGTCATATCCCAATAGCCAAAAATACCAATCAGAAATAAAAATACTGCAAAGACAATTCCAGAGGTTACTGACTTGTATTGGCAGGCTAGTAAGAAAATAGTTAGTATAAAGAACCACCATGGTACCCAAACAAGGAAATCATTAAAGTTAATGAGCAGCCACAAAAGACCGGATTTAATAGCGTCAAAGAAGCCACTACAGTTAACAGTTAACCAATCAACAAGATCGCTTACATATTTTCCTATGTGAAACGTTAGATTTTCTGGAAAATCAAACATATTTAAGGTTGCAGTACACAACCTTCACCTCACTTTCAATAGTTCACCACAAATTACAAAGCTGATTTTACTTTTCTAGCAACATCAGCCGGAACCCATTTACTCCATAAATCTTGATGCTTCTTTAGCCACCATTCTGCAGCATCTTTAGCCTCAGCATTGTTGTCTTGCATGTATACAAGCGCTTCACCAGTTAATTCACTGGATGTCTTGTAGTTTTTTAAAAAGTCGACAACTTTAGGTGCCCGCTCTGGAAGATCTGAATTAACGGCAATATAAATCTTATCTACAGGAAAAGCCGTCCCATAATTCTTATTCCAAATTTCCTGATCGTACTCAGGTTCTTTGAGCATTGTCATGTCATACTTACTTGTAATCCATGTCGGTGTCCAATAATACCCAACCCATGGTTCATGATTTTTGAATGCTTTAACAATGGATGTTGATAATGCTGCTGCGGATCCAGGTGTAAAATAGTTAAAATTTTCATCGAGTCCATAAGTTTTCACTTTTTGCTTCATAATTTCTTGAGCGACAGATCCGCTATATCCCCCAATAATCCGTCCTTTAGTAGGATCGGCAGGATCTTCAAAAAGCTCAGCGTATTTCGCTAAATCCTTTACACTTTTTAAATCTGGCGCCATTGGCTCAATTCCCTTTTCAGGATCTCCCTCGATCATATATGTGGGTACAAAAAAACCTTGTTTATCTGTTTTAAAGTTTGTCCCAAGGGTTACAATATCGCCTGCCTCTTTCGCTTCGTTATAAGGTTTTTTTAGATTGTTAATCCAAATTTCCATATAGGCGTCAATCTCACCATTTCTGAGACCAGTAAATGTGGCAGATGTTGATCCATTTATAACATCCGTATTATAGTCATAACCATTTTCAATAATGAATCCCGCGATTTGGTTATGTACGCGAATACTGTCCCACCCGGCATCAGCAAATACAATTGTTCCATTACTGGCTTGCCCTTTGTCTTCAGATGTTGCGCTACTGTAAATACCTAATCCAATTAAAAGACACAACATGGCTGACCAAATAAATGTCCATTTATGTTTCATTTTTCCGCTCCTTTCTCTGTTTACTAATCCAAACAACTAATTATAATCGACAAAATCTTTTATTTATTCCCCGTCAAAGAAAGATGCAAACCTAAATATTCGCAACCATTTTAAAATGAAATTAATCATCAGCTTCTTCGTTAGATTTGTTTCCAATTTATTTCGGCAACCTATGTAGAATAACATCTACAGGTATAGTTTCAAGAGGAATTCGGAAAGTCGTATGTATATGATTAAATTAATGAGGGATAACGCTTTAGCTTTAGCTAATACCGCTAAAATCGCTTAAAATTGATATTAATCGACCTATATTGCTTTTTATGGGGAAATTTAAGTTTGCTAAGAATCGCTGAATTTGTAGTTTCCTGAGCAAGCGCCTGCTTTCACAGGATTATAAAAAATGGTAGATCGTTTACTTAATGAAACCACTTTTACAAAAAAAACGCCCCAGCTTTCCTAACGGGAAAGTTGAGGCGTTTTTGTCTATTGCCACTTTTCTATCAAGGCATTGGCACCTGCCTTGAGCATGTTGTACGCTTCAGCAGAAATTAATTCATTTTCTTTCTGATGGTCAAGCAGCAATTTAAAGCCTTTTATGTGCTTAACAACTTTTCCCCCCAAGCCCTTTTCTTCGTAAGTGTTCACAGCAGTTAAATGCATTGTTAAGGCACGGACGGCACGGTCATTGGCAAATTCCCCCGCTTCCTTGTATTCCCTAACTAGCGCCAGCATATTAGCTGCATTCGTTTCGCCATTATGTTTAACTGTAATTTTATATGGATCAGTTGTGGTGTTAATGCCGGCTTCATCTTCAACATATATCGTCACGTAATAATCGCCATTCGGTACATCTTCCGCAGGCCACCATTTCTTTCTAACAGTATGTTCATTGTCTATCTCAAATTGTTTGATGACTTTTCTATCAGAGTTTTTTATTGATATTATCCAATCCATACGTTTGGAACCAAATGCTGTTATGTTTGCAGGGTTTTGCTTATTCACCTTATCTCCTGAGATGCGCTTATAATCAATCATGACCTCAGCATCAACTTCGGAATCGCCACCCCATACATGGAATCCGACATTATGAGCATAGTCTATGGCGGTCACAACAATAGATTCAGGCTTTTCGCTGACGATATTGGAAGTTTCATTTGGTTCCGTGCTGTAATAATGACCATTAACCCACAATATAGCACCATTATAGCCGCTGCCTTTGTCTTTGGCATCCCAGGAAATTTGATACTTATCATTTTTGGGGGTCACCTTAATGTTACTGATAGAAGGCGCAATAGAATCAACTTTAATTGGTATATTCTCCTTCTGTGGTTCAGCTCCTTCGAAAGCTAGCTGACTCGTCAAAACATAACTATAGTCACCATCTGAAAGGGTCTTGTTATCAGCATCGGTCGAATTCCAATTAACCATTTCATATTTATAAAAGAAATTACCAAAAGTCATTACATTTTTGCGAAACTTCCACGGTTCTCCCGTGAATTCACTATAATTACTGATAAAATCAACTTGTTTTCCATTATTATCTTCTATACTCAGCTGTAATTCTTTCAAATTTCTTAGAGCAGTGAATGACGGATATACACCTTTTACAATTGATCTAGGTGAGACAGCAATGTGTTCCGGATCAAAATTCCCAGTTGCACGATTATACCCTAAAGGCAATTTGTTTAAAGCATCCCACAGCACAGTATGTCCAAGAAATGGATCACCTGAAACAGGAGATGGATCCAAGTTATTCGGTTTGTCCCAGTCCCCGTAAAATCCAGTATATGGTACGTTAATTGGAGGTGATTCCTTAGCCGTTTTACCTTTTGGTACAAAACGAACAAACCCCTCAACAAACCGATTTTCACTTAAGCTTCCCGGTAAATTAATTTCTACATGCAATTCTTCATCCTTTTTGACTTTAAAATTGTAGCCTTTTTTCTCTGATACTTTTTTTCCATTAATAGTGACCTTAGCATCTTTCACCTTTTTACTTTTCATTGATAAATAATTATATGTTTTGTCATTCTCGCCGTCTCCATTTGTATCAAATGATTTCTCTTCTGTAGCATCCGTCATCACATCTACATACACTCGATATTTGTCAAAAGGATGGATGCTTTTTCTATCTAAAATTTCTGGTGTCAATGTAAATGAAATCGTCTTATCTTTAATTTCTTTAAGAGCTACCGAAGCAGATTTCATCGGATTATCGGCATCTTTATGTGTAATTAGAATCGGCGTTTGAACAGCTTTGTTAATCTGCATTAAACCTGCCCCTTGCTTTCTTGGGGAATAAGGTAATTGTCCCTTTGTCCCTGGACGATATATGATTTTTGATGTATTCATTAACGCCGTTTTTGCTTTAGCAATTGTCGCTGCGTTGTGTTCGTAACCTTTATTATAAAAGGATTGTAAAACCAATGCGCCGCCTCCCGCAACGTGCGGTGCCGCCATTGATGTCCCGCTCATAACTTTATATTTATTGTCAGGAACCGTTGAGTAAATCTTACCACCCGGTGCCGTGATTTCTGGTTTGAAACTTAAGTTCGTGGGCAAGCCCCAGGCAGAAAACCCAGACATTTCCCCTTTATTAGGATTAGAAACCCAAGTACCTTTGAAATTTAACTGTGCCTTAACACTTTTACCATCTTGTAGTCGTTCGACAATGGAATGTCCTATTTGTTTACTGACGGTTACAGCTGGTATTGTATTAGGGTTAAACCGCAATTTGGGGTAATCTGCCATCTCTGGTGCGGGAATAACAATTACACCGAAAGCCCCATGATCTTCAGCGGAATATTGGAATGGAGTGTAGGATCCATATTTTTGAGATAGTGAAACAACGGCAATTTTCCCTTTCACATCTTTACCCTGATAATCCTCATCCAACCCTTCACCAACGTTTACTAAAGGATATGTCTTATCCTTCTCCAGTACATCTTCAAATAATTTTGTATTTGGTTGAACTTGATAAGGGACCAAAGTTTCATCTTCTAATTCAAGGGTTTGCATTTTTACTGCATCATTTTCTGACGAAGCAACCTGTAAAGCGTATGGACTGACGCCTGGGTCACCTACAGTGCCAATGTCAGGGTTTTCAGCAAACGGCTTATATGTCCTGGGAAGACTTGAGGTCTCTGTGCTATATGATGCATTTCCCCCAGCGGCAACAACTAAAATCCCGCCTTGAGTGGCTTTTTTAGTTGCCTGTTGAATCGGTGCATTCTCATTCACGTACCCTGCGTCACCCCCTAGGCTCAAGTTAATAACATCCGCCCTCATCTGGATGGCGTGATTAATACCCGCCACGACATCGTCTTCATAGGCTACTGCACCCGAATCAGAAAATACCTTTTCAGCAAGCAATTGCACATCTGGGGCAACACCTCTCACACCATTCTTGTCCCCATTTGCGCCAACAATCCCAGCGACATGCATACCATGCGGATCCCCATTTGGTTTGACATTGGTATCTTGGTCTGCCCAGTCATATCCGGAAGGCACTTTGTATGAATACCATTTGTCGTCAACCGCTGTCTTCGCTAATTCTCCCTGAATAGTATTCTTGGTCCATTTGGCTTGTTCTTTAGCTTCTTTAGACAATTCAAAGTCTTTATGTTGAACATCAATGCCGGAATCAACAACCGCTACCAACATTCCTTGCCCCTTTAGATCATACTTTTTCCAGGTCTGTACAGCTTTTACAAGTTCTTTACTTTTCGTTAGGGCATGCTTATACGTTTTTGCAACCTTAACGTTTTTTACATTTTCTATTTTCTTGATCTCTTTTATGTTTTTAAAAGCTGTTTCCAAGCTGAATCCGAAGTTGCTGATATAAAATTGATGACGAATTTCTGTCTTGTTGGCCTTTTTCTTCTTGTTGATTTGACCGATGACTTGATCTTGAATCTGTTTAAGCCGATTCTTTTTGGCCGTGAGGGATTTGGTACTTGGTTTCTCTAATTCAACGATGACCCTGACTTGATCTGATGGTTGATAGTTTAGTTGATTACCCTCTTCATCGTACAAACCTTGTTCTTTCGCAGCCTCTTTTTCTTCTAATAGCATTTTTTCTTTCGATTGCTCAATAATCTTTTTAACATCTGTATTTACATTTTCAACCTGTGGTTCATTCGTTTGGGCCAATACCGGTGTGCTTCCAAGCATTACAATCATTATTATAGCCAACATTTTGCCAAGTAACGATTGAATCACTTTCTTCCTTACATACATATATACATCCCCTTTTTATAATCTACCAATTTATCATATTTCAATATGTTAGATTATTTCAATAACTTCTATTAGGTTATCATAGGTTATTGCATCTTTTTATTGGGGTAATTTTATAGTGGAATATGACTAAATAGACATACACATGATTAGCAGCTCATTATTCTGGTAGGCATTTAAATTGAGCAGTAAAGGCCGTATTACCTGCCTAAATATAAGTCTTGTGGTGCCTTTTATAATGAGGGAAAATGGATAAAATATGATTGGGAAGATACGGCTTTACTGAAAAATATTGGGGCAAGGGTATTTTTTCAGTCACGTATATAAACAAAATTGTGCGTGGAACCACTGAATATTAGAGAGATGGAAACGAAAGGTTTTATAAAATAATACTTAAGTGCGGGGTATAAATACCTTCTAAGTTTTATAAAAAGTTCAATCAAAAAAGGGCCATAAGAGAATACCGGAATTCCCGACTGCTCTTCCAGATGAATGTTTTGTTACTATCAAAGGCTATCTTTCTAAGAGTATGTTCACTTTTTGCAATATCTATCATCCAAGTAGAAACGTATGTTGTATCATAATTGAGACCCCATAATGAAAATGGTTACGCAACATTATGGCCCTTATGATGAATACGAGCGCCAAGCCCTTATTCCGGATAGGCACCCGGTCCTAAATTCAATTTTTCCTGGCAATAATCACTTTTAGTTACCTCCAAATGATTTTAAATGAGATTAGCAAAGCTGAAACCGTATACAGAACCAATAGCAAATACAATGGTCCACACCGCCAAACTTACTGTCATCCAGCTAATTACCCGGACTTTTGATGAACCAAACGTTAATGCAAGGACAGCTGCTATATCTGTTCCTACTAGTATTGGCGCAAGTACAGCTAAACCAGGTACACCATATTTATCCCATATCCTTTTAGATCTAGTCTCTCGTTTGGTAGGCTCAGTCTTTCCCTTTTTTAATCTTCTCTCTGTACGCCACCCCGTAAATTGTTTAAAAAAGAACCCTAGTAAAAGGATTAAAATTAAATTTCCAACAAAGGCCGCCATTCCCACAGCAATCGGATGCAGCCCCCAAATAACACCAAGTGGTACAACAAGTGAAACATCAACCCATGGTATGATAGAAAACAAGAATAAAACGAAATACTGCCACATAACACCTGCTTCTTGAGCCCAATCCAGCATATTTATCCCCCCCCAAATTCATTAAAAATTAACTGAACTTACGAATCGTTAACCAATAAACAAGATATTGACCGAGTCCTAAAGCACCAATACATAACAATGGAACTAAATGATGACTTGAGAAAATGAAACATACTACCGCTGCCACTGGCAGAGCAAAAGTGTAATAAATATAAACACTACGGCATGCCTTAAATGTGATCCATTGCTGTCCTTCATCCATTTCACGAAATTCTGGCGGAATAATCCCCCATGAGTTTATAGGATGATCAGGATTCTGACGATTGTGTATCTGAATGAAGATTACCCATAAAATAACGAAAACCAAAATAATCCCAAAAAATATTCTTATGCTAGTCGTAGATCCAATTGACGAAAGTACGAAACCTAAAATTACGAAAAGAAATAATATCATTGGTATAAACGGTGACCGTAAAACGCGTGGTAACATACGTCATTCTTCCTCCTTTAAGTAAAATATTTCTTCCACTGTGACATTGAAGGCCTTGGATATTTTCAGGGCCAATGAAATCGATGGTGCATAATGTCCTTTTTCAATTAACCCAATTGTTTGACGTGTGGCACCAATCGCTTCCGCTAAATCCTGTTGTGTCCATTTAAAACGTGCACGTAATTCGCGAACCCTATTTTCAAGCATTCTAAAAATCACTTCCTAATACTTAATTAACCATATTGTAAATGATGATTTGCAAAATGTAAATGATAATTGTCATTATGTAAGAAATAATTGCGTTTATGATAAATTAAAATCCTTAACTTTCGAATTTACAAAAGAAAAAGACGCAACCCCTTTTTAAGAGTGCGCCAAATAATTCCTTAAATATTCAATAAGGCTGAATTCAAGATGATAAACTCAACCCTATCTTAGAAAGTTAACCTTCTTCAATTGATTAAAAATATGTGAAAATGAACCGCAGCAATTGCAACAGTTACTTAATAAGCCCTATTAGTAATCTTAATTTGTTTTAGTTTCATTATACTTTTCGTTCTGTACGTATTTCCAATAAGTCTTAGTTCCATTATTTAGTAAAACTGCTTTTTTTGGAACTTGTGTTAATAAAAGAATGAGATTAAGTATATCTACTGAAGATGCCATAGAATTAATCAATATTAAGAACTTGAATGTAGTTGTTAAGGCTCCTAAAAGACTTAGTATGATTGGTAACAGAATTGATATTATAACAAAAGGAGCCATCGTAACAAGTATATATCTTGATTTGGATACTTCCTCCTCCGTTAGTACATAACCACCAAACAGAGTAAGCCCAATAAATGTTTTTTGTGATCTAATGAAGTTAGGAATAAACGCCAAATGAAATAGTTCGTGCACAATTATCAGTAAAAATATCCAGATAATAACAACAAAATTAATTGTTATGGATATGGAATCAGATGTCAGACCAAATTCATTCAAAGAAATAGTTGAAAAGGTATTTATCACACCTATGGTAATCAGTGCATTTAAAATCATTAAAGGAAATGATAGGGCAATAGCAACACCCAAACTTTTAGGCTCATTCATCGGAAACCATTCGTTTTCGACTAGATTTAAATGTATTCTATCATCAGTCTTTGGAATTCTGTTTTGTATTCTCATTAAGGTCCCCCTAAATTGCTATTGGGCTTAACAGCATCATTATTACAAAAAGCAACTGCCCTTTTTGAACAATTACACCCGTTGGTAGAATAACTTAAGCACGCCTAACATCATTCTTTTTAAAATTAAACGATATAATAAGTACAAGAATATAGAACAATGACATTAGTAATGAATATGCAGCGTAATTTAAATCTAGTAAACTATTTATTCCATATAAGGGTGTGGTAAAGATTAAATAAAAAGGATACTGGATTGAGGCAATTGAATCCAATACCACATAGTCGAACATTACGTTCTCAAACGACTTTATTAGAAAAATTATTCCGCCAGATATAATCCCAAGTGTTGAAAATATCTGCAATTTCCTGGTCCCACTTTTTCCGTTCGAACCTTGTTTAGCGAAGAGTAACAGGATTATTATAAATAATGTAGTGGTAAGGAAGTTAAAGATGTTCATATTTAGGTCTGGATGCTTTGCAGAGGGCATCAAATTTGTTGAAAAAGCCAACAAATATGAGCATATTAACAGAAAGAAAAATTTATTTGTCATATTGTTCCCTCCCTTAGATTGCTTGCTTCTTTCAAAATCCAGCAATGTTAATGATATTATTATACGTAAATTCTATCATAATTTCCCTACTATCCATCTTAATTTTCTGAAATGAAAACAAAAAAAAGATCGTTTAGACGCGATCTTTTTTCTCAACTAAATTAATGGTTTGATAAACTGCCTGCTCAGCTGACCGAAGTGCTCCTTCAAGATGTCCGCTAAATTGTGCATTCGTTTCTGTACCGGCAAAAATAATTTTCTTTTCCCATACACCTTCTACTGGTGGTTGACCATAGCTCTGATAATCTTTAAAAGGACTAAAGTCTTCCTCAACAGCCGTTTCAGAATCGCTGGACCAATCTTTATAAAGAATAGCCTTTGCATTTTTAGCTTCACTTCCATAGAGCTTTATTAACTGGGCTTCAACCAAGTTTAAAACTTTATCTTGCCCCATTTTTTCACGTGCTTCTGCAGGTATTCCGAAGAAACCAAATAATGCACCAGAGCCATTATTAGGGGAAGCATCATATATTTCTTGTAAGGGACCAACACAACTCAACACATATCCGGAAAGTCCTAATTCTCTCCAGAAGGGACGGTCATAGACTGCAACTACCTTGGCCTGTTCCGCCATCCAGGTCGGTTTCTTTTCCATGTCAGTAATAAGATTTGGAGAAAGGGAGGGAGAAAATTCAATGTGACCTGCCACAAGACGAGGTGGCAATGCGAAAATAACAGCATCTGCAGAAATTTTCGTTGTCTTTCCATCAGCAAGGTCTGCTTCAACCGCGATCTCTCCAGCTTCATCCAACTGAATTTTCTTCACCCGCGTTTCTAGCTCAACTATTTCTGAGGGAATAGTTTCTGCTAGGGCGTCAATAAGAGACCGCACACCTCCAGCCAATCGAATCGACTTTTCATCAGAACTTTCTTGCAGCGCACAGCGCTCTGGTGGCTTAATTTCAAATCGTTCTATAAGTATTTCGCCTTTATTATATTGGGCGAGGGTTTCTAAATTTAGTTCTTCAACTAGATTAGCAATATAACTCTCGTGCTGTGGCCAAAACCATGTCGGGCCAAGGTCAAAATTACCTAGGTCAGGCCTGTTTGGGACAGACTTACTCAACACCCTGCCACCAATTCTATCTCTAGCCTCTAGGACCCTACATTCAATGCCTTGTTCAGTAAGTAGTGATGCTGCACGCAGGCCACTTAAACCCGCACCTACAATGATTACAGGATTGTTCATATTTTCCTCCTCTTGACTTTATGTTGTACCTCTATTAATTTAAATCATCATAACACGCATAAAAAAACCAGACAAATTATTTAGAATACCTTTTGACTTTGTATAACCAACGTAAACTCACTTTTAAAAATGTCAATAAAACAGCCCAACTCCTCCAAAATACGAAGAAGATGGGCTAATATTTTAGGAATCTATTTTTAACTTAATCGATAACTATAATTCTAGTTTCTCCATAGAAATCTATAAAGTTGTATCGGATTTCAATTATTGGGCGGTTTCTCCACCATCTACAGGTAAATTCACACCAGTCACATAAGCTGCCTTATCAGAACATAACCATACAGCCGCGTTCGCTTGGTCTTCCGGTGTGCCCATTCGACCGATAGGAATGGACTGCTCATAAGCTTTCGCCTGCTCTGCAGCGTCTTTAGACCATTGTGCTACACTGGCTGTTCGTGTCATCCCCGGACAGATAGAATTCACGCGAATGCCTTGTTTTCCAACCTCAAGTGCCACTGTTTTCGTGAGCCCGTTCACTCCCCATTTTGACGATGTATACGTTGCAAGACCTGGTGTTCCAGCCAGCCCTCCAGTGGAAGCAGTATTCACAATGGCTCCACTTCCTGATTTGGTCATTGCACGAATTTCATGTTTCAAGCAATAAAACATCCCATCTAGATTGACACCCATGGCCCGATTCCAGTCTTCTGTTTTCGTTTCAGTAACCGGAGCAGTCGGTGCACCGATTCCTGCATTGTTATGGGCCCAGTCCAATTTCCCATAAGTTTTAACGGCTGTATCAATCAAATTTTCAACCTGTAGTTCTTCCGCAACGTTACATTCAACAAATATTGCGTCGCCACCGTTCTTCTTAATCAAGCGCACGGTTTCTTCCCCAGTCTCTTTGGAGACATCTGAAACAACTACCTTTGCGCCCTCTTCCGCAAAAGCGATTGCACTTGCACGACCAATACCTGAACCTGCCGCAGTAATGATACCAACCTTACCTTCCATTAATCCTGACACTATAACAGCTCCTTTTGTTGTGATAAATTTACATTTCACGTTTCTAAATTGTTTTGTTCACATAAATTATTTTAATTTCAAACCGTTTACCTAAAAACTATTTAATGTCAAACAATTTAAATGCAATTGTACATTGAATTTCTTTAAAGCGCAAATATGATGTTCAAAGATAACAAATCAAAAAATATAGGTTGATTAACCTCTTTTGCCTTTTTATTAAAAATAATAATCACGATAGACTTTGTAATGTTTTTCAGCAATAAGAAAAGGATGCCAATTCATTTGAACTGGCATCCTTTTAAACCACAATACATGATGATTGCTAAAAAATAGTCGGTACTAGCCCGCCATCCATGCGGATAGGTGACCCTTTAAATGCGGACGCATAAGGACTACAGATAAATGTGACCGTTCTGCCTATTTCAGCAGGTCTGATAAACCGCTGTATTTCAGATTGCGGTAGGTTTGTAGACATAAATTCCTTCTCTTTCTCCAAAAAGGTCATATCTTCATTAAGGTACATATCCTCAATGATTTGATGCACATTTTCGGAGAGTGTTGGTCCTGGCATAATTGTATTGACTGTAACTTCTGTCCCTATTGTTAATTTAGATAAGCTTTTTGACAATGACAGTAGCATTGATTTTGTCATACAATACTGGGGCATTTGTCCTGAAGGCATAACTGCTTCCTCACTTGCAATAAAGATAATTCTGCCAAAATCATTGTTCTTCATTTTAGGTAAATAAAACTTTGATAATCCATTTGCAGCAAGAACATTGGTGCGAAAATATTTTTCCCATACTTCATCGTCAGCTTCCTCATATTGCATGATTTCATAAATACCCATATTGTTAACTAAAATATCAATAGTTGGGTGTTTTTTAAATAAGGCTTCTCTTTGCTGACTATCCACAATATCAGCTGCAGCATTTTGAGGAGAGGTGGCCGGGAAATCTGATTTAATTTCATTTACAATTCTTTCTACCTCTTCATCATTTCGCCCATTAATTAGAACATTAACACCTTCTTTGGCAAGTTCAATGGCAATTGCTTTACCTATCCCTTTCGTTGATCCTGTAACTAAGGCTGTTTTATTGTTTAATCCCATTTCCATTATCTATTTCTCCTTTTCATCTACTTGAAAAAATAAAAGTATTAAAAACAAGTTAATTTATCAAGTTTTCACTAAATGTTCGGTACGCCAATTTGAAGGGGTATCATCTTCCCAAAGGCGAAAGGCCCGGTAAAACGAGTTTTGGTCTTCATATCCAATCAAGAAGGCCACTTCGCTAATATCGAGCGTGGGATCCGCTAAGTACTCCCGCGCCTGCTCATGTCGGACATGGGTCAACAGATGCTTGAAGCTCGTTCCCTCGTTAGAAAGTCGACGCTGTAAAGTACGATCGCTCATCCCCAACTCGCCTGCGACGATCTGAATGTTGGGACGGCCTCCCGTCAGGCTACGTTTCATGATCCACTTGACCATCCTGGTGATGGAGGTGCGGTGCTGTTGCTCATCTAACGATTGGTCCAATACAGGAGCCAGAATCTTTAGCAACTCCGCGTTGTACGAGACAAAGGACCTATCCAGGTCACTTCTGTGGAGCGTTAATTTGTTACAATTTCCACCGATCTGGACACGACAGCCGAAGTAAGCTTCAAGTGACTGTACATCGCCCATCGAATGTGAAAATTCAACGGACCTTGCCGTCAAATGTTTACCCTGACCTGTTCCCCTTCGCCCTAGTTCTAGAAGAAAAGCCAGCGTAATACCAATCAGCATCGACGGACCGGGTTGCTCACTATCCAACCATTTCAGTTCGATTGTACAATACTCGTCTTCCTCGGTGATTCGTAAGCTTTCAGGAGGGCAAAGTTGTTTGTACCGAACCATTCGTGTTAGTGCGTCACGATAGTCACGAGCATGGTAGGCTGCTAAAACGGCAGGCGGGTAATGAGCAGTTTCAAAGCCGGTCGCAAGCTGGATAATCCCTTTGGCAGTGTCACCTATAAGTTCGGAATATGCATGCCAAATTGAAAAATACTGAGCGGTGTTAACAACTGGTTCAGTAATAATGGTGAGCGGAAGTCGTGCTTTTCGAACTACTTTGTTGGGGGCGATCCCTAATTGGTGTAATCCTGTCCAAAAGCCTGCTGGGATTTTAATACGATTATGAGACATCATTCATAAGGTCCCCCCTTTAGCTATCTATAGCTTTACTAGTTTGATTGCGCGCTGATTTGTAAGTGGAACAGTTATTATATTACCTATCTAGAACCGTTTTGTAACTAGCGAATAACGACATTCCACTTGTTGATTACGCCAAATGATTTCATATGTGTGCCTGTTTGCTTAAATAACGATAATGAAGACTATTACTTTTTATTATGATAAAATCGCTTTGCTTTTGCACGATTCCCGCAGTCTGCCATCGAACACCATCGTCTGCTGCGATTACGGCTTGTATCCAAAAATAACCAACCACACGGAGCTCCTTCACACTTTTTCACTCTGCTGAGCTCTTTTTCAGAAATAAGAATTTCTATAGCGGATTGAACAATCGGTGAAAGCATTCCGTCTAATGTTTCTTCACAATTCAACAATTCCAATGAAAATTTATTTTTACCAGGCACAACTCGCATCGTCCCGTAAGCATTACCCAGGGCTTCGTTCAAAATAGAAAGATCCTTAGAGACCGGCGTTTCATTGTTTGATACTAAACTAAATATTTGGTAAATCGATTCCCGCAGCTCAACAGCTTGTTGGAGAACCTCTTTTGCCTTAGCAGGTTGACTTTCTGCTTTTTTTAATAGTGAAAGCGATTGTTGTTCCTTAAGAATATTGGCATGCAAACTCCAGTTTATAAGCTTCTCGTAACTCGTCAGCAGCTCCTGTGATTTCTCACTGCTATCGTGCCAACTTACCGTATTGGCAAAATCCAAGCACAAACGCCCACCGAGTAAATCAGGCTTGTGTACATCCTTATTTATATCTGACATGTGATTCTCCTTGTCTTACCGTAAGTATTTTGAAGGTCTAGGAAAAATAACCTTAAACTTTCCTTATAACCATTATAAAAGTTATTGACAGTTAGAATCAATCACTTTACAATATAACCATCAAAACAATCATAGAAGGTTATACACATCTGGGACCCGAAAGTCATTCTGAATGATGATTATCATTATTTACTGTTGTGTGTATGCATAACAAAAAATTTATTGGAGGGGCTAAACATGAGCGAAGCATTAAGAAACTCGGTTAAAACGATGGTAAGGGAAACATTTGAAGGACCCCCAGTTCCTATAAAAGGAAGCTGGTTTACAAATTCTGAACCGAATTCAGGAATTTTCGGTGTAACAGGTGGATTGTCTTGCGACGAAGCTTCACTGTCAGTTCATGGAACAACATTGGCTGCCCATACTGATCACGTCCGCTATCACATGTGGGGAACCAATGAAATTTTAAAAAATGGGAAACAACCGGAAATGGATTGGGGAAAGAGCTGGGATATTCATTCGGTAGATGAGCAGCAATGGAACCGCATTCAGGAAGGATTGCGAAATGAATACTTAACACTATTGGAATGGATTGACGCTATTGAATGGAATGAACTACTTGCCAATGAAGTATTATCTTCCTTGGCTCATTCATCGTATCACCTTGGGGCCATTCGACAAATATTAAAAGCAGTCAAGGAGTAGCTTTGACATAAGCCTTGATCAAACCGTCTTTAAAGCCTGCATTTTATGGCAATAAAAGGTGTCCATTTTGAAATGAATTTGATCAAAATGGACACCTTTCTAAAAATCTAAGTTTTATCGGCACCTCCTTATATAGTGTTAACCTCTACCTATACACCTTCATCGGTAAATGCCTTAACGATTTTCCTGGTGCTGAATCGGTTAGGTTACTCTCCAAATCGAATGATTCTACGGGCTCGATCCGGGAAAACTTCTGGATAAATGTTTTGAGCGCAGTCGTCAATTCTAATCTTGCAAGGGGTGCACCCATACAAAAATGCGGTCCCTTTCCGAATGTCAGATGCTTTTTATTTGTTGGACGATGAATATTAAACGTAAATGGATCCTCAAACACTGCTTCATCCATATTCGCAGCACTCATCCATGCAAAGACGACATCCCCTTTTTTCAGTTCTTTTCCCAACAAGTTATTGTCTTCCTTAACTGTACGATCCCGTTTTGAAATCTGGAAGCGATAGCGAAGCATTTCCTCAACAGCCTTTGGAGCCAAGTCTAAATCATTTCTAAGCTCCTCATACAGGGATTGATCATCATAAAGCAATGAATAAAACGTATTTGCCAGCGCGTGACTGGTTGTTTCGACACCAGCACCTAACAGTGCCATTGATACTCGTACAATTTCATCATCGCTAAACTTTTCACCATCCACTTCAGCTTTTATTAAGTCGGAAATAATGTCCTCAGATGGATTTGCTCGTTTCTCAACAACAATTGGGTAAAGATATTGATAATATTCCTTAGCGGCGGCCTGTTTCTTTAAATCTATTTCCTTCTGGTTTTCTTTGTCATAAGGTTGAAATAGAACGTCAACCCAATGTTTAAACTGAGCCTGATCTTTAATAGGAACGCCAAATAAGTCGGCAATAACCATACTAGGGAATGGTGCTGCCAGTGCTTGAACGATATCAACTGTAGAATTTTCCTTACTATCTTCCGCTATGTTTTCCACAAGTTCATTTGCAATTCGTTGAATCCGCGGTTCCCACCCCTGTAAACTGCGGGGAGTAAAAGCCGCTGAAAATAGGGTGCGTTTTTTCCGGTGTCGAGGAGGATCGACGGAATTTACGTTTACACTATCGGGAACGGTACCCTCTTCGTTATTGGCACCTACCGAAATGCTAGTTCGATCCCCTTCACTTGAAAAGAATTCATAGTTAGTCAACACCTGTTTAACGTCTTCATACTTAAAGACATGCCATGTATTTGTTTCCTCATGAAAATGAATCGGATTGTTTGTTAGCATTTCTTTATACCAATCTAGCGGAAAAAATTCCTCAGAACTAGACTTAAACTCTTGTACATCTTTCAATGAAATAGTTTCTTTATTCATTAAAGATTACTCCCTTCTAATTTAAAAACATTCGGTTAATAATGACTCTCTATTCCTGCTTGCCAAATGGCTGATCGGAAACTTTAATTGAATCCGTGGGACACTCCTCAATAGCTTCTTCCAGTTCATCGAGTTTGCTTTCTGGTATTGGGGTGTACCCCCGATTCTGGTCCTGCTTCACAAACGCCAGTCCCTCATCATCAAGATCAAAAATATCTGGAGCTATTCCCTCACAATTTCCGCAGCCGATGCAAGTATCCTGATCAATAATCGCATATTTCACCATCGTTAAACCTCCCATCATTTGGCTATGTGCATCATTAAAGTTTCATCTTATTTATTTTGAAATCGACTTAATGGTTTTTTTTATGACCAATTAGTCACTTTCATGCTATCACTTCCTCTAATGATCAAACAAGGGGCTTTCGAATGACTTTCGAACTAGAATCATGTCTATGGTTCTAGTACTTGTTGCATGCTATTGAACTGTAATTTATATTTTTAGGGAAGCTTTTGTTAAAACTATCATGTTTTTTGAACAAAGGCTAAGAGGCTGGTGTTTTTGAAAAGAAAAAAATCCACTTTGCTCAAAATGGATTCTTTGTTTATGTAGATTAAACACCTACTTATTTTTAAGATTTTCCTTCATTAGCTGTGCGATTTGCTGAGTATTTTCCGCTGGTATTTGTTCGAGTTGCTCAATAACTATGTAAATTTTTTCTTCATTTGTAATTTGAAATTGTTTAGGTATGTACATCTAACACCCCTCCAAATTTGATTGAAATCCCTATGTTATCAGCAAATTACTTATATATAACAGCCTAAACAAATAAGTCTGCCAAGGTTTGAGCAAATTCTTTTGGCTTTTGTACATACCCTAAATGTCCGCCGGCGATCCGTTGAATGGGCAGGTCTAGCTTTTCCGATAAGTCTTTGACGACATCTTGGGGGAATGAGCCCACGGAATCTGTTCCATTGAACAAGATGATTTTATCCTTTTGTTCGGTTAACTTATCTAAATCGATTTTACGACTTGTATACTGGCGGATTTCATATTGAAACCAAAAGGCCATTTCCTTCAAAACTGGATTATCGGCGTTTTCGTTTGTAATGGCAGGTTTGGCCATCATTTGGGCATCAATTGGGGCGATATGCAATGTTTCACCAAACAGTTCCATGGCGGCTTGCATCCCTTCCGTTTGGAAAAGCTCGACAATTTCAGCATTCTTCGTCTGCCAATATAATGAATCAGCCAAGAATGTGTTAATAGGAGGTTCATGAAGGGCAACTTTTCTAACAAGATTAGGATAATCCTGCAAAGTTTCCATAGCTACGATTGCGCCGGAACTGCTCCCCAGAATATATACAGGCGCGTTGCTAAGATGTTTTGCTAAAGCAGCTACATCGCTGGCGTCCATTTCAAGTCGGTAAATACTATGTGGATTTTTTGCATCTTCTGGCAATGATTCTGTTAAGCCACTGTTTGAAAAACCGCGACGGTCAAAAGTAACGACTGTATATTTATCCTGTAAGAATCTTGCGGCCTCTGCAAAGATATCACCGGTGCCATTCGCTCCCGGAATTAAGATTAAAACAGGGCCTTGTCCGACTGTTTCATAATGTAAGTTGGCGCCGTGAACGTTCAAATAACTCATTATAAAATCCACCTTTCAATTTTTAGGCAGTTGGATGAATGGTAGTCCATTATATACAAATTTCTCTGCAGTTCATAAGCGTGAAATTATTATCATTCCAAGTCCAATTGTTTTCCTGTTCGGGAAAGGGGCAATTCTCATTAAAGAAAAGTGCCCGCTTCTGAAATACTCTATCTATTATCTTTTCTTCCTAGTGTCAATGCCCCAGCAATAAGTGGAAACTGCAGGGGTAAACGTAACCATAGGACCCAAGGATTCGCTTGTTTTCCAGGCTGGAATGATATTTTTTTCACAGCCATGTACACATTTGCTGGAAACACAGCGACCATAAAAAGTGCTAAGAGTTTCCCCGTGATATGCTGTCCTTTTTTCACCCAAAGAATAACGGAAAAGATCATTTCAAAACCACCCGAGACCAGCACGATGGCCCGCCTAAAGGGTAGTGTTTTCGGGACAATCCTGCGAAAGCCTTGTTCATGGACGAAATGCAAGACACCGGCTGCAAATAAGATAATAGAATATAGTATTCGAAAAAATAATTTCATATGTATGTCACCTTTCCTATTTACTCTTTTATAACCTTTCCTAGAAGTGTTCAAACTAATATTAGGTAAGGTAATAAAAGGAGTATTTTCTATCTCTTATATTCCTCTGCCTCGTTCAACGTAAAAGGCAAAGTGCTACCCCATCAGCTCCTCAATATCTTCTCTACTATAATTGTCGGCCACCCCAGGCTTTGTGCTGAGGTAATTTACTACCTCTGTCCGATCAAGCTTTAATGTATTCCGTAGCCCATTAATAATCATCCCTAGATATTGTTTGGATGGTTTGGTAACTGGCACATCCGAGTCAAAGTCGGCTGTAAAGGTAAAGATTGGATATCCGTCTTCTTCACCGACGTATAAAAGGGTTCCATACCAGGTATCTTTTAATGTCCTTAATCCCCGCTGCTTTATGTCATCTAAATCCATATCGATTGCGACGCCATTTTCCTGTTTGACGACATCCTTAAATTGCTCCTCTGTGATTAAGTATTTTCTGCTATATGTATGATGTTTTTCTTCCTTTTTCAAGCCGATGAAGGCTACCCCTTGGTTTTGCCAACGGGCTGATGCTTTTGCAAAATACAGCGGGTGCTGCATGATATGGGTAGCTTCCTTAATTGGGAGCGAATTGTCGCTGCAGCCTATCTCCACATCTGCGGACCCTTTCGGCTGCCCGCCTTCTATGTAACACAAAAACCGCTCCCTACTTAAATTGGAACCATAACTCGCATACCACACGTAGTTTACCTTGTCTGTTTTCGTATCCAAAATCATCACTCCTAACTGGATTTATGGTGTGGCGTTTTTACATTCATTGATAAATTCCTGAAAGATTCCCTGCATCAATGGATCCTGGCTAGCCATTTCCTCAGGATGCCATTGAACTGCCAGCCACAGCGATGAGGACTTGTCGATTCCCTCAACCGCTTCAATTATACCATCTGGTGCAACCGCCACTTGTCTGAGACCAGGTGCAAGTTTGCCAATTGCCTGGTGATGCATGCTGTTGACCCGGACTTTCGTGCGGTTAAGAATTTGATGCAGCTGACTATTTTGCTCAATTTGAATTTCATGGGTGGGCTCTGGTCTTGCTGTTTGCTGAAAATGGTTAATGGCGTTGGGATTATTGGTTTCAATGTCCTGAATAACGGTACCGCCCATCGCAACATTTAGCATGGTAATCCCTCGGCAATTGGCAAAAATCGGTTTTTTCTGTTCCAGCGCATATTTTACAAGACCCTTTTCGATCAGATCCCGTTTTTCATTCGTTTTATGAATTCTGGGAGCCGGATTTTCCCCATATGAATTCGGATCAACATCCTCCCCACTGCTTAAAATAATCCCGTCACAGATGGAGACCCACACTTCAGGCATATCCTCGGTTCCGGTTGGAATAACAATTGGGATGCCACCAGCTTTGATCAACGCTTTAATATATTTCTCATGCAGGTTAACACTCATCATGTTGTTGTAGTTAACAATGGAGCTGGTGATTCCGATTACAGGTTTTTGTGACTTTTTCATTTGATGAACTCCTTTGGTTGCAGTTTAGCTAGTAGTTTGTGATGAATACTAAAAATTAATCATCCTTTACTAACCGAACATGCATGTGAGGAGCTAAAAGTCCGATTCATTTATCTGTTTAAGGGCCTCCTTAGCGACATGATCTGGATTTGGCTGATTGGCAAGAAGTTTCTGAATTGGTTTAATTGCTGCCTCAACACTAACGAATCGCATCGTTACATCACGAAGAACAGCAATGGCCCTGCTCCGGTGAAACATGAGTCCCGCCAGACGACGGGAAGTGTTCTGAGCGGTTTCAACTCGAGGGCGTTGTACCTTCTCATAAGCTTGGAGCAGGGAATTTACATTACCTGGCTGTGCATAACGTAAAATGCGCGCTAGTATCCATGCTGATTCCATGGCCATTCCAGCGCCTATTCCTGCTGTTGGCAAAAAACCTGCAGCTGCGTCTCCAAGTAATACGACGTTGCTACTGGACCAGACTGGGGCCTTGCAGTCTTGGAGCGACCAGTAGTAGGGAGCAGGATCATTGATGATAGCGTTCAGACTGCTGTCCAGTCGCGGGCTGATTGAAGTAAGCTTACGGCGTACTTCCGTGACAAAGGGGCTCGGTCCCACTTTGGTGTCTGCGCGGGGACCTCCGAGAAAAACGCCAAGTTCCCCTTTGACTGGGTATATGCCAAGGAAAAAGCCAGCGCCCCAGAGTTCCTCGCCAAGATCCATATTGGTGTCTTCAGGAGCCCAAACTACCCAGCCGCCCCACTTTGTGTCTACCACATCAACCGTGTCACCATCGAGTATCAGGTCGCGGGTGGTTGAGTGTAGACCGTCAGCAATTATTATTAAGTCAAACTCAAGCTGACGTGACTCGCTTTCGGCCTTGAAGGTCACATTGGTTCCGGACAAAGACTCTGATATTGCGGTTACCGTCGTTTCGAAACTGACGTTACACAGGTCGGAGGTTAGTGTCTCAATCAGTTTTCCTCGTGCAATACCCCGGTAGTCCCCGTAACGATCCAGAATGCTAGCCATCGAATCAGCGCGCACCATCCGTCCTGTGTGGGTATGGAACCCGTACCGAGCAAGTGGAATGCTGTTCTTCCGGTAGTGTTCGCGTACCCCAAGGTCATCAAGTGCCTGATCCACCATCGGCATCAAGGCCAGCATATAGCCGGGATGGCCTTCATCTTTATTCCGTTCGATCAGCACCGGATGCCGCCCGTCACGTCGAAGCATCTGTGCAGCCGTGATACCAGCAACCCCCGCACCGACAATCAATATCCTTATATCATCTCCAAGTGCTAGTTCATACTGGTCATTAATCGTTGTGGACTTCAGCATATTACCCCTCCCGTTTCCTATTTGTCTAAGTCATCATACCTTTTTTTAAACAAAATCGAACATGTTTCCCAACAACTTGCCAAAACCCCTTACGATCGAATAGATTAATCGGAATGGTAATATAATCAACTCGGGTATCCAAAATAGTAGATCCAAAACATCTAAGATTAAATCAAAAAATGAATAATGATGGCTATTCTTGCTTTTTTTGATGACTTCTTTTTTACTTCTCCACCATTCTCTCATTTTACCATTCACTCCCCTTTTGCTTTCATTTCCCTTCCTGCTTTCTTTTATTGTGCTTTACAATTAGTCGTATTTGCCCGCGGTGGTTTAGTTCATCTTCAAATACATGGAACCAGCGGAAATAGTTATTGGCTGAATAATCTGGTCCGAATGGTGATACCTCATCCAACCAATTGTCTCCTCTTTGTTTGAACAGTTCCAGTGTATTGGACCGAACCTTATTTAGCTGTTCGATATAAAAATCAATTCCGTTATGATGGATTTCCTGATGGGCTTTTTCACCTAGACTTAATCCGACCTCAAGCTTCTGCATTTCTTCCTCGTTAGGGTCCCGGTCTTCAAATGTCATGATTTGATAAACTTCCTCAACACATGCCATGTGATGAAGGAGGCAGCCGACTGAATTCCCTTTCCCATCGATCCGGTAATCAAGCTCATCCGCTGTTAATCCATTTACTGCTTCCAATGTGGTCAAACGCGTATATTCCATCATGGACAGCAGTCTTCCTATCGCAGGTGTGTACCCTGTCTTTTTATCAACTATAAATCTCGTATCTTCTTTTGCATGCATTTTTTTGCCCCCTTATTTAAAATTTATTACTTAATCGGTTTTATAAAGTCTCCCTGGATCGGCTCTTTGTCCCCTTTAAGTTGGATGCGAATTGATTTCCCGTTAAAAAAGTCAAGTGAACTCATTACCTGAAAATGTATATGAGGCTCACTGGAATTCCCTGAATTTCCGCATTCACCTAGAACATCTCCGGTTGTCACATGGTCCCCTTCTTTGACAGTGATTGAATTTTTCTTGAAGTGGGCTAACAAGCTGTACTCACCATTCGCATGTTTAATAATTACGTGGTTTCCAAGCGGCTGTTCGGGATTCATCACTCCTGGAACATTATCTCGGGTCCCATCAACAGCCTCAACAACCGTACCAGCGGCCGGTGCTGCTACTTCCTCACCAAAGGCGTAGTAATGTTTATTTTTGGCAGGGTTACCATGGTGGGTGCTGCCGTTTTTCATAATCACCAAATCATAGGCATACCGTTGAATGGGCGACAGATAGTGATAATTAATCAACTGATTTGTCCCGCCCCATAAAACAAACCAATTATCCTTGATCGGCATGGCGTATTCATTTTCCGTGTAAATCCGGTCAGTCTTAGGAAAAGATGCAAGTGGCGCTATTTGGAGAATTTGAATCGTGCCATGTTTATCAAACACAACCTGTAGCCCCTTTGTTTCCTGTTCATCGACCCAGACATACCGATTTATATGCTTCGCAACTGAAAAACTGCTTTCCAGTTCATATTCGTTTACACCCTGATTAAATGAGACAGCCAAACGTTCAAAATCGGCAAATGACACATTCTCCTTGAAAGATTCACTTGTCTGTTGATAAATCTGTGCGAATTCCCCTTGTAAAAAGGCTTCACCGAATTCATCTGGTGCGATCCTGTCCTGCTTATGCTGCACTTCCTGGATCAATTCATCACTTACTTCAACTCCATTGACGTTCTGCCCCGGCACTCCGGATAAAGGAATTAACCCAGCGGAGAGAATTGCTAGTAAACTGCTTTTGACCTTCAAATGAACATCATCCCTTCCTAATATTAAATTCTGCTACTATTGGTACGTTCTTGTTGTGAAAAAGTTTCCTTAATTCGGTGACTTTATGGTTAGACGCCATGTGTAAACGGGCACCCCTTGAATAAATATGCGGTTAGCGATATGATTAATGAATGCGAAGGTAAGAAAAAGGAAGATTTTTGTTTTTTTGGTTACTGTTTGTGAATTGATTCACAATATTAAGGAGGACGAATAAACAAAATATAATTAAGGAGATGTTCGTTTGAAAGAAGAACAATCGAATGTACAAGTCATTCAAGAAAACCAATCCAGTAACGAAGATGATTATTCTTTAGGCCGCGTTCCTCGCAATCATAGAACTATGGGTTGGGTCAGTGTAACGAATATCACATTTGGTATCGCTACAGCAATTTTTTATTTCCAAATGGGCAGCGTGATGGCTTTGCAATTTGGTGCAGCCAACGCGATTGCCTCAGCTATCTACGCAATTGTCATTGCAGGCGTGCTTGGCACAATTATCGCATACCTATCTGCCAAATCCGGGATGAATGTCAATCTATTATCACGTGGAGGCGGATTCGGTTATATCGGAGCTTCGTTAACCTCCCTCATATACGCATCCAATTTTATCATGTACTGCGCGTTTGAAGGTTTAATTCTGGTTTCAGCCATCCATACTTTTTTTCCAGCCATTCCCGAATGGTCACTCAAAGTCTTTTTTGGCGCACTCGTCATTCCCCTAAATTGGTTTGGCATTAAGCAATTAGACAAATTGCAAAAATGGTCTTTGCCGATATTCGCAATCTTCCTATTTACCGCTATTGGTGTATCGATTTTTACACCTTCACTATACGATGGTTCCGTCCTATCCTTCATGCCGAATGGCGTACAATTTGGCGGAGAAGCATTACTTCTTTGCATCGCAATGCAAAATGGCTTAATTGGTCTTACCGCATTATTATCATCTGATTATGCCCGGTTCCTGAAACCGTCAGACATTAAAAAGGGCTCTGTCGCAATCGGCTTTATCCCGCAGATTTTCTGTTATGGGGTGATGGGAGGTCTAGGCATCTGGTTCGGTGTCCGACTGGGTGAACCAAATCCGGGTGTATACATTGTCATGCTGCTTGGCATCGGAGGAACTTTATTTACGATGCTGACACAGCTTCGGATCAATGTCACTAATATTTACAGCAGTTCTTTATCGTTATCCAATTTCTTTGAAAACATCTTCCACTTTACGCCAGGCAGAAGGTTCTGGGTTGTAGTGGCAGGGGGATCAGCTATTGCCCTGATGCTCGGTAATATTGTGGATCATTTGGATACGGTGATGACCTTCCAAGGTGTTTTCTTGTTCTCATGGGCTGCCTCGCTTGTCGCAGATGCACTTGTCGTCAAAAAGGTGCTAAAAATCGGTCCAAAATATTTCGAGTCACGTCAGGAATATCTGTTCAAGTGGAACCCTGTCGGTGTCGGCGCCCTACTTATCTCCAGTGCACTTGGAACAGTAGCAGCACTTGGATTTATGGGCAGTTTTCTGCAAAGCACGGCCGCCTTCTTCTCCGCGGTGCTGGCAGCAATTCTAACTATTGTCCTTGCAGTACTGACAAAAGGCAAATACTATTTACGGGACAAGCCGAAAGATGTCGAAGAAGAAGATATGATTGCATCTTGATTCATACCCAACAGTGGAGAGCCTCCTTCTCCACTGTTTTTTTATTGAAAAAGTCATTGCCTATGGTGTACGACAACAACTTATATTAACTTCTGAAAATTCGTGATATAATCACACTAAACGGAATGGGTGGAGGGATTTGTATGGATTTGTATTACGAAATTAATGGTAAGGGGCATCCTGTGGTTCTCCTCACTGGTGGTGCTGATGTACGGAACTGGACATTTGTCGAACCATTTTTAGCGAAACACTACAAGGTCATTGCTTTTGACGGACGTGGAACCGGGAAATCACCGTCCCCTTTAGAAGATGTCAACCATGTTGAAGATTTACTGTCTCTGCTTGATCATCTAAAAATCAATCAGGCTACGCTTATCGGTCACTCCATGGGTGGTCAAATTGCCACTGAATTCGCTTTGCATTATCCTGAAAGGGTTTCAAAACTTGTTTTGCTTGCACCTGGATTAGCTGGATTTAAATATTCAAAGGAATTTGAAGAGAATATGAAAAAAGTTCATGAGGCTGCACCCGATATCGATAAGATGGTTGAACTTTTGCTCAGTGACTCCTCATATCGTGTTTTAACGGCTGGTCCTCACCGGGATTTCATGGCTAAAATGCTTAAACATCATATGAACCGAATGTTTGAATGGCCAGCTGTTCAGTTAATTTGGCCTAAGCCAACGGCCATCGATAGATTAGGAGAATTGACGATTAAAACATTGGTAGTAATAGGTAAGGAGGATTCACCCGACAACCTTCGTGTTGCTAATTACTTTAGGGAGCACTCAGAAGCCCAAGTCGTAGAAATACCAGGTGCTGATCATATGGTCAATCTTACTCATCCCGAGGATCTGTGTCATCAAATTACGGCTTTTATGAAGGAGTGAAAGTTTACTATACGCCAAGGAGTCAGCAATTTAATTAAAGTGCTCGCTTCCCTATGGATAGTTGCAACTTAACAAATGTTGTGATATTTTCAAATACTAGATTGTTAGCGGAAAGGAGGAATTGCCAGCAATGCAGGATGGTATTAATTCAGAACAGATTAGTGATGAAGGTTTACAGAAGGTCACGGTTGGAGAGCGTACACCACATAATGCGAAAATCACCCTTTTAGAGTATGATCCAGGTTGGCCAAAGCTGTTTGACCAGGAGGCTGAGCGGATTCGTGCCGCACTCGGCAATAAGGCGTTGCAGGTGGAGCACGTTGGATCAACCTCAGTCCCAGGACTGTGTGCCAAGCCCATTATTGATATTCTACTGGTGGTGGCGGACTCTGCCGATGAGGAGTCCTATCTTTCCCACTTGGAGAAAGCGGGTTACATTTTGCGTATTCGGGAGCCCGAGTGGTTTGAGCATCGAATGTTCAAAGGGCCCGATACAGACATCAATCTGCATGTATTCAGCAAAAAGACATCAGAAGTCGATCGCATGCTGCGCTTCCGTGATTGGCTGCGGTCCAATGATGCCGACCGGATTAAATACGCACAGGTCAAAAGCAATCTGGCTAAGCGTGAATGGCGGCACGTGCAACACTACGCGGATGCCAAGAACACGATCGTTCAGGAAATCATGGAACGGGTAAGAGCGGGGAAGTAGAGTTGTAGGTTTGAATTTGTTGTTTCCATGCTGAGGGGAAATTTAATGCATAAAGTAAATCCGCCTTTTCAATATTCAAGAGAAATAAGATAAGAGGTTCCTTATAGGGAGCCTTTTCTCACCTGTACGTGTTTAAGATTATGTTATCTAGTTACTAAAAATTACATCAAGACCCACTAATAATAACAGGGCGCTGCCTAGGTCCGATAAGTTTCTCTGTAAACCAAACATCGCCCTGAAAAACTTCTAAGAAAAAAATTATTTATCATCTTCAACATGATATTTTTCCATCAACTTCTGGGCTTTTTAAACCCCCATCTACGCCTATTCGTTTGTATTATTTTGATAATGCGATTTTTATATGGGCTAAGTGGTGCTCTTCGTGCCAAGCTAATTTAGCTACCTTTGTTGCAACTGTTATTTTACCGTTTTCCAGGTGCGTAAAAGCTCGATTTAATTGTTCTTCAGTTAAACTATTTCCTAAAGACACGATGCGCTCATTTATACCTTCTAGCAGTTTAATAGAACATTCTACAGGAAGTTTTGTATCCAGTTGAATAGCCCATTTTTCTTGATCAAAAGCTGGCACTATTGGATTTTCATCTGTTAAAGCCAGCTTCAAACGTTGATACATATTCAACTGAGAATCTGCTATGTGATGAACAAGTTGACGAACTGTCCAGCTGCCATCACGATATGTTCTGCTTAATTCCGCATCACTTAATGAGTCAACAGTTTCTCTTAATCGAATCGTGTAAGTTTCGATTTCCTTTAGCCATTCTTGAATATTTTCTAATGTTACCTTGTTAGGAACCTGTAATTTCCCAATTGGATATCTTACATCCATTTTCAATCCCCTCTTTTCTCTTTTCCTTATTTTTTGATAAATAAATTATTTCATAATCCTTGTTATATTTTAACATATATATCAAATTACCCTGTTAAGCGTTATTCGAGAATTACTAAAAACCATGTTTCACTGGTCAAAAAATTAAACTTTATAGATCTAGATGAAACAGAAAAGGACCAACGCATAATTTTGCGCTGATCCTCTTCCATTTAATTAGTCTACTTCGGTATTGGAAGCAACCGATATTCCCAATTTGTTCTACATTTGTTTAATTTATAGTAGCCCTCTATTTTATCTTTTGACATATACCCACATTGCTGAGGGGCATTATTAAAAACATCTTGCACTTCATTTTCTGTGGGTTTATAGTGACTTAAATCTGGATCAACAGAAATCCAACCTTCATCAGCGTTTGCATCATATCTTGATTTCAATTCATAAATAATAACACCTTGTGACTTAACATACTTTACCACTCTGATTTGACTTTCATTGTTTTCTCCAGCCACTTTCATAAAATCTTCGAGTATATCTTTATTTTTCAAAACATTATCTTTCAATATGACATCTTTTTCGTTCGGGGTAAATTCTATCAAAGTGTCTTCTTTATCTTGCTCCTCCAGTGGATCATCTTTTGATTCAGTCGATGAATCTTTATTAGTCCCATCCGAAATTTGATTACCTTCTCTTTTATCTAATTGTTTCTGAGCATCGTTAACCGTCAAGCTCAAACCCAATACAGCAATGGAATATCCCCCATGTTCACCATTATCCGGATCAATTTTTGCTATTGCTTTTCGTGTTTGGTCAATTTGTTCCTGATCTGTGGATTCCTTTATTTTTCCAGGGGTTTCATCATTTTTTTCTGAATCGGATTTCCCATCCACTTCGACAAATAAGTCATCCACCATTTGTACAGCTCTCGCAACGTCATTCTGTGGTTTGATATAGTAGTAGTGCACGCCGACTAGCAATACCAAGGCAATAATTAACACCGAAAAAACTGCTCTTTTTGGCTTTCTGTTATAACTAGCCCCAGTCTTAGTTTCTATTTTCGATTCACCCACATATGTAGACAAGAGTTCAATCAGTTCCGTATCGGATTTAACTGCATTCCTTGGAATAATAATAGCGGATTGATTGACATGATATAGGAAAAAGTTCGCATCATCGGCGGTAACTCTCTGAATCTCTTTCCATGCAACATGTTTACTGGAATACTCTCTTTGTACATCTATTCCCTCTTCAGTTAAATGTAAAGAGAAAGGCCCCAGCTTCTTGCTATGCACATCCCTTTTTAACCCACGAACGGCATTATGTCGTATAATAACTGGTACCAATAATGCAAATAAAAACGTCAAAACTAAATTAATCGCGATTTGGACCGGATGAAAGCTTGGTTGAATTAGAAACAGTAAAACAAAAACTATTCCTGCTGATGTGATTGTCAAAATGTTAATCCGCTTTTTCGCCTTATCTGAAGTGTTTAGAAAGTCCTTTTGAAGTGAAACCAGATTATCATATGTCAATTCACCCTTTATGTGCATCTTTCTACAGTCACTCCTAGTTTTTTAGATTATAATAACAATCAACCAAACCGATTCTTAAAGGAAATCGATTTGGTTAATGAAAAAGTTAGCTATTTCTAAATGTTCCTCACCCTAATCTATTTTTATTTCTATAGTGATGGCGAATTACTATAAAAATCTTCCGTATAGTAAGGCTGTGACTCGTTATTAAACGCCACTCCGACCCCTAAATATTTATAATTTTCTCTTAGAATGTTTTTCCTGTGACCTAAGGAATTCATCAGTCCTTCATGGGCAAAGATGCTGCTAAACTGTCCATATGCAAGGTTTTCACCAGCTGTAATAAAAGAAATGTTATCTTCCTTCATACGATCAAATGGGGATTGACCCTGTGGATTTGTATGGGCGAAATATTGATTTTCGGCCATATCCAAGCTGTGATTCCGGGCCGTTTCACTCACATGATCATCCCATTTTAAAATGGACAGACCGTGCTTTACCCTTGTAGCATTTGTTAAATCAAACAGCTGATATTCAAACCCTTCTCTTAAAGACTTGCTTGGTTCGGTATAAAAACCGTCTTTATTCTGTTCTAAATCTTTATTAATAATTTGAATGGCTGTTACCGTATTGTTCGCATGCTTGTCATAAAAAACTGTGACAAAACTGTTGTCAAGCCGAAATACATCATATTCTCCATTACTGTTAATCTGATAATTGACTAGGCCTTTTCTGATGGCAGATTCAGGAGTACCAAGATGATCCCGAACCGATTGCTTAGAACTTCCGAGTTTGACCCCCTTTGCAGAGGCGATCAAATCCTGATTGGTGAAAAGGCCGCGAACCATATTATTTTTATCATAGGCAACCATGATAAAATTATGATAGTTTTCATGATAAGCTGCCCAGCTGACGCCATATTCATTTTTCGAGGTTCGCTTCGGTTTACCAATTTTCTGCTCGACTTTCGCTTTTGATTGTCCTAATTCAATGTTATGAATCGAAAATAGGTGGTCCTCAGGAGCTGATAATTTTGGTGTTTCAATGTCTGTTCCTTTTGATCCTGGCGGCAAATTATCAGGCGATTTGAACAAAGAATCTAATTGTTGAGTTAGGTTATCTAACGTAAAATTGTCAGCTGCATATTCTTTTCCAAAATCGACTGCAGAACGGATGGAATCCTTTACGGATGAAGGAATAGCTTGTTGCACTGGCTCTTCCCATAACGGTTTTGAAACATACCCGATGAACACAATGATTAATAGTAGAATAAAACGTTTCACTAATTCACTCTCCAGTAGCTGTAGTATCGTTCTGATTTTATGGGGTCTAAGTTTTTTTCATTCTAATCGCTTCCGTCAGCAGTCTTATTATTTTTCCAAAAAGAACCAGCATGTGCTGAACCCTCGATAATTTCCGTCCATACTTTTTTATAGCTGATTTATATCTCTTTGTCCAACAAAAAAGCCTTTATTTGGCGTTGTTGCTTTTCATTTGCAGGCTAATTTAAATAGTCTCTGGAAAAGTATCAAGTGTTTTCTACTGCAGCAAATAAACCTTTGGGGCGGCTTTGAAGTGATAGTAAAACGGACAAATCGGACATATTAAGATGGAGCAGGGACTTATTGGGAGTTCAGTGGGGGTGATGGAAAAAATGGCAAAAGTCGGAACTCCCTTCTATAGACTATAAAGAGGGTGTTGCAAGTGTAATTTCGCTAGATCAGTAAATTGGTTAATGTTCTAGAAGTCAAAAAATATAGTATAAAAAAATAAGGCTAACCTGTTGCATTCAATAAAATACGAAGATTCATAGGGATTTAAAATGTTGTCCTTATATCTTCCCATCCATATATGATTTCTTTAAGCTTCTCACCGGAAATTTCCAACTCTGTCGTATCAATTTTTTTAGCTCCAAGCGACTGATAAAATTTTCTGGAACTATTGTCTTTTAACACTGCTACCGTCATTGAATATATGTCTTTTCGTTTCAATTCCTCAATAATTTGCTTAATGAATAGTTTTCCTATTCCGTTTCTTTGGTAGTCTGCCAATATATAAATCGCATATAATTCACCCTGATAGGCAGGATAATTGCCTGTACGCTCCTTACCGCCATTTGCAAAACCTACTACTTCCCCTTCATCGGTTTCAACTACAAAAACAGCCTGCTTTGGGATTTTATCTTTCCATTTTTGTTCCCTGCTTACATAACTCATTCGGTCCAAAAATTCATCTGGAACAATATTTTTATACGTGGTTTTCCAACTATCAACCTGTACCTTTGCAATGCTTTTGGCGTCATTTGGATTCGCTTTTCTAACGTTCATCGTCCACCTCTTTTTTATTGGTTATCAATAAGCTTGTCGATTAGTTTGAGTGTAAGCCCCTTAGCTGTTTTTTAAAATTGTTCAATATGTAATTCCCGAGAATTATTTTAGTTTTCCTCAGTTTAAATTGGAAGGGATGGGAACCCTCCGTCCCGCATCCTATGAAAGAAACCTTGCTGCTTCGAAATGGGTTCTAGACGGATTATTCGGATTAATAATTGTTGGGTTATTAGAAGTTACCCTGACATTTATTTGGTCACCTGCTTGTAATTGAAGAATGGATGAAACACTTAAAATCATTGCATTGGTGCTGTCCTCAGACCCATGAAATTCTTCATCCTCTGCTACTGCAGTATTTCCATTATAAATATAAATGTGTCCTCTAAAATCAGTTATTGTATTGGTTAACAATTGGACTGAGGCAATCTCAATATTGTCGATTGTTGATTTATGATCTCATTAGCAAATGCATCTTTATGGGTTAAATAAAATTCCCCTCCAAAGACTATGCACGGCTACAATATTCGATAAATTCTTCAGAAGGTAATAACATCAATTCTTCAAAGGAAATACTCCTATTTTTTTCGAGATACCATTTAACAAGATAATAACCGATAGAATAACCACCCCAAAAGGGTAATCCCTGTTCACTGTCTCCAAACAAGAATGGATCAGTTATTCCTCCTTTTTCGAATGCGTGTATGTGGTAGGTTTGATTCCATAAAGTTTTAGCTTCCTGTTCTGTGAGCGCATCCTTATATGGCCCTTGAAAAGATTCACCCAATACATGCTTAACAAAATGTTCGGCTAACCCTTCTAATATCATTCGGTCAAGTAATGTCTCATTTCCTTCTTTCATTGCCAATTTACTTATACGCCAATGATGATTAAATTCATGGGTAATAACAGACTTTAATGCCAGGCGAACCTTTTCATCTGGATACACTACAAAGCACATTTTTCCGTCCCAATCTGTAAATGCCGAAACACCACTGAGCTTGTCCTTTACAAAGTCATCATCCTCATCTAATACAAACAGCTCAAATGTTATTTGATAATTTGTAGGAAAGTTTTTCTGTAAACTTTCCAATTCATTCTTTATAAAGGACTCCAATTGCAGCTTGTGCATCTGCTTTAATTGATGTTCAAGTGGGTCAATTTTTCTATTTATATTGAACATACCAAAAAACAACAGCGACTTCAGCTCTTCTTCTGGGAAATTAAACGTTTTCATGGCTAACTTTTCTCTGTCTTGTTCGGGATTTTTCTTTAATTCTTTTATGAACTGCTCCATATGTAATAGTCTGGGAATTATTTTTACTGTTCCTTCTGTATTTTTCAACATAGTTCCCCCTTTTAAAAAAGGAGGGACGAGGAACCTGTCCCTCCGTCCCTACCGTGCGGAATAGCCGCCGTCGATGACTAGTTCTCCGCCGGTAATGTAAGATGCTTCGTCTGAGGCTAGGAATAGTATGGCGCTTGCTACTTCTTCTGGTTTTCCTAGACGCTTCATTGGGGTTGCGTTGACGAGCATATTCATCATATCTTTAGCCTCTGATAGTTTTGAGGTCATTGGTGTTTCGACCACACCTGGAAATACAGTATTTACACGAATATTAAATTGACCTAAGTCTGAGGCAGCGGCGCGGGCAATGGCACGCAAGGAACCTTTTGATGCCGAATAATGATTGAAGCCGGAACCGATAATGGCGGTATAGGAACAAGTGTTAACAATTGAACCCTTACCCGCTTCTTTCATATATTCAGAGACATGTTTAATTCCCAAAAACGGACCAAACGAATTGATTTTATGCATAAGGCTCCAGTCTGCATCGGTAATTTGGTCAGATGTTTTTTCAGAAGAAATGCCTGCGTTGTTTACTAAAATATCGATCCGGCCATATCTCTCAACAACAGCCTTTGTTAACTCAGCCCAGTCCTGATTAGAAGAAACGTCTAATCTCATTCCTTCTACATTGTCCAGTTCAGCAATTTTTGCTAGATTTTCCTCATTAATATCGGCAGCAATTACGATTGCGCCTTCATCTGCAAATAATTTTGCCATCGAAGCCCCCATACCTGATGCACCGCCGGTAATAATAGTGATTTTATCTTTTAAACGATCCATTGATAATTCCCTCTCCTTCAACTTGCAAATGGTTTATATATGACGATGAATGTGTTAAATTAATTCGTCACCACAAATATAGTTTAACACTAAACACTTTTCCGTTAAACTACTTTGCGTTGAAAATCATTATTTATTTTTGCTCAATCAGACCGAATCCAAGTCCAGTAGGATCCACTAGGTATGCTAGAAAAAAGTCATCGAACTCCATCTTCCCCTGTACGACCATCGCACCATTGTCTTTTGCTTTGATGATTGCATCGTCAATGGAATCAACCTCAATTTGAATACGTGTTCCATGTGGATAATCACTTGGACCTTTACTTATTCCACCGTCGATTCCAGTGTTCATCGTATCCTTTTCCGTAGAAACAGCCCAATAATCCCAGTCCGGTTCAGACATTTTCCATCCAAATACATTGGCATAAAATTTTGCTGCCTTTTTCGGCTCCTGACTGCTCAATTCGAATCCAACAACTCGCCCCATTTTGGCTCCCCACTTTCAAAAATGTATAAAAGCTCGCTTTTATACTAGTAATTCTCTGTTGGCCAATTGAATTCCTGTTTTTTGATTGTAAATAATATGTGTACGCTTTGAGAGGTGGGACAAAGGACCTGTCCCTCTGTCCCTGTCAGTAATCTTGACCTGTCCCTAATGTGAACCAGAAGGTGTGATGTTGATTTTGGGTTTTTACTCCTATTTCGCCGTGATGGTGTTCGATGATTTCTTTTGATATGGCAAGTCCGAGTCCTGTTCCTCCGGTGTCCCGGGTTCTTGAGGGGTCGATTCGGTAAAATCGTTCAAAGATTTTTTCTTGTTCGGCTTGGGGAATTGGCTGGCCGGGTGCAGTGATGGAAACCTTGTATTTTGAATGCAAATTTTCCCCATTTATCGTTAAGTCACCTGGTCCCTGGTAGTAACGAATGGCGTTATCAATTAAATTGCTGATAACCTGGGGGATGCCCTTATTGAATACATGCACTTTTCCCGGTTCTGTGTGGACATGGACAGCGATGCCTGCTTCTTTCAAGGACCACCGAAACATGTCAACGGATTGTGCGACCAGCACATCCATATCCATCGGTTCCCGTTCAGAAAATGTTTGTTTTGATATATAATCCCATTCTTTCAGCAGTTCAAGCTGTTCAATCATATTCGTTAAGCGCTTGGATTCTTCGTAAAGGGATTGATACAGTTTCCGGTCACCTTCAATTACACCATTGTTTAATGCACCAAGATAACCATTTAAATTGGATAAAGGAGTGCGAAATTCATGGGATAAATCCGCTACAAGTTTTTCTTTATGTTGCTGGTTGTATTTCAATTGCTCCACCAGTTCGTTGAAATGACCAATCAACTGCCCCATTTCATCCTCTGATCGCACTTCAATCGGTCTCGGGTATTGACCCTGCTTCATTGTTTTAGTAGACTTTATCAATTTCCTTAAAGGGTGAATGAGTTTTCTCATTAAATGGAAATGAATCAGGCTGCCAATTACAATCGTTGAAATACTGAAAATCCATAAATAAAGAAAGAGAGTTGAATTAAACTGTTCTTGCTTCTGATTCGTCATCGTCCCCATTCCATCTACCAAGAAACAAGCCGTGTTATAAATCGCCAGGCTGCTCAGAGTGATAAACGATGCAATAACAATGATATTGATCAGCGTCAGCCGCCACAGGAACCGTTTGGGAAGCCATGATTTTCTATCTTTATTCATCCACAAATTTATACCCCATTCCCCGAACTGTATGAATTCGTTTCGGCGAGGCAGGATTATCCTCGATTTTTTCCCGAAGCTTTTTTATATGTGCATCAATTGTCCGATCAAGCACAGTCTTATCGGCATAAGGATAGAGATGCTGAATGAGATCCTCTCTTGATAACACGACATTTGGATTCTCCATGAAATGAAATAATAGATTAAATTCATGTTTCGTCAAATGCAGTTGCTTATCGAAAAGCACTACCTCCCCTTTTCTCGGTTTGATGCACAGCCCGCCATAGGTAATCTTTTGACAAAATTGTCCCGTTCGACGTAAAACCGCTTCAACATGCGCGACAAGTTCATCAGGGTCAAACGGCTTTGTCAGGTAATCATCCGCCCCCATTTTCAGTCCATTAATTTTATCATCGGTCCGAGCTTTGGCGGATAGCATGATAATCGATACCTCATTCCGTTCTCGCTCCCTAACCCATGTGCAGAAATCCTCTCCACTAACTTTCGGAAGCATTAGATCAAGGACAATTAAACAAGGGTGCCAGGTTAGAAAAATAGTTTTTGCCTCTTCCCCATCGGCTGCTTCCATCACGTCATAATCGGCTTTCTTCAAATAAATACTGACAAGCTCGCGGATCATTTTATCATCCTCGACCACTAAAATTGTTTGCTTCACCATGTTCACCTCAGGCCTATTGTACGCTATAAAACCGGTCTATTTCATCTTTTCAAATTCCTGAACCATCCGTTCATAACTCATTGCACCAAATGCCTTGAACTGAATAATTCCATTTGGATCAATCATAAAGGAAGTTGGGATTGGACGTATCCCATAATTTGTAGCTACTTCGATTTGTTTATCAAGCAAAATGGGAAACGTTACCTGAAACTCATTTACAAAATCCTGTACCTGCTGCAAACTCTTCTCTGTTTGTGTTAAATTAATCGCCAAAATAACGATATCTTCATTTTGATAAAACTTTTCCATATCCGGCATCTCCGCACGGCATGGCGGACACCAGGTTGCCCAAAAGTTGACCATTACCCGCTGCCCACGGTAATCGGATAGTTTCACAGTTTTACCGGCTAATGTTTGAAGCTGGAAGTCCGGAGCAATGTTTCCCATCTCTAAACCAACTGTGGGATCAGCAGTTGTTGCTTCACTTTTATCAGCGGTCGATGGTTCGGTTGCCTTACCGTTCACTGAACTGGATTCTTTTGCCTCATCTGTATCAGGACTGGCAGAATCGTCTGGCTGATCAACGAAATCATACACAGCAAATCCAACCATTCCGAGAAGCACAATTAAAATGACAGCCTTTTTCATTTAGTTCACCTCCTGGTCCCTTATTTCATTTTTTCCAGCTGTTGTGTCATGAGTTCATAATTCATCGCGCCAAGGGCAATAAATTGGATACGACCTTCTGAATCAATCATATAGGAAGTTGGGTATGCCCGAACTTGATAGGTTGTCGTCACATCAGCATTTTCATCCAGGAGCACTGGAAAAGTCATCCCATATTTTTTCGCAAATTCAGTGACAGCACCCTTACTTTTTTCTGACCCTGTCATATTAACGGCTAATATAGCCACGTCCTTATTTTCATACAACTTTTGTAAATCAGGGATTTCAGCACGGCATGGTGGACACCAGGTTGCCCAGAAATTGATTAGGACGCGCTTGCCTCGATAATCCGATAATTGAACTGTCTCACCATTCAGCGTTTGCAGCTTGAAATCAGGGGCAATTTCACCTCGTTCAAGCCCCACTTGATCAGATTCTTTCACTTCCTCCTGGTTATTCGCTGGTGGTGATGTGATTTTACCTCCTGAAACGGATTCATTTCCTTCTTTGGGGGTTGGTTCATCAGTCGAACTTGTAAAATCGTAAACTGCAAAGCCAAACATTCCAACTACAATTACAAGCAGAATTGCCTTTTTCATGGTTCATTCCCTCCGTATTATCCTAATTTCGATAACCATGTATCCTGTACTAAATCAAGCAGAAACCCGGTAATTCGCGGCATAAGGCCGAAAAATAAAACCAGTCCCATGATTATCATAATAACTGCGCCTATCTTCATAATGATCTGGCTGTGCCGGACAATCCATCTGGTCGATCCAAGAAAGAAAGTCAGTGTGATAAACGGTAACGCAAAGCCGATGACGTACATAATCGTATAAAATACCCCTTGGCTTGGATTACTGGCAGCAAGCAGCAGAATAGAGCCAAAGATAGGGCCTATACACGGGGTCCAGCCAGCCGCGAAACCAAGGCCAATGAAAAAGGTTCCCACATACCCCGCCGGCTTTTTGGAGTAATGGAACCGCCTTTCTTTCATTAACGATGGAATCGTAATCCAACCGGCAACAAATAACCCCATAATGATAATGAAAATCCCTGCAATCCGTTGAATAAACAACCCGGAATCGCCAAGCAATAAATCCTGCGCCCATTGCCCTAGAAACGAAGCACTGGCGCCAAGACTAATAAATACTAATGATACCGCCAATAAAAAGATAATCGAGTGACTCATTAATTTGCGGCGAATTTTAGCGTCCTGATTCCCCCTGAGTTCCTTCACACTTATCCCGGTAATGTACGATAAATATGCTGGAAATATTGGCAGCACACACGGTGACAGGAAGGACAACGCCCCCGCCCCTATCGCTAGAAACATTCCCACTACCAGCATCGTATCTGCTTCAATTCCACCCATTGCGATCCCTCTTTCTTTTGTTAAAAATAATAATTAAAATGCTTACAATGAAAAACAAGCCCACAAACCATGGATCCATTAAATAACCAAATACTGTAGCAAATGGCTGTGTATATGCGATTAGCACAACCCCGGCCGACCAGCCACAAAGCATCACGATCAATAGCACACTGCCTGATATGCGATCACGGACCAGCAGGAATGTAATCAGAAGAACAGTTAGTAATATTATGTAACCAAGCGAGTACACCCTGTCGTGCCAAACAAGCTGGATAAATTCATAGAAAAACGACGCCACCAGGAACACAGGCAGAAAAGATTCCATAAATAAAGGCACGTCCATCTTTCGTCGTTTAGACTTATAAGCAAGTACGACAGCACTAAATAAAACCGCCAGATAAAATGCATTCGAGTTACTTGGATAAGCCAATATTGCCAATGGATCCTTGATGAATATGGAAAGGTTTAACAGGACCTTTCCAAGCCAGATAAAGATCATGAAATTAATCAGTTGTGAAATCATTTCCTCTAGGAGCCTTTTCTTTTGTGCCTTAGACAAATCGCTCACAATATAAAAGAAAATAAATCCAGCAAGCATACTGAAGATTATTACGCCGATTGCCATTAATTTGCTTACGACCAGCATAAAGCGACTCCTCCATTTCAATGGTTTACATCCTTACCATATACGTTGATTGTGAAAATTTGATGAAAATATCAGTATTTCTATAACTTGCCTAATATATAAATGAGCAATGTATTCTTTTTGCGAAGATGAACTGGACTTGTCGTCAGTCATGCAAACGTTAAAGTGAATCTTATGAAGCGCAAGTAAAGTCAATTTCATATAAGAAAAGCTTAGGGCGCCCGTTTAGAAGCGGACGCATAAGCAAGGGATCGTAGAACGCATGGGTATGGCGTTCGTAGTGTCCATTGCTTATGACGACAGTTTTTGGGCGCTGGAGCTAGACAAGAAAAGCGCAAGCGCCCGTTTAGAAGCGGACGCATAAGCAAGGGACCGTAGAACGCATGGGTTTGGCGTTCATAGTGTCCATTGCTTATGACGGCAGCTTTTGGGTGCTGGAGCTAGACATATATAAAAAACGTGTCAGAGGAGGGATTATGCTCCTTAACACGTTTTTTCAAAGTTTATTTAATTCATCCTAAAATTTTCTATTATATGGATTCTTTTGATTCCACTACTTTATCAATCATCCCGTATTCCTTCGCTTCCTCTGCTGTCATGAAGTAATCCCGATCCGTGTCTTTGTTTATTTTTTCAAGCGGCTGTCCGGTTCGTTCTGCGAGAATATTGTTAATTCGCTTCCGCATCTGGATAATACGGCGGGCGCTAATTTCAATATCACTTGCCTGGCCTTTTGCTCCACCTAATGGCTGGTGAATGACCACTTCACTGTTCGGCAAAGCAAGCCGCTTTCCTTTCGCTCCGGCTACGAGCAACATGGCGCCAAAGGAAGCTGCGAACCCGGTACAAATTGTTTGCACATCCGGCTTGATGAACTGCATCGTATCGTAAATTGCAAATCCCGCGGTGATTGATCCACCGGGACTGTTAATGTACAGGGATATGTCTTTTTCAGAATCCTCCGCCGCCAAAAACAACAATTGTGCCACGATGCTATTGGCAATTTCATCATTGACCTCTGTTCCAAGAAACACAACGCGATCCCTCAGCAACCGCGAATAAATATCATACGAGCGTTCTCCTTGCTTTGTCTGCTCAACGACATATGGAATGACATTCGACATGCTGGTTAGCTCCTTCCATTATGCAGCGAACGAAAACTCCTTCGTCAACCATGACAAGGAATTCAGCCATTCTGACCGATAAAACGGGATAAAAAGTAAATCGCCGCTTTTTGTCGGGATTGCCACAAGCAAGTATGAAACACTTGCTCTCGAAATTTGTTGTATTGTGAGCTGTGGTCCTGAAACCATTTTGGCACCTGGGATGGACGTTTGACGCGGTTCCAGCATTTCTTTATGAAAAAGATCGATTAATTTGGCCGCCTCCCCGTTGCGTACTGCGGTGACATAGGTTATAACTCTGTCGTGGTCCATGTTTCCATCGTCTTCATGTTTTTCCAGATTCAATTTTCTCCGGGCACGATGGAGGGCTGCCTTTACTGCCCCTTCATTTGTGCCAGTCATCGCTGCAGTTTCCTGCGCTGTGTAGTCCAGTCCAGATAACAGCATTGCCAAACGTTGTTTAGGTGTCAGCTCACGCAGTAATAATTCCATTGCACTGTATATCTGATCCGAGTCCGTCTCTTTCCTCGCCACCAGCATTGACGTATCCTGATTGAAGTCTACATCCGGCTTGCGTTTTCGGTATTCATCAATCCATGTATTAGAGGCAATCCGGAACAAGTACGCTTTGGACACTGACTTTGATGTACCAAGCCAGCTTTTGTATGCCTTTGTTAATGTATCCTGCATCAGGTCTTCCCCATCCCATGTCGATTTCATCAAAGATCGGCAATACTTTTCCAAGTCCTTCAGGTATGGTTGAACAGCATTCTCGAAGTTTTCATTCGCTTCAGCGAGAGTTTTTTGTACATGCGGCCGCATTGCAAATCACTCCTCAAATTTTGTCTTTCACTTAGTATAAACGAAAAAGCGGGGTGAAAAGATACGGGAGTGTGAAAAATATTTAGCGGGGGTTAGTTTTGGCGAATACACTTAGGGTAAAATGACTACAACACATAAAAGCCTTAATCCTACAAGAACATTTGGATTAAGGCTTTGATTTCCCTTCCACATTTACCGATAATTATCATGGATGGGCTGAAAAAGATCTTCCTCCGCTTTTCGAACAATAGAAAAATGAACAACATTGTCATAGCCGTGCAACGTTTCATTCGTATGATTGATAATCTGTTCAGCAGATAAATTTTCCGAATCCGCCGTTGAATGTCCATCCCCAACTAGTGTAACGTCAAAGTAATTGGCCGTGGCCGTTCTTACTGCAGTGTCAATGCAATATTGTGTGGCGCACCCCATAATCACAAGGTGGTCAATCTTCTTCTCTTTCAAAAGTGTCATTAATGGAGTTCCATAAAATGAATTCGTGGCTTTTTTATCAATTACTGGTGAATCAGCTGGCACTTTGATGTCCTGGTGGATTTGAAACCCTTTCCCTTCCCCGCCGGCAACATCCTTATCCCTTACAAAAACAATAAGAGAATCAGATTCCTGTGCTTTTTTTATTACCAGATTAATATTTTCCACCAGCTTTTCCTTACGAAAGACACTTTTCTCCTGCTCATTTCCCTCAATTAATTCCTGCTGGGCATCGATTACTAATAAAGCTTGCTTCAATAGCAAAACCTCTTTTCTTTGTATTTACCTGCTTTCATTTCCTGCATATACTTATTTCGCTGCGGGTCCGATGAATTCCTCTATATTTTTTTCAAAAAAGGATTTATAATCGAAGAAATGTCGAAAATGAGGTGTTATTAATGCAAAAGCTCACATTTCAATCCGCATGGGATAAAACAATTGCCGATCGGGACCGGGAACGGATTAAAGAAACGTTTCAAAAAGCAGAATTAGCCCCGGGTGTTGACATTCAGTTCACATCACTTTGGCAAGCCAAAAATCATCGCGGGGATCTGCTGGTTGCAATGTTAATCCATAACACCAGTTACCAGGATTACACCTTCCATAATCAAGAGTTTTCCTATGTAGTAAACGATACAATTCTCGCCAAGTATAGCTTCTCTCCCGGGGTAACTATCCAAAAACAAACCAGCATGCCCTGGACATTCATCTTCCCTACCGGAAGCTTTAACAGCAACGCAAAGTTTGAAGGCGGCCAGCTGCGGGGTGGGACGCGGGGACAGGTTCCTTGACCCGCGACTGCCTTTCCGGATTCAAGGCACTGCTTGGGACCGTGTTCAGTACTTCACTTCATCTTTCGTATTTCCAACGTTTACAGTTTATTAAGATCCTGAAACAGCTTTTCTTTCAATTCCTTCCTATGCGTTTCCACCCGGTTTATTTTTCCCAAAGTTAGTAACGAAAAAAGAGAAACAAATAAATACTTGCCGAGGCTTGTTTCCTTATTCTGTGCAATAATTTTTTCCACAGGCAGGTTCCTCCCGAGTTAAATTTTCATCATTTAAACAAAATAATTTCCGCTCTAACTGTCTCCCCAATCTCAAGAATTCCGTACGAATAATGTGGCAGAGTTCGTTTATCGGTTGGTGATCCCGGGTTCATCAACAGTATCTTTTTAAAATATCGAATCATCGGGATGTGTGAGTGGCCATAAATGATAATATCTACTTCGTCCCCATCAAACGTAGCCAACGCGCGTTTTTCAGTTGTTTTTTTCTCCCCATGTCCGTGGACAATACCAATCCTGTGCCCCTGCACTTCTACTATTTGCTGGGAAGGAAAATTTTTTATAACCTCATCGGGATCCACATTGCCGTACACGCCCTTTACCTCGGCGTAACTGGAAAACGTCCGAAAAACATCCATCGACATCCAATCCCCTGCATGAATAATGAGATCGGCCGATTTACAGTCCTTCACCAGATTTGATGGCAGTTGTTTGGCCTTTTTCGGCATATGCGTGTCTGAAGTCACCACGATTTTCATGTCGTCCCTCCATTTCCGTCAACATTACTTCAAAATGCTCATATTAAAGTTTGACTGTACTTAGGTGCTATTTAATTCCTTCTCTTTGTTTATTGTGTTTGAAAACATTGTACATGAGGGATTCCTATACAAAAACCCCAGAAAGAAACTCTTTCCAGGGCCAATTAATTCAAAATAACTTATATACAAACTTATCATAATTTCGCCCATCCGGGACAAGGAACCTGTCCCCGCGTCCCTACTTATGCACGTATTGGCGTTTGTTGTCGGTTATGCCTGCTAGGCAGATGGCTGCGGGGTCATTGTTGACTGTTAGTTCGATGGTTGAACCGTCTGTTGGCAGGGTTTCTTGGAAAACTTCTTCGTATTCGGCTACAGATAATTCTGTACGATTGGAAAATAACGTTTTGTGATTTTCCATCTGTAAGTGCTTCTGATAGTCTGGCTGCAATATGCCAGTGAAGAACTCACCTACTGCACCGGAACCATAGCTGAACAACCCGATTTTTGCACCTGCCTGCAGATTTTCATTTTGTTCAAGCAGGGAAAGCAGACTTAAGTACAGTGACCCGGTGTAGATATTGCCCACATTGCGGTTATACGTTGCACTAATCTTGTAGTTTTCCACCAGCCGGTCTTTCACATCTTCTGTCCCTTCATCCAGAACAGTCCGCAATGCTTTCAGCCCCATCTTGGTATATGGCAGGTGGTAGCAAATTGCTTCGAAGTCCTTAAGCTCCAGTCCTGTCTTTGCTTTGTATTGCCCAAAGACTTTGGAAAAAAAAGAGATATATTGTTCATTCGATAATTTTCCGTCCACGAATGCCATATCCGAATAGACCGGGCGCCAGAAGTCCATAATATCTGCGGTGAAATAAACGCTATTATCCTCAAGTTCCATAATACGCGGATTGGCACTGATCACTAAGGCTACCGCTCCCGCTCCCTGGGTTGCTTCGCCCGATGTGTTCAGCCCGTACCTTGCGATGTCGGAACCAAGCACCAATACTTTGCTCTCTGGATTTAATGCAATATGCCCTTTTGCCATTTGAATTCCAGCAGTCGCTCCGTAACAGGCCTGCTTCACTTCAATCGCCCGGGAATATGGGTTAATTCCTAATAATTCATGCACATATACCGCTGCTGACTTAGAGCTGTCGATTCCGGATTCTGTTCCGAAAATAACAAAGTCAATGTCCTTTTTATCTTTTTCGTCCAATATTTCCAGTGCCGCATTTGCCGCTAAAGTAACCGGATCCTGTGTGATCGGGGCTACTGCCATCTTCTCCTGTCCAATGCCGATTGTATATTTTTCAGGATCCACACCCCGCTCTTCAGCTAATTTGTTCATATCAACATAAAGATGTGGTGTGTAAAAGCCTATTTTATCAATTCCTATTTTCACGATTTTTTCTCCTTTAACGACTCGTATTAAATGATTCCATCCCATCGTACGTAAATTGGTTAAACTTCAGTTTACTATATTTGATGGGAAAATTAAATCATCACGCCCGTTAGCAAGGCTTTTCATACTTGCCTGAAAAGTTTATACATGATCTCTTTCCTTCAAAATGTCCTTTATCATTTCAATATGAAATGCGGCCCACGCCTTTTCCTTAAAATGAAATACGGCACTAGCTGTAAGTAGAATGAGGTAAATTAAAATAAAACCGATCCCAATCAAACTGCCATTGTTAAAAAAGATCTTTTGGACTTTATCCGAAATTAAAAATAATAGCCAAGGAATTGACGTGACAAAGATGGGAATAATACCCGTTCCGTTCTTCTCTTTAATCATTCGATAATGGATCAATTGAAGCGTGTCACTATCAAGGGATTCGTAAAAGGATTTAATCTCGGCAGTTTCCATCAGATCCTTATCAGAACCAATATCATCCTGCCCCTTCAACGTCAGAAAGACCTTATGTGCATCACCACGAAAAGAAAACATACCACTCCCCCTTTCACCTATACAATAAATTGTTTACCACATCCCACCGCATCATACATCCGGGACTTGGATTCGGTTGGGTCGTGGGTTGGGTCGCGGGGACAGGTCCCTTGTCCCGCTATCGCCGCCCGCCTCCTTAAATAAGCCGATTTTTTTGTGGTTCCCACCATATTTGTGATTAAATGGTAGGGACAAGGGACCTGTCCCTGCGTCCCGCCGAGGGGGGAGGAAGCTGTCCCTATGTCCCATGAAAGGAGTACGTTTTGGATGATTACTGATTATAATTTGCCGGACAATATTGTTGATATTTTGAATGCGAATAAACGCGAAGATGATGATACATTTCAGGAATTAATACGGCAGGGCGGCTATGTGCCCCCTCATATAAACTTATTAATTGATGCGATTTCCGCACTGAGCATGGGGAAAAATATTTTGCTGAAGGGCCCTACTGGCGCCGGTAAGACGAAATTCGCGGAAACGTTATCCAGCCTGTTTCACCAGCCGATGTTCAGCATCAACTGCTCAGTGGACTTGGACGCGGAAAGCTTGATGGGCTTTAAAACATTGGCGTATCAGGATGAAAAGCAAAAAATTGAATTTGTCCCGGGTCCTGTGACAAGTGCAATGAACGATGGAACCTTCCTATATATTGACGAAATAAATATGGCCAAACCGGAAACATTGCCACTCATCAATGGTGTCCTAGACTACCGGAGAACAATTACCAACCCCTTTACAAACGAAATTATAACCGCTGAAAAGGGATTTAATGTCATTGCCGCAATCAATGAGGGCTACGTTGGCACAGTGCCATTAAACGAAGCGCTGAAAAATCGTTTTATTGTCATTGATGTTCCTTATATCGAGGGGGAAGATCTAAAACAATTGATCGAATCAAACACAAAGCTGACAGATAAAACGACCATCGATTTGTTTGTCACCTTGTCCACTGACCTGATCCGCGCTGTTTATCAGGGAAAACTTGCCGAAGATGCCGCGTCCATCCGCGCCCTGCTTGACGCCTGCGATCTGAGTGCAATCATTCCGCCAAAACGCGCCATTCTCCGGTCGATTGTTGATAAACTTGACGAGGAACGCGAAAGAGAATTTGTGAAGAATTTAGCTGACACATTGTTTTAATACGGGGTGAAGATCTGCCGGGATTGTAGGTTGTTTCCCAAGTTTACTGACTTGTCTCCCGAGTTCGTGATGCGCTCTCCGAAGTCCGAGCACATATACAAAAATGACTATGCAATTGCGCACATATAAGAAAGAAAGGAGGTTACAAATTGAAATACAACCGCTGGGATGATTCTAAGGTAGACACAAATCTTTTCCTGCAGTTACAGGACCTGACCACGATACTATCGGATAACCAGGACTTAAAATTCGAGTACAAGTATGGTTCATTCATCGATCTGATTGATGATGAGGTGACGGGCAGCCATTTCTGGGATGTGAATAATCAGACGATTAAGGAATCCGGTTACAAGACGGATGTATTTTTGCGTTCAATTGGAACCTTGCAACATTCGCATGTCCCCACCCTGAAAGGCTTTTTGGAAAATAACGTTGAATCCAGCCTGCCGAAGTTCACTATTCAATTCATGACGTTGCTGGAAGATTTGCGTCTGGAGGAAATCATTACAAAAGTGCGGCCAGGTACGAAGAAAGACTTCTCTGTCCGGAGAAATTACCTGAAGCACCATTTTCAGACTGAATTAACTGCGAATGTGACACGGAGCAACCGGCTTGATGAATTATTTTGCCTCATTTATTTGTTGCTGCAGGCTGATTCCCCGGACCCTGTTTTCCCGAGGGCGAATGAACAGCAGCTTAACAGTCTTGAGGAATTAAAACCGCTTCTCTACTCCTCTTTTGAGGCAAAAAGCACGGCCGACAGCATTAGGATCGCCGAGCAAGTCGCGGTCCAACTTGGGGAGCAGTACCGGGACATGACACATGACTATTTCACCTTCCCGATTTCACAAATCGAAAAGTATGAGCGGAATACCTTATTTGATGAATTGACGCGGACGGATGATTTGGCGAATGAGGACATAGAGGACGTGGACGACGAAAATAATGAATATATCGATGAACAGTTTTCCAGCTGGCATCGGGAAAATCAGAACAGTGACCGCAAGCAAACGTTTCTGCAATTTGATTTGGAAGTCGGAACGAAAACAAACATTATGGGTGGCGGAACACGCGAAACGGAAGACGCTGATCAGGCTATGGGAACCATCCAGGGGGCTTCCGGCCAAAGCGAGAAAAACGACTATTCGGAACTGGAATCACTCGAGAAACAGGCTGGAACGAAAGGAAAACAAACGACTGAATCTGCATATGGCGAGGAAAATAAAGATGCTGTCGCGATTGATAAAAGAGCCACGGCACCTTCCTGGGATGATGAACAGGCCTATCAGGAGACCGTTCATTCGATCGAAACGTACAAACGCAAACTTGCGACCACCATTGAAAAAACGCTGGAACACAAAAAGAATGAACCGCGCCGCGACCTGCTTTTTGGCCGATTGTCCCATAACCTGCTGCCAGTTGTAATCGATGAAAACCCACGGGTATTTTATAAGAAAAATCAGGAATCAAAAAACATCGATGCCGTGTTCACCCTGCTTGTCGACTGTTCCGCCTCCATGCATAATAAAATGGATGAAACAAAACGGGGTATCGTGTTGTTCCATGAGGCGTTGAAGCAATTGAGGATCCCTCATTCCATCGTCGGTTTCTGGGAGGATGCGAATGATGCGAAAGACACCTATCAGCCAAATTATTTTCACCGCATCCATTCCTACACGGATTCCGTTTATCAAAATGATGGGGCGAAAATCATGCAGCTTGAGCCAGAGGAAGATAACCGTGACGGATTCAGCATTCGGGTGATGACCAAGGAATTAGCAGCCAGACGAGAAAAGAACAAATTCCTGCTCGTATTTTCCGATGGCGAGCCAGCTGCCTGGAATTATGACCAAAATGGTATCGTCGACACGAACCTAGCCGTATCAGAAGCACGCAAAAAAGGCATTGATGTCATCGGTATGTTCTTAGCAGATGGCGGGATCGACGAGCGAGAAGACGAAACAATGAAAAACATCTACGGGAAAGAACGCCTAATGATCCCAAGCGTATCCGAACTCCCCGAACACGTCGCACCACTACTGAAGCGACTGTTATTGAGGGTAGTGTAGCGGGACGCGGGGACAGGTCCCGCGTCCCGCTGCACTGAACCGTCCAAGTGAAATACATAAGAAAAACCGGGCCATATCGCCCGGTTTTTCTTATTACTTCAGGACAAGGAACCTGCGTCCAAGCAGCTTATGCCCGTTTGCGGAACAGGCCGATTAGTGCTAATAGGATTGCTATTACTGATAGGGAAATTGCTATCCAGTTGGTAGATCCTGATTCGGAACTGGAGCTGGTGTCTGTTTCTTCTTCCGCCGCTTCACTTGTGGTGGACTGTTCATGGTCTTCGTGCGATGAAACCGCATCCCCTTCTGAAATCTTTGTCACGGAAGCAGGTTTTTCCGAATCAGGAGATCCCGCCCATTCAACAACAGATCCATCATCATAAGTCTGCACCGCTTTCCAGCTAATTTGTCCGGGTTCACTGGGATTTGCTGCAATAAAGGCAAATTCAGTAAATTCATTCGGGCCAATTCCATCGTTCTTCGCTGTCCAAGTTACCGATTTTATCTATCCATCATCACCTTTTTCCAGCTTATAATCCCAATTGGCCATTGGCAGGACGGACACAAGACTCACGCCATCAGGTACCTGCAGCATCACCTTTGTGGTATGACTATCCTTTTCTACAGGGACGCGCACCGCGTATTTTTCATAGGCATTCGTTGTGCTTTCACTTGGGTGCACCGTTACATGCGCTGACACCACAGTGGTCATTAATAACAAGAAAAACGCCGCAAATAATGGTATAAATAATTTACTTCTCTTCATCATTTAACTAAACCTCCATTAAAAAGATTTTTGTGGGACATGGGGACAGGCACCGTGTCCCGTGTTTTGGGACAGGGTGCCTGTCCCCATGTCCCGCCGACAACCCTATTTCCTGCCGGCGATAAACAGGTTGTCTGTCCATTGGGTTTTTTGGCCGCTTGGATAGTTGGCGGTAATTTTCAGGTGCCAGGTTCCGGGCATGGTGAAGGGTAATTTCACGTGATATTCTCCTGGCTGCGTTTGCTTTGCGGTAAGTGGACCGGATTTCATTCCGTGGTCCGGCATCACGATTTCAACCCGCAATTGTTCAGGTCTCTCCCCGTCGATTGCAGAAAGCCTGATAATCATTTGCTGTTCACCGACTTGTAATTGGTCAATACTGACCGCCGCCTCTGCCTGCGCCTGTTCCTGACTGGATGCCAATGTTTGATCGTACGACTCTACGGCGATTGGATACGCCGTCTGACTCATCCAAACTCCAATCAGAATAACAACTAAACCAATTATCCATTCCACCCGGATAACGCGGGGTGTTGCGAATGTCTTTCTTTTTTTCCACTTTAGTGTTTGAAAAACTGCCAAACCGATCATAACGGCGGTAAAGATAAGTTTAAACAGCAGCAATGTGCTCCACTGCATCCAATCGGTAACTACAGCCACCCAGCTTGTCTGCAGAAAGACCATGGTAATTCCGGATAGGACTACTAATCCAGTGGCAACCATCATCCTGTTTACGAAGAATGGCCTGAATTTTCCCCATGAAACTTCACCACCGTGCTTCCTTTGCCAATAAATGAGCAAAATAACATAGCAAAGTGCACCAAGCCACAGAGCAATTGCCAGCTGGTGGATGATACGTGGAATCAGGGCGATTAGCGGATTTTCCATTCCCCACACATGCCCTCCAAAGGCTGGAATAGCTGCTAGTGCTAGCCACAAAACCAAATACCAGCCACGGACCATTCCAGGAATAAACAGCAAAATCAAGGCAAATAACTGTGCAAACAGCATTAGGACGAAAGGAAAATCAAGTAATAAGTCCCATCTTCCTTGCAAGACCGTTTGCATCATTCCCGGTGGAAGCGAGGCTGCGTAAAAAGCCAGTTCAGCAATCGTTGCTAAGACCAGGATTACGGCTCCAATTCGCCGCCCCCTTCGAAATAGGGTACTGTTACTTGGATACCCGCGTCTTTCAGCCAACCAGGCAAACAAGAAATACCCGGCACCAAGGAGCAGTAACCCTTGAGCAATCGTGCGAGCTATTATAAGCGGCACCTTAGAGTCACCAGCACTTGTGGCCGATTCAACCCCGCCTGCTGTTGCTTCACCGACCGCAAAAGAGTATGAACCGCTAACCGGATGACCATCCAACGAGACGATGCTCCATTTAACGGTGTAAGTCCCCTGGTCCAGTTTCGGAAGCGAAAATTCCAGTGTTGGGGATCTTTCACCTTCCTCGTCCGGATGCCCTGAAAAAACAGGATTTGCATTCCAATCGTAAATCGTCACAGAAGCCAGCTCCTGTTCGATTGGCTCACTGAAATGCAGCTTTAGGGCAGGGGGTGACTTCTCTGTAACAACCCTTTCCGCGGGAGTAGACTCTAGTAAACCTGAATGTGCTTGAACCGCCGGAACATGCATGAAAACAAAATATAATCCGATACATAAGGCAGCAATTTTAATAAAATAAGTCACCATTTTTTTCTGGCTTAAAATAACAAACACCTCCCCGCCTGTTTTCTTTCCTCAAATAATCATTCACCTGCCTTGGCATCACCAACCGTAATTGACTTTTTCGGCATTGTATGTAGATCTTTCGCTGTCGTGTGCGCGTACATCTCGTAAACACCCTTATGGTCAAAAGATACATCAGCTGTGTATGTGCCATCACCATTGTTTGTCGCTTTCAGTTTGGTGCTGCTATCTTCGTTTCCTTTTTCCCAGTACTCGAACTCGACTTTATCAGCATCCTTCACTTGTTCGCCGCCATATGTAACGATTGCTTTTAATTCTACTGTTTCTCCAACATCAGCAGTTTCGGGCACTGCAAATTCTACCTCAAGCATTTTTATTTCGTCTGTTCCAGATTCCTCATCATTGTTCGTACATGCAGCAAGTAAAGCAATTGCCGAAATCAGCACGAACAACCAAACTTTCTTCCTCATCTTGTTCCCTCCTTAATCCGTCATTTAGCTTTCTTGTTTACCACAGCAATGATCGTTCCCGGTCATTTTTTGAAAAATAACCTCCATTGCTTCACTGAATCCGTACACGTCACCGCCGAACCCTTTCACAAAATTATCTGCGTGTTCTTTCCGTTCAAATGTCAGCACCTGTGGATGACAACAGCCCATTTCAACTGATGCACCCATTACGTACCATGCCAAAGAGGCACTAATCGTTGTTTGCTTAAAAAAGTCAGGGCAAATTGCTTGGATTACGTCATTGCCCAGTTGGCGATGGCGGAGCAGCCCGCAATGCGCACAGCATGTCATCTCAATTTTGTTATCTGACAGGATAAGTCGATAAGCCAAACGTTCATTAATTTTTCGACTGCAAAAAACACACGTATCCGAATTTGAACTTTTAACTGATTGTTCCGGAGCTAGGGTGATGCCGCCAAACGTTTTCATAATTATTCCTTTATCAATCAGCGGCTTTAAATCTCGATGTATGGTCATTTCTGAAACCCCAAGCATCGCACTTAACTCGGATATTTTCACATTTTGTTTTTCCTGAATCAATGCTTTGATTCGATTTTGCCGTTCCAGTGGTAACATATTTCCCCTCCCAACTGAGATTTTGATGATTTTTAACATAAATAAACAATCCTTAACATAAATATACCTGCTAACATGCTGTTAATCAATGAATAGTTTGTGGACAATCTTTGTCAGGATTGTTGCAATTAAAAAGTCATGTTATTTCTTGTTATAAATCACCTAACCAATCATACGCTATATATAGGAAATATTCATAGTGTGGAGGGATGACATGTTATTCAGGGTGTTGCTTGCTGGACAGCTGACATGGAGTATTCCTTTATTGACAGCCCTTGTTGGAATTGCCGTTTTGTATGTTTTTTTACGAAGGCGGTTGACAACCAGAAAACGAGATGATCTGCAGCCACTTTTCTTTTTCACTGGTTTAGGTTTGTTATATCTGATGATTGGCAGTCCTTTATCATCTATCAGCCACCTCTCATTCAGTCTGCATATGGTGCAAATGAGCATGCTTTACTTTATTATTCCTCCCCTTATTTTGCTTGGAATTCCAACCAACGTATATACCCGAATCATCACATTTCACTGGATAAAAAAATGTAAGAACCTGTTGTTCCCTAAAATTGCGCTTTATACGTTTGCAATATTATTTCTGATCTACCATTTACCAGTTACATTAACGATTTTTTCGCAAAGTTCATTGATTCAAAATGGCTATTTAATCATGCTGTTTGGATTATCCTTTGGGATGTGGTGGCCAATTGTTTCACCGGAATGGGAGCAGCGATTCAATAAAGAACAAAAGAAACGGTATGCATTGCTGAGCGGCATGGTATTAATGCCTGCATGTCTATTGTTCATCGTAAACGCCTTACTGGATGGCGGCAACAATCCTTTTGTTACGCAAATCACTTCTCATCTTTGTACACCCGCCCAGTCTGGTACCTTCACCGTACTTCCCCCACCATTCAACACAACGTTTGATCAATTGCTGGCCGGTATTTTCATGCTGGGAATGCATAAATTTGGGCTGGTTCTGACATTCAAACTTGGTAATAAAGTTATCGAACAGCCCGAGTCCTAAGTCAGCTGTTCTAAACGAAATGCATGATTAATAGACTGTACCATTATTATCAAAAAGCTGGTGACAACTGTTATGGATGAAACAACCTATTTGGATGTTAAAGGAATGCATTGTGCAGCCTGTGCGACACGAATCGAAAAAGCAGTGTCAAAACTAGATGGCGTAACGGAGATAAACGTTAATTTAGCGACTGAAAAAGGTCGCGTAACGTTTAACAAAAATCGGACAACCCTATCTGATATCATTAATCGAATTAATAAAATAGGATTTGAAGCAAAGAAGGTAATCCAAAATACGGCCCAATCAGAAAGTGAAAAACGGAAAGAAATAACGGTTCTCAAGTGGAACTTCATTGTTTCAGCACTGCTCACTTTCCCATTGGCCTGGGCGATGTTCGCGCATTTTCATTTTATTTCTTTCATTAAAGTGCCAGCGTTATTTACCTACCCATTATTCCAATTTGCCCTAACCATTCCAATCCAGTTTATCATCGGATTTCAATTTTACGAACGGGCTTGGAGAGCACTGAGGAGCGGTAGTGCAAACATGGATGTTCTAGTTGTACTTAGTACATCCGCCGCCTTCTTCTACAGTCATTATTTAACGTTCACTTCATCAAATTCGACTGTGCTGTACTATGAAACTAGCGCATTTATCATTACCTTCATCCTGCTCGGAAAGTTATTGGAAGCGAAGACAAAATGGAGCACCACAGAAGCCATCAAAAAACTTTACCAGCTGCAAACGAAAACCGCAACAGTCTATGTAGAGGGAAAAGAATACAAGTCACCTGTTGATCACCTGTTACCCGGTGACATAATCATCCTTAAACCTGGAGAAAAAGTTCCAATTGATGGCAAGGTTATCGAAGGGAATTCAATGATTGATGAGTCCCTGTTAACTGGGGAAAGTCTACCAGCTAGCAAGCATTTAGGTTCTAACGTATATGCAGGGACCATCAATCAAAACGGGTTACTAAAGTTCCAGGTAACGAAACGAGATTCTGAGACTATGTTGTCACAAATTATTCGTATTGTTGAGGAAGCCCAGGGATCAAAGGCACCGATTCAGCACATAGCAGATAAAGTTACGGCTATTTTTGTTCCCATCGTAATCATCATTGCCCTTTTCACTTTTGCAGCATGGTATACAACTTTTCAACCTGGTGATTTTAATGAAGCATTAGAAAAGGTCATCGCCGTTTTAATCGTTGCCTGCCCCTGCGCCCTAGGACTTGCAACACCGACCTCCGTTATGGTCGGGAGTGGACGGGCTGCGCAATCAGGGATCCTTTTTAAAGAAGGGGGATTTCTTGAACTATTAGGCAGATGCAAAACCGTAGTCCTTGATAAAACAGGAACGCTTACCAAAGGGGTACCGCAAATAACCGATATTTATGTGGAGCATTTAAGTAGAAATGCGTTTTTGGAAATCATCGGCGCAGCGGAAATTGGCTCCGGCCACCCCGTAGCCAATGCGATTGTTCATGAGGTGAAAACGAAAATTCATTCCCTGCCAAAAGCACATGACGTTCTTTCGATACCAGGGTATGGTGTGAAAGCGACTGTATATGGGAAACAAGTTGTTATTGCCAACCCAAGCTATTTCCAAAAAAATGATCAAGGCTTGCACTCAGAGGCAGATAGTCTCGTTGCAAAGCTTGAAGCAGAAGGGAAAACAGTGATGATTGCCTTCATCGATTCACGTTTTGCCGGGATTATTGCGGTTGCTGATGAATTAAAAACATCCTCGATCGTCGCTGTATCCCAATTAAAACAACTTGGCCTAGATGTCATCATGTTATCGGGGGATAATCGGAATTCATGCAAGACCGCGGCAAAAAAAGCTGGGATAAAAAAATATCAATCAGAGGTGACACCACAAGACAAAGCTTCCATCATCAGTCAGTTACAGCAAAATGGAAATGGTGTTATAATGGTGGGAGACGGCATTAATGATGCCCCCGCACTTGCGGTCGCAGACATCGGAGTTGCGATTGGCACAGGCTCCGATATTGCTATCGAATCAGGCGACATAACCATCATCAAAGGCGATTTAACCCGGCTAGTTGATGCCATCACCATAAGCAAAAAAACGATGAAAAACATCAAACAAAATCTTCTGTGGGCATTTCTATACAACATCATCATGATCCCATTCGCCATGCTCGGCTTTCTCGCCCCATGGCTAGCAGGAGCAGCAATGGCCATCAGCTCCGTCACCGTAGTCCTAAACTCACTCAGGCTGAAATAGCTGGGCCTCAGTTTTTTTTGCCCGGCGCGGGTCAGGGGTTTTTCGGTGAGTCTAATGTGGGTCGGAGGGACAGGTCCCCCGTCCCACGATGTTGCATGTATGAATATATTTACCAATACGAACCAAAGTGGAGGTTAGCAGATGGATAAGGATCGGGAATATCGTGATTTCATTGGTGAGATGATTGAGGCATCAGGGAAAAAGGATGAATTCAAGGGCAATGGGAAGCCATTACCGAAAGATTATATGAAGCGGGATGTATTCCAAAACTTTCAAAAGACCGCAAAAGATGCCGGCTTCCTGCCGCCCTGGTTAAAGCTGCAGAAAGAAATCTCGCTATTAGTCCATGCTGCTGAAACGGAATCTGACATAGAAGCCATTAATAAAAAAATACGCAAACACAACGGTATGTGCCCTGCACCTATGCAGAAAAGACTAGTAACGTTGAATAATTTGGAGAAGGCTAAAGAAATATGGTGAAGGCTATAAAATTGTCAGTGCAGCCTGATCTGAAAATGGAAGTTAAAAAAAGTCCTAAAACACGCTTAATTGTTTAGGACTTTTGGGAATATATTTAGACCCCTCATTAAAAAGTTCTTGCCTTTTCGATCTTATAACCTAAATGAAATACATCATGCAATGTATTAACTGCTTCTGAAACATCCTTCTCATGAATTAACACACATGTCGTTATGTGACCATCGGCGGACTGCAGAATTTCAATTCCTTTTTCAATAAGTGTTTGTACTACTTTTAAAGCAATTCCGGTAACCCCAATTATTCCCCCTACCACTGAAACCTTTGCGCAATTTTCCTTTACCTGTGGAAGAAAGCCTAATTTTGTTAGTTGATTTACTGCAGACTGTGTATAAGTACTTGGAATTGTAAAAAATAAATCAGTACGAGAAATTTTAACAAAATCAACTGGCATACCTGCTTCCGTCATATCCTGCAAAAACGCCGAATGGAGAGGGTGCAGTTTCTCCCGACATTTAACGTTAATTTGGGTTAAAGCAGGCATATAAGCAATACTAGTAATCCTTTTTATGGTTGAATTTGTTACCAAGGTACCACTCTTTTTTGAAAAAGTAGAACGCACATGTAAGGGTATATTTGCTTGCATAGCAATTTCAACAGCTTTGGGGTGAATCACTTTTGCTCCTTGGTAAGCTAAACTACTAGTCTCCGAATAGGATGCAATTGGTAATTTCCTTGCCGATTTGACCATTCTTGGATCGGCTGTCATAATTCCGTTAACATCTGTAAAGATTTCAACCTTTTCAGCATTGAGTGCAACTCCAAGTGCCGCGGCAGTGGTGTCACTTCCGCCTCTGCCAATCGTGGTAATATCCCCTGCGGATGTTTGACCCTGAAACCCTGCAACCACAACAACATCATAATTAGTTAATTCATGTAATAAGCGAGCGGTATTTATATGTTTAATATTTGCCTGCGTAAATTCAGATGATGTCATAATCCCTGCCTGCGCACCAGTAAGTGCAATGGATGTAAGATCATTATGTTGCAACTCATTGGATAATTTCACACTGGCAATTGTTTCCCCACATGACATCAACAGATCCATTTCACGTTTCTCATTACATGCTCCATAATTATTTACAAGACTTAGTAACGTATCTGTAGCATAGGGATCTGGCTTGCGTCCTAATGCGGAAACAACAACTACTACTTTATATTTACGTTCAATCGCATTTTTAATATGAGTAATCACTTTAGAAATGCTCATTGGTGATTGCAACGAAGTCCCGCCAAATTTCTGAACTAAAATTGTCATTTTCACACCTCTATTTTACAATCATTTTTCACTTAAATACTCTCTTTTTCACATGATCGTTTTGAGAGATTACTTCATGAAGGGCGTTCGCAACGTTTCCATGCTCGCTTGCGTGCGGACGGTCGTCTCCATCTTCATATCCATAATCAAACATCCGATTCCGATTCAGGGTAAGTTTGGTAAATGTTGGACGGAACAAATCAAACAGCTCGAATCGTTCCTGTAATTGCGGAAATTTAGCCTGATAGGATAGAACCTCTTCACGGACAATACTCCAAAAACGATGTTCAGAGAATTGTTCGTTTTCCTGCAAAATATTACTTAGATAACGGAAATGACAAATGAACAATCCGGTAAAAATAAACTGTGTCAAACCTTCAGGTGGTTCGCAGCGCAAAACCTCTTTCATTTCAGATGACAACTCAGCCAATTCCGGAAGTGGCTGGTCACTGATATTTACGTCGTCAACAAAATCTTTCATGATAATCCGTTCAGGTATGGAATCTTTCAGGACCAGCACTGTATTTTGGCCGTGCGGTGAAAAGACTACACCATATTGATATAGGCAGTGGAGCAGCGGTGGCAGAATTGCGTTTGTCAATTTATGAACCCACTGCTCCACTGTCAGTCCTGATTTTTCAATGAGCTTTGATACAAATGGGGTGCCTTCATGATCCACATATAGCAGCGCCGCCAGTGTAATGGGATTCTCGTCTCCTTGAACTTCCTTGTAAATACTTTCCCTCCATACAACGCCAAGCATTTCTAAATATTGATAGGGAACACCTTTTAATTGATGAAATGCACGGTGATCAACATTCATCGTTGCAACCTCACCTAACAGACCAAGACGACATGTTTCTTTTAAAAATGAATCGTGTTCAAGTATGTTCTTCATAAATTCCGTTACTTCAGGCGCAATAACCGTTCTCTCACTTGGCAATCCCCTATGGACAAGCGTATTTAAAATGCTGATTGGCAGCTTGACATGATAGTGATCTTTATTGGTGACATTAACAAATGTGCGAATCGATTGCTGTGGGAGGTAATCATCCTCTCCTTCTCCCAGTGGAATAATTTCTCTCTTAGCGATTTCTGCAGCAAACATAGAGACGATCATGTTGTTCCATTGCCATTCATGAATCGGCATGAAGTAGTAATCCGATTCCGTTACGCCTAGATCCTTAAGCCTTTTTTTAAACTGCTCACTTTTCGCTTGCCCCAGTTCCTGTGTAAGTAGTTCTCTATAAGCTAAACGTTCAATAGAATGAAATGAGCCGATGTTTTGGTGGACGGCGATCCAGGATAGGTTTACCTTCCTTTGTTGTTCGGGTGCGTACTCCAGATAATCATCATATCCGAACCCGATCCGCCCTTTATTATAGGTAATCCATGGATGTCCCGTCATTTCTCCCTCAAGCTCTGCATAATCCAGTTCAGTTAATTGCTCAGAGGATTTGGCTTTTCCCTCTAAATGGGTGTCCGCTACAAGTGTATGTAAATACTCCTTCACTAAGTGGCCTGCTGTTGAACCGGTCATTTTTCCTTCTTCTTGGATGCTTAATAAAAGAGCTAGCGATAATGGTATTTCTGTTTCTTCTACCTTTATGACTTCAATACTCTCAACTGATACTTGAAAACTATCGAATAAACGAGGTTTCGCTTCGAATTGGTACACCGTTCCTTTTTTGTCATGCCATTCATAAAACTGGACATTTTCTTTTTCCTTCAACAATGTCGGCATAATAATTTCTTCGTACATAAACTCTTGAAGCATTTTCGCCAAAAGTTGTCGATCTGCTTCCTTCCAAGTCTTTTCAGATAACATATGTAAAGGCGTCTCATTAATTTTCATTATCGACCACTCCCTGTTCCAAATTGTTGAAATACACTGTTTTCATAGATTTGATAGATTTCTTTTCCAGCTATTTGGTTAATTATTGTAGCGTTCCGGAACGCCCCAAGTCCTAAATCGGGCGCGCCGACCCCGTGTGTATGAAGCTCCCCGTTTTGTATAAATAAGTGATGATGACCTGCATTATTCAATTGATAATCCTCATGAACAACAAGCTGACCTAACTCATCCCATTCCAGTATGGACTTTATCCCGTTAAAGCACGCTGGAATAAATGGATGATAACCTGTTGCAAGAATGACAATCTCACTTTCCACTTGCTTGTTTTCCCCTTGTTCGTACTGGCACATGGATAACTGATAGTGACCATCCCGTTCTTCGATGGACTCAAGCTCGGTCAACGCCTGTAAATGAACGTTGGTCGTATTGGCTCCAACCGTTCGTTCATACAATAATTCATAAATGCCGGCAATTGTATCAACGCTAATTCCTTTGTACAGTAATCCCTGCTTGTCCAGGATTGATTGTTTCTTTTCTTTCGGCAAATTATAAAAATAGCGAGTGTAATCTGGTGAAAAATGCTCCAACCCAAGCTTGGAGTATTCCATCGGATAAAATCCCCTTGATCTTGTATACCAGGATAATTTATACGCGTGACTATGTTGGTTGGACAATAGATCATGAAAAATTTCAGCCGCACTTTGCCCTGAGCCAATTACCGTAACCGAATCAGCTTTTAGCATATCGTTCCGCTTATCCTTATACTGTGAAGAATGAAATACCTGATCACCGAGTGCCGAATGAAATTTTTCTGGAATGAACGGCTTTGTTCCCACTCCAACTACCACATGTTTTGCATAATACGTTTCTCGTTCCTTATCGCTAGAAGAAAAAACAGTAACGCAAAAATGTCCCTCTTCAGTTTGCTCAATGTTCATCACTTCGCATGCAAACTGAAGCTGTGGAAGTTGTTCTGCCATCCATTGACAATAATGATTATACTCTGACCTTGGAATATGAAATTTCTCAAGAAAGTAGAAATGATACAGCCGCTTCTGCTCATGCAAATAGTTCATAAAGCTGAACGGGCTTGTTGGATCCACCATTGTTACAGCATCCGCCATAAAAGGTACCTGCAGTGTCGCCCCTTCTAGCATCATTCCTGGATGCCAGTCAAAATGAGCTTTTTGATCAAAAAACAACGAACGACATTCTGTTTTTTCAAGCAATGCTGCTAAACCGAGATTAAAGGGACCAATTCCTACTCCAATGACGTCTAAAATTTGTTTATTTGCCAATCCGTCCACCTTCTTTCAAACATTTTCCGTTCACATGCCATCAGTAAACCCGTCTTGTCGGGCAATTCAATTTCTTTAACAGGTTGAAAACCACATTTTTTAAACACGTGAATCATTTTTTCATTTCGTATATCAGGTTCCGCTATGATCCTACGCGTTTTGGTTACGTGAAATTTTTTATCCAAAATCGTCATTAATAATGGATAGATAAGGCCCTTTCCTAAAAACTCTCTTGGCCCGATCAATAAGTGAATCCCCTGATCGAACTCATCAAAGGCATAATAATCTCCGACAATATCGCCCTTCACCCAATAGGACTCCCAATAACTCATCGGTACGCCATCAAGTTCACCAATCAAGAGTATTTGATGATCATCAAGCAAATTTTCATCTAAATGTGTTCGATAATTTTTCATTGGAATATTTAAATTCCAAAAGGGGACCACATGCTCTTCATGCATCCATGAATGAAGCCGCCCTATATCTTCTGTCATACATACCGGGCGAAAGGAAATCGTCTGTTGAATTACCGAATCATACCGTTCAACTGGGACGTGGAAATTAGACATGGCGCCCACCTGCCGCTACAACCAATGGATTTGTAAGATGAACATACACCGATTGCGTCTCCATAGATCCTTCGAGCTCATCCATATCGTGCACCCTCGTTAACAGGTTAGCTTTGCATGGCAGTTTCTCTTCATATAATAAAGAATCAAGTAAATTTGTATGATCGCCTAACTGTTTCTTAAAGTCTGACAGTTCCACTCTCATCATTTCTAGTAATCGATGTTCATCGATTAGCCGGTTGACCCCAAAAGCATTAATCAAACCGAACAAGTGATTGAAAAAGACATAGTAACGGAATCGTTCCTCTGCAATCGAGTCGGCACATATCGTGTCACTTTTTTCATTTAAAGTTGGAACGAGCTGTTTTAAGGCGTTGGCCTTCGATTCCATAAAATAGTAACCCTGATTATCACGATAATAAAAAATGGAAGGATACCCTTGCTCATCCAGTTTTATAATGGAATTTTGCTGATGGGCTTCAAGAGCTATTCCATACGTAGCATACAACCAATAAAGCGGACGCAAGCCGACCTTTAAATACCTGACAAACCATTGTTCACTTGCGGCGGCGATTGAAATGTTTTCTTTGCCTGCTATTTCATAAATGATATTGGCTAAATGGGAAGACCCTCCGGCTATATGATCTTGACAAAGTGCCGCAAGCAACGTCGTTCGTGAATCGTTCCCTGCTTGAAATGAATTTTCCCGTATGACCACTTCAAATCCAGTTTCTTCTAGGCCAAGCTTCAATGTAATATAAGCTGGATCCTCGATAATGCGGAACGATGGATGCGCTTCTGTCAGCTTTTCGCGAAGCTCTCCATGAAGCAAGCGGCTTACTTCCACGCCGCGATTAAGCTCTTTTCGTTTATTGATGCGCAGCGAATTGGTAATTTTCACAGGAATCGAAAATTTATACATAAAGCTGGCCTCTGGATGGTACACAGTCCGCACTGAAGATGTTGGATAATATTTTCTTCCGTGTGGACCCAGATAATCAAGTTTTCCTAACTGAATCAGGTTCCCTACATCTTCCCGCCCTAACAGCTTTCGTGCTTGCAACGGATGAACAGGGATGAGGGAAAAACTATTTCCCCGGCAATATTCATCCTTAAACGATTGTGAAACAAAAGGGTCTTTCTTTACGCCTTCTTTGATAAGTTCGGAAGCATTTTGAGACAAAATAGAATCTTCTTCGACGATATCATTTACAGCCCGGAAGTAATGAAGCTGGAATGCTCCTTTTCGTTCCGGCGCAAAAATGTGCTCTTCATCCACATCAATTCCTTGACGACTTTTCGGTGTCGGATGTACTTGATGCCCGACAAGCAGCGATTGCTCAGATTGAAGAAACGTTTTTTCCATTTGATAGCATTCTTCCAGATTATCGCTTCGCTCTGAAAGAATACCTTTCATATTCTGATAGCTTAAGATTGTTCGAAGCATTAGTTCAGCCGTTTGAACAGGTTTATTGGATGTAAGTGAAAATTCTTTTTGCATAGATGCAAGCAGCGTAATGTAATCAAGCTCTTTCGCTCCTTCATTCTTTACTTGATAATACGTAACTGGTGTAAAGAGATGGCGGTCTGTCACTGATTTATATTGAACTGGAAAATATAAGGTAATCGACTGCTGTTCCAACGAAATAACCAATACCTGCTTGATCCTTTCGTCCCCTAATGCAACAGGGACTTCGTGAGCAGACCTCCATTCCCCTCTCCCTGTTTCCCTCACATAACAATTAATCAAATTTTGTATGGTAAGATGATTAGTGATGAATGGAATATTCATAGCGAATCTCTCCTCGCTCTTTTTCTATTTTTTCTGCAGCCTTTTTCATTCGCTTTATATGGACCTGCATATTGCTAATCGAATTGACGGGGTTGAGCATGGTAAATTTCAAATATACGTTTCCGTTTTGTTTCGTCTTCGCCATGATCAGTTCCCCGCTTTGATAGCAGGCACGTTGAATCCCGAGGTTAATTTCATCCACATATGCCTGATCTTCCCGGTGATCTAAGGGTAAGTAGCGAAATAAGACAACATTGATTTCCGGATCATTCAGCACCTTAAACGAAAGTTCTTCTTTTAACAGCAATGCTGTTTCTCTGGCCAAATTAACAGTATAATCAATCAGTTCTCCAAGCAAATCAGTTCCCATCAATTTAAACGTCATCAACAGCTTTAAAGCATCAAACCGTTTTGTTGTTTGAACACTTTTTTCCACAAGATTGATAATACCGTCCGCCTGGTCTTCTTCACTATTCAAGTAATCTGCATGATAAGCAATTTGTTGAAAATCCTTTCTATCTTTCACGAAGAAAGCTCCACAACTTATAGATTGGTAGTAAAGCTTATGGAAATCGATTGTAATGGAATCGGCTAAGCATAAATCACTGACAAGATAGCGATATTGGTGAGAAAATAATAGAGCCCCACCATAGGCTGCGTCAACGTGCAGCCACAATTGTTCTTCATTCGTAAGCTTTGCAATCTCACGTATGCAATCCAGGCTGCCAAAGTCTGTCGTTCCTGCCGTTGCCACAACCATAAAGGGAAGAAGTCCTTGCTCCCTTAGCCGTTCAATTTTTTCCTTTGCATCGCTTAGACAAAGTCGTTGTTTGTCATCTACCTCCACCTTTACTACAGCATCCATGCCTAGTCCAAGCTGCGCCGCCGATTGCTGGACCGAAAAATGGGCGTGTTCCGAGCAAAGAATCCGTAATTTACTTGCTTCAACCGGCAACCCCTCTTTGTGAACATTTATCGAGAAATACGTCTGACAGGCTTTATTGCGGGCAAGCAATAAACCCATATAATTGGACTGTGTTCCACCGCTTGTAAAAACACCATCGGCGTGATCAAGATAGCCAATCTGCTTCGTCAAAAAATTAATTAAATCCGCCTCAATGTAAGTGGCAGAAGGGCTTTGGTCCCACGAATCCATCGATTGATTGAGTGCATTGATAATGACTTCAGCTGCAAGCGACGGAAGTACAGGCGGGCAATGAAGATGCGCCATAGCAGAAGGATGGGAAACCCATAAAGAATTTCTCACAATTCCATTTTGGATTTCCTCCATCACATCCTCAATCTTCTGCCCTGCTGATGGGATCGTGAGCATCTCCTTCACTGTTTCTTCAATCTCGTGATGAGATGCCCCAGAAAATGGGTGAGTTGTACTTGTTGTCTGCTCCGTAATTAAAGCAACAGCCCTATCCATGAGTGTACGGTACATATTTTTGCTTTCATTACTAGAATGGAGAAACCATTGTGTAAAGTTTGTTTTCATCTCCATCACCTTCTATCGCAGTCCAAATTGAGCTTCGGCACTTGTAATTGCTTCACTGAAGCGTTGCAATACCTCATCAATTTGCTCTTTAGAAATAATTAATGGGGGCAACAGGCGGATTACGGTATCAAAACGGCCTCCAACTTCTAAAATTAATCCTCGGCTGAAGCATTCTTGTTGAATTTTTTTGGCAAGGTCAGTATAGGCCGGATAACTGCCAATTCCGTTTGGCTGCTTCATAGGATTAATAATTTCGACTCCAATCATCAGTCCTCTGCCCCTCACATCGCCAATGGAAGACACTCTTTCTTGAATAGATTTCAACTGTTCTATTAAATAGGTACCCATCTCAAGAGCATATTCTGGCAAATGTTTCTCGTTTATAAAACGTAAAGCTGCTTGACCAGCCGCCATCGCCATTTGGTTACCTCTAAATGTTCCAATATGTGTTCCTGGTTCCCATTGATCAAGACTACGATCGTATACAACAACAGAAAGTGGAAGGCTTCCCCCTATTGCTTTTGAAAGCACAAGGACATCCGGCTCGATTCCAGCATGCTCGAATGCAAACATTTTACCTGTTCGCCCGATACCCGTTTGCACTTCATCGATGATCAATGGGATGTCTCGTTCTTTCGTAATACGGCGAAGCTCTTTTAACCACTCGATTGGAGCAGGGACGGAACCACCTTCACCTTGTACAACTTCTACAATAATACCGGCAGGCTTGACAATACCGCCTTCAGGATTATCCAATAAATTTTCAATGTATGTACTGCTAATGCGGTGTCCCTCTTTGCCCATACCGAACGGGCAGCGGTATTCATACGGATACGGAAGAAAATGGGCATCTGGTACAAGTGCATGAACATTCTTCTTTGGCCCTATTGTCCCGCTAACACTCATAGTTCCGTGTGTCGATCCGTGATAACCTCCTTGAAAAGAAAGTATAGCCCTATCGCCAGTTGCCGTCTTCACTAATTTCAAGGCTGCTTCTACTGCATCAGCACCTGTTGGCCCACAAAAATGTATCTTGGCTTTTTCAGCAAATGATTGTGGCAAAGAAGCGAACACCTCATCAATAAATGCTTCTTTTACTGGTGTCGTTATATCTAATGTATGTAAGGGTAAATATGACTGCATGACATTTTCGATTGCTTCCCGGACGACCATGTGATTGTGACCTAAAGCCAGCGTTCCTGCTCCTGCTAAACAATCCATATATTGCTTTCCATCCATATCCGTTACATGAACGCCTTCTGCCCTTTTAATTGCAAGAGGAAACTTTCTTGGATAGGACCTTGCGTTTGATTCTCTTTTTTCTTGCATTGATAAAATTGCTTCATTTCCTCCAACGGTTGATTCCACCATTCACCACTCCCAGCTAATAATTATAATCATTACATTTGTCCTCAATATGATCTTTTAATTGAGAATGAATTTCATTACTAATTACATTTATCACAATAATTGATAATGATTATCAATGTCAATAAGAAGTGAAAGAAATAAGCAGATTTACCCAAAGAAGAATCGGTACGGGAGGCAAAAGTACTTGTAGAAAGGTTATGTTGAAAATTGATGTTCAGGTCGACTGGGTTTGGATTGCTTTCACCCGGGTTCGAACGTTCTGGCCAAAGTTCGTGCTAATCTCCCCGGATTGTTTAAAATCACAAATAACCCACGCGTTTACGTAGGTTCGTGTGCTCTTGAGCTTATGTACTAATTAGCCTAGGTCTCACCCAACTTTTTAATCCTATGCTGGAAAATCTCGACAGCAACTTTTGACGTGAAATCAATCTTGGATACAGGTCCTCTCATTCCTTCTCATCCCATGATTCAGGATAGTAGGCCATCACCTGTCTTCCAATTCCAAACAATTCAATGTTTTGCCTGTTGTAAATCGAATGACTTGGTTTGATTTCTTTGATAATACCTTACTTAACTGCTTATTCAATTTGGTTAGTTCCTTCTTACCCTCTAACTCGATAATCACAGGTAAGGGGCAGTTTGGTTTGGTAGCATCTAATTTGTCGGTCTGTTTCACATCTACGACCGGCATCTAGATTAGAGGGAACAGATTCCTCATCCTGTGGAAGTTTGATTAATAATACCTATTCAATAGTCTCGATGTACATGAGATGCTATACTATATCCAAAAAATGTATACGAGGAGGTTTCGGATGAAAGTGTTGTCTAACTATAAAGGACTTTTATTAATTGTTGGAGCAGTGATTTTCATCATGATGATTACAGGTTGCGGGGCGCAATCAGATAATCAAACAGAGGAACAAGAGCCGGAGGGCCAGACTAAACAGGACAGCGGGCAGGACAAGTCCGCACAAGAAAATCCAATCGTCACCATTACCATGGAAAATGATGAACAGATTAAGATTGAATTGTATCCGAAAATCGCCCCAAATACCGTCAATAATTTTATTTCTTTAGTTGAAAAAGGGTTTTATGATGGGTTAATTTTTCATCGCGTGATTCCTGAATTTATGATTCAAGGCGGTGATCCTAAAGGAACTGGTACCGGTGGACCTGGATATTCGATTAAGGGTGAATTCAGTTCAAATGGTTTTGAAAATGAATTAAAGCATGAGCGTGGCGTTATTTCGATGGCCCGTTCCCAAGACCCGGATTCAGCGGGATCACAGTTTTTCATCATGGTAAAAGCATCACCAAATCTTGATGGAGAGTACGCTGCATTTGGGAAAGTTGTGGAAGGAATGGATACCGTCGATGCCATTGTTTCCGTAGAACGCAATGATGCTGACAAACCATTGGAAGACCAGCGAATGAAAACTGTAAAAGTAGATACCAATGGAAAGGATTATCCTAAACCGGAAGTAATAAAATAGAAACGTTGATAAAAAGGTCGGGCTGCCAATGATAATAGCTTGGGATTTTAATTCAGCCATTACTATCATTGGTAGCCCGAAAAATGAACGCTTAAGTTAAAAGGTAAATAGTCCTCATTTGCTTTTACCAAATAAAGCAACTTCTCTTCACACTACCATGATATTTTCTCCCTACCACGATTCTTCATCCACGAATAAACCAGCAACCCACCGATCAGTAACGTTTGCCCAAGGAATACAACGGCATCCCAGAAGTACGGATTGCCAACCGGATGCAATAACTCGGGTAACACTTGGGAATATGCATAGAGTGCCTGGGGGATAAAATAGATTGCGAACATGCTGAGCGTTAACAAGACACCACAGATATAGAACACCCCGTACATTCTAACAACCTTCACCTCGCCCACAAACGTTTCGGTCGTTGAATCCTTTTTGATAAATGGCAGCCATTTGCATAAATATTGCCGTCCATTTTCCATCAGATTGTAACAGCCGGTGATGTTTTCCACGAGATAATATAAATCTGTTTTCATGTAGAAACAGCATTGATAGATTATTTTAATCACAATATCGAGGGTCACAATACCGGAAATCCCAATAAGCAGTGCGTGTCCTTCCGGGAACGACAGCGTTATAACAAATGCAATGAAAAGCATCATTTGATCAAAACACATGCCAGCCGTATACAACCTATTTCGTTGCTGCGGCTTCAGTTTCCATGCTGGGGATAAATCCGTTTCGAATACAATAAAAAGCAAGCGGTTTCCAATTTCAAGTTTAGCAGGAAGATTGTAGGAGCGAACAGCCAAAATATGCCCGAATTCATGAATCACGATTAACACCAAAGTAATTGCCATATACATGAGCACGTTTAGCATCATGGAATCAAACAGGAAAATATCCTGATATTCAGGCAGTAGCCCGGGATGAATGATTGCAAGGAGAATATTGATACAAATAACCGCCACAAACAGTTTACTTGTTATTTTGTTAAAAAGGAGCTGCCCTACCCATGAAGGAATCCACATAAAGCCTTTTGGTGATTGACTTTTTTTGATAACCCGAATGGCTTCACCGTCAACCTCCTTGATGAGTCCAAGGGCAAGGAGCTGCTCCGCGAATTCGACTAAGTTTATATCATCATCCGGATAAGTTTGGATCAGATGCTGCTCTATGACTGCCAGTGATTCGCCTTGGTTAATTAGCTGAATGGCATCAATACAAACTTTCGGCATTTCAAAAAATTCACCCGAGAGGCTTTCTTCCACAATGTAATGCTTTTTATCTTGACGGATTGTTAAAGGATATAAAATGAGCTGAGATTGCAGGGATAGTTTCATTGCTACACCACCAATAGATTGTAAAATAGGATGCTAGTGACTAGCATCCTCGTAATACATGAAAAATATTTTAATAACGTCCTAACCAAGCGCACCACCAGCAAGTTACTTTGATTTTATTTAGTTTGCGTATTTTCATGTAAAGTTCACCTCCTTACTAATTTGATTCAGGCAATACTGCCATGTTGATTATAGTAGTCGACCCATGATGGATATACTTTCATAAATAAATCTACCAAACTTGGATCAAATTGAGTTCCTTTTCCTGCGATAATACGTCTGTAAGCTTCATCAAGGGATAAAGCAGGCCGATAGGAACGTGACGAAGTAATTGCATCAAATGCATCAGCAATCGCAGTGACTCTTGGAAGTAAAGGTATCGATTCCTCTTTTAATCCCTCCGGATAACCACTGCCATCCCAACGTTCGTGATGGTAGTAAATTACATCAATATTTTCAGACACTCCTTCTACCTGCCGTAGAGTTTCAGCACCAACAACAGGATGAGTTTTTATAACCCGATATTCTTCCTCTGTTAACTTATCAGATTTAGACAGAATAGAATCTGGGATCTGAATCTTACCAATATCATGCAGCAAACATGCGTAGTAAAATGATTTTAACTCGCTTGAATTGAATTTTTCCGTTGCTTTCGCTAACCGCGTCGCATATTCAGCTACCCGTTCACTATGACCGCGTGTATATGGATCTTTCAGTTCGAGACTAGCAATAATTCCTTTTACAATCCCTTCCATTTGCTGATCGTAAGAGTTCTTTACCGCCTTAACATAACTCAGAAAACGATTAAGAAGGATGTAAGCAATTAAGGCCAAAACCGCAAATAATAGCATAGGTAATAAAACAACTGGATCCTGAAGAATTACCCCAACAATTGCATATTTTAAGATGGAACCTATCGAAACAAAGTAGAAAAACCTTTTATTCACAAATATTGGGGAAAACAAAACAATTACGAATTCCGCTGCGTTTCCACTACTATAAGGGATATCAGTACCCCAATAAAACCAAGATTCAGTTAGAATATTTATCAATGTAAAAACGGTAAAATAAACATATTTAACTATTCCAGGCTTGTTTTTCTTAAACAGATAAAATACTATAGGCAAAAGAATTAGCATTATGATATAACCAAAGTAATTCAAACCTTTATCTGTTAAATCCTGTTGGGATGACCAAAAGAACCTAGGCAACAAGTAATTATAAAAAATATCATAAACAAAATAAACCGTATAAAATAACCATAAAAACCAAATAACCGTGCGTTTTTCTTCATTTAACAAGGAGGCACGAAGTCTCTTCTGCATGATAACGCCCTCTCTATATTCTAGTAATCTTATTATACCTACAGATCGCATTATTTGATAGCACTATTTTATAAATAAATGTCACCAGTTAAATTGATTCAATTATTGTCCACATCTGCGGTGGGACGCAGGGACAGGTTCCTCGTCCCGCCCAAGTGTTTAAAGTAATCAATTGGTGATTATTCAACCCGCTAGAACTCTTCCATCATCTACAAAATTTCACAAAACACCCTTGGTCACTGTTATTTCACATAATCATCACGAATTGAAATTTGGCAATCATTTTTATTTCCCTCACCCGGGCACTCATCACAAAACCCTGCCAAACTGTATACACTAACCTAAGGACTTTTTTACGGAAATGGGATGAGAAAAATGATTAACGTTGCAGGCAGGACTTTTCAATGGAATGAGTTGATTGAACAAGTCCAAGTTTCGAGTACAGGGAGAAATATTTTGCAGCAGCTGGACAATAGCCCTGGAGTTTATCGCTATCGTTCATTTGCTGAACTTGAGAACACCATCCTTATCAGGGAACAGATTATGAATGCGGCAAAAAAACTCAATAATAGTAGCGTGTCCTTTGCCGTTTTTAGTGAAACAAGGGCGAATGATCGGTATTGGACCATTACGGAGCAAGGTGGAATTCGGTTACGGCCCGGGGTAAAATCATCCATTGCGATTCGTGATATTTATCAAAACGGCACAGCGTATGCGTTTGAGTGCGCTACGGCGATGATTATTTTGTATTACTATGCTGCGCTAGAGTATCTTGGCGCTGAAACATTTGATAATTACTTCAAGGATCTATATTTGTACAGCTGGGTAACAGATTCCGATTTGGCTTTGGATATTGCAACCGCACGGGAGCCTATTCCGGGGGATGTTGTGTATTTTGACAACCCTGACCATCGCCGACCAGAATGGCAGGGAGAAAATGCTGTTTTCCTTGGGGATGACCGCTATTATGGTCATGGCATGGGGATTCTGAGTGCCGAGGCAATGATTGAACAATTAAACCTTCTAGGCGAGTCCAGTGAAGTGGATGCTACGATGCTTGATAAATTTGTAAGGCCAAACTTCAGACACTGGATGGACCTTAAATACCGGAACAGCAGCAGATCGTTCCGGACAACAGAAAATCGAGTAATCCTATACCAATCAATCTATCACCACAACCTATGCTCCATTTCCTACCCATACTACCGCACCCTACTCAACACACACCACGCCAACCAGCTCAAGATAACAATGGGACAGTAGGGACAGGTTCCTTGTCCCGCCCTTTGGTGGGACGAGGAACCTGTCCCCAAGTCCCGCAACTTGTGTTAAAATGAAGGAAAAGTTGATTGGGGAGTCTTTGATGGCAACTACTGCTGAAGAGAAATCAAATAAAGGTTTATGGGGATGGCTTGCTGTAATTGGGGTCTTCCTGCTTACAAAGGCCAAGTGGCTGCTAGTCCTTTTAAAGGTGGGCAAGTTTGCTACTTTAGCCTCGATGTTCATATCGCTTTGGGCTTATGCAGTATTTTATGGATGGAAATTTGCGATTGCGCTTGTGTATTTAATTTTTGTTCACGAAATGGGGCACCTTGTTGCTGCCAAAATGAAAAGGATCCCGACCAGTCCAGCAATTTTCATTCCGTTTTTAGGGGCAGCAATTGGAATTGACCCGAAAAAAATTAAAAATGCAAAGACCGAATTTTTTGTAGCTTACGGCGGTCCTTTGGCGGGCTTAATTTCTATATTACCAGCAATTGCTCTTTACATAATAACGAACGACCCTTACTGGGCTCTCGTGATCCAATTAGGAGCACTTATTAATTTGTTCAATCTTTTTCCTGTATCCCCGCTTGATGGCGGGCGGATTGTAAGTGTGTTGTCAACAAAAATATGGTTAATTGGGCTAATCATTCTGATTCCAATCATTTTTATCTCACCGGACCCAATCCTTATGCTGATCTTTATTTTTGGTCTAGTTACATGGTGGAAGCAGTTTAAAGAGAATACAAACGAGGAGGTCATGAAGCACGAGGAACAAGTTTTAATTGAAATAAATCATGATTTTCAAAGCTTAACTCAGAATGATTCAGGGACAAGTAATGCTCAATATACTAGTTTAGTCAACAAACTTACCTATCAAAAGGACCAGGTCAATCATTTCCTCAAGAACAATTCAGGCTTCGCTTTTCCAATTCTGCAGGAAAAGAAACGCATGGAGGTCAAAAAGAAAAATGCTGAGAAAATAATACTTAGACGAACCATAGAAAGTATGGGCTATAGTGAGGGAATTATCGATGAAGATCACCAGTACGATGCGGTCCTCGCCAAAGTGCAAAATAAAAACGAAGCCAAACTTATCGAGATTAGCAAGGAAGTAAACCGAATTAGGGCATATTACCAAACTTCCGTGCAAACGAAGGTCAAATCCCTCCTACTTTATTTAGCATTGGCCGTATTACTAGCCATACTTCTAGTTTACGCGATCAATATACTGGGATAGGGACAAGAAACCTGTCCCTGCGTCCCATAGTCTATTTAATCAATTTATCAAAAGTCATGTGTAACGACCATTCCTTTGTTTAACGGCTGAATATACTACCTATAAAACAAGGTTAGGAGGGTTTTTATGGGAAAGTATAAGATAGTCGTTGGCACAACTGGTAAGAAAAAAAGTGCTCAGAACCAGTATAATCTATTAACCAGGAACAGAATTAATGCTGACATTAAAATCTATAAAACGAATGGCGGGGAACTCTATAGTGTAGAAACTGGTCCGTATTCAGAAAGGAAACGCGTACTCCAAGACGTTGATAAAATAAAAGGCTTGGGAATAACAAATGCTTTTATTACGAGTGCTTAGGGACAGAAGTTTTTGTCCCGATATTTTTTATGTTAGCCAAAATACCCCAAGCCCCACTGGTCTCCTATGATTAGCTGCCCATCTTCCGGCGGGTATTACTAGGTTTCTTTGTTTGCTGGCTATTCATGCGCTGCGTGGAACTGTTCATGTTGAATCTACCTTTGTTCGTAGCTTGTGCCTGCTTTTTCTTTTTCAGATGCTGCTGAACCTTTTCCTGCATCGTTAATTTTCTCTCATTCGACATTTAATTGTCTCCTCTACTATTTCTCTTACACGCCTATTATAATACATAATTTCGATTCCCGGTATATAAATTAAACAAGCCCTGCTCCTCAAAAAGGAACAAGGCCTTACATAGATTATTTAAAAAGTGTCCAGATTGTCTAAGTTATTTTCCTGAATACCATCCGGCTCGCTTCGGATGATGTCTCTCCCATACTTATGGAAAACATCCACATGAGCAAGCTTTCCGGCTTTTGCTTCATCGAGAGCGGTCAGATAGTCCAATTCCCTACCACTTGCTGTCTTAAAAGCAATGATATCACCATCGTCATTTTTACGAACAGCGACAATCTGCTCCTGGCCCGATTCTACTACCTGCTCATCCGCTTGATTATCCGACTGATTCTTATAATCATTATATATCTTCTCAAAATCGTTATTATCCAATAAAAACGCCTCCCAAACATGTGCTTAGCATGTACCGAGAGGCAAATTTTTATGCGGGGGACGCTAGGGACAGGTCCCTTGTCCCGCTTTAATACAACCTTTGAAGTGCTTTCTTATCAAAAGGCAATAAATCGTCTGACTTGCCGTTGCGCACTTTTTTGACCCATTCCGGATCCATTAGTAAAGAACGGCCAATGGCAACCAGGTCAAATTCTTCCTGTTCAAGTTTTTTCAGAAGACCATCCAGACTGGTTGTGTTGGCACCGGCAAAGCTTGTGAATTCACCATCAAGTCCAACCGACCCAACTGAAATGACTGGTTTACCTGAAAGTTTCTTAGTCCAGCCGGCCAGATTTAATTCAGATCCCGCAAATTCTGCCTCCCAGAAACGACGTGTGGAACAGTGGAAAATATCCACGCCTGCCTCTACAAGCGGCTTTAAGAAACGTGCCAACTCATCCGGATTATTGGCAAGCTTAGCCTTGTAGTCACTCATTTTCCATTGAGAAAAACGAAAGATAATTGGGAAATCCGGACCAACTGCACGCCGGCATGCTTCAATCACCTCGACCGCAAATTGGGTTCGGCCGACGAAATCCCCACCATAGCGATCCGTACGCTTATTCGTTTTTTCCCAGAAAAACTGGTCGATTAAATAACCGTGCGCGCCGTGCAGCTCTATCCCATCAAAGCCAATACGTTTCGCGTCTACCGCTGCCTGCGCATAAGCTTCCACCATTTGGACAATCTCCGCCTCCGTCAACGGCTCGGTTGCCTGTTCACCGGACAAGGTTAGGCCTGACGGTCCAACAGGAAGTTCCTCTTCATTCGGAAGCTCGCCTTTTTTGCGGGTCATCCCCACATGCCATAGCTGCGGAACAATTTTTCCGCCAACACGGTGAACTTCATGCACTACTTCGGCCCAGCCGTTTAAGGATGCTTCGCCATGAAATAGTGGAATACTGGCACCTGAAACAGCTGACGGGTGATTAATCCCTGTTCCCTCTGTTACAATTAAGCCTACGCCATTTTCAGCCCGACGTCGGTAGTATGCCGCCACATCTTCCCCAGGTACGCCGTCCGGTGAAAACCCACGTGTCATGGGTGCCATCACCGTTCGATTGGGTAAATCCAATTTATCACTAGTAAAAGGCTCAAATAACGGTTTCGTAGCTATATTTGTTTGATTCAATGTATGTCCTCCTCTTTCCCTGATGCAATAGATATTATGTCAAACTCCACCCAGAAAGAAAAGGCATCTGTTTGGGACGGAGGGACAGGTTCCTTGTCCCGCCGAACGGCGGGTCGAGGAACCTGTCCCTTCGTCCCTACACTGCCTCCTGTTTCTTCCGTATATACATTGATATAAACATAAAGGCTAGCAGGTAACCTATTAAAATTAATATGCTTTGCCAGTCTGGATAACCCCCGTGGACAATATCCCAGGCACCGCTGCCGAAGTGGTAGGATGGTAGCCATTGCGCGATATTCTGCATGTAATCGGGAAAGGTTGATGTAGGGAACCACATCCCGCCTACAATCGCTAACGCCAGGTAAACAATGTTACTAACACCGCTTGCTGTTTCAACCTTTTTCATAGCTCCCACCAGCGTCCCAATTGCCAGAAACGGCACAGAAGCGAGCAGGATCCATAAACCTGAAAAAAACCACTGAGCAAAAGTTAACGAGACCCCATTGATAAGAAATCCTGCCAAAAAAATGATAATGATGGAAAAAACGTGCATAACGGTCTGTCCGAACATCTTTGCTGAGAAGTACGCCCACGATGGAAACGGCGTAATTTTCATAAAGGTGGACCACCCCTGTGTTCGTTCCTGAACCATCCGAATACCAAATGTCATAATTGCCGACCCCATTACACTGAATGTGGCCATTGACATTAAATAGTGGGCTTGCCATTGCTCTGCATCTGGAACGCCGGTATTAACAATGTTCGTAAAAATGAAGTAAAACACGATCGGCATGAACAGGGACCAAAATACAAAATATGGATTGCGAAAAATCCGAAGTACTTCCGCCTTACACTGCATCATTATTGCGTTCACGTTGACCAACCTCCCTGGGTTCCGCAGTAAGCTGCTCAAATGCTTCTTCTAAACGACCTTGTTCCAACCAAATATCCTTCACATCCATACGTTGTTGAAAAATAGCGGCCAATACTGCGTCCGTATCCTCTGATATAAGATAATGCCGATTACTCTTTTCATAGTGTCCAGTTACCATTGGCAATTCCTGCAGTTTGCTTATTGCATCTTCGTCATTTGTCCGGAAAGAAACATTTCGCCCAGTCAATTTTCTTTTAATATCATCCGGTTTTCCGTCCGCAATAATGTCACCATGGTGAAACAGAATAATCCGTTCCGCAACATCATCGGCTTCCTGAAGATAATGAGTGGTAAAAATGACAGTTTTTCCATTAGCCTTGAGCAGATCAACCTTCTCCCAGAAAAGTCGCCTGGCTGAAATATCTAATCCTACTGTGGGTTCATCGAAAAAAATAAGATCCGGGTTCCCTGCAAGGGCGAGGGCAAAACCAACTCTGCGGCTCTGACCACCTGACAGCTTATCCGCCCACTTGTTTAAATCATCGTTGCTTAAGCCTGTTAAATCAATTAGCTCCTTCATTGATAATGGATTAGGATAATAACTTCGGAACAGTGCAATGATTTCACGTACTTTCAATTTATCAACCACACTTACTTCCTGTAACATAGCGCCAATTCTTTTGCGGACCTCAATTTCTTTGGGATCTTTATCAAATAGTTGAACGTGCCCTTCTGTTGGATCAATCAGCCCAAGCATCATCGAAATGGCAGTTGTTTTTCCAGCCCCATTAGGTCCCAGAATTGCCACGGTGGACCCCTCTTCAATTGAAAAAGAAACATTATTTACCGCCAGTGTCTTACCAAACATCTTTGTAACATTTTTAATGGTTACTGCATCAGACATAGCTTCCCCTCACTTTATTAATTCTAATTTTAAGAAACGGGACATAGGGACAGGTTCCTTGCCCCGCCCACGGCGGGTCGAGGAACCTGTCCCTATGTCCCACCACCACTCGCGGCTGCACTATTATTGCGCTTGATAATCATATTGACGCCCATCACAACAGCTATTAATTCTTCCTTTGCTAACAGCGGCGAATGACTTACTAATTCATATGCTGGGGATTGAAAAACTCCACTAATTTTTTTAAATGTAGCAATCAGGTTTCCCCCCTGATCCAGAATGTCATATTCCTTCGAGAAGGCGTCTGATTTAATTTCATATTCCCCATGAGGATATGTACGGTAGATAAACTTTTTGGAGAAAAAAGCCATGCGCTGCTTCAGTTTACCAATCTCTCGATCTTCCTGGTCCTTGACAATCCATCCGTTCGACAAAAAGGGAAAAGAACCTTTTACAACGATATTCCCTTCCACATCCAGAATATCGACACCAGAAGAAAAGGCACTCTTTAAATCTAGCGACCCAACCCGCTCCTGTTTCCCATTGTACATATCCGTATTGCCCGCCGAAAAAAAGTTATCCGTAAAATAGATAGACTCCCCCATCAAAGCTCCTCCTTGTATCTACTATGTTAATTTTCATACGGATTAGAACCTGAATAAGTTTCACTTTGGAACAGAGGGACCTGTCCCTCCGTCCCTGAGCAAATACCTTGAACCAAAAACAAATGTACTCCATTATGTACACGAATGCTTGAGTACTTTGAAAGGATGACACTTAATGAAACAAAATAAATTATTTTCAACTTCACAAATAAAAAATAAAACACTTAATAACCGCTATATAGTTGCTCCGATGACTCGGATAAGTGCGGAGGAAGATGGCCGGGTAAATGAGACCATGAAACGGTATTATGAACGCTTTGCAAAGGGTGGCTTCAGCGCTGTGATCACCGAAGGAATATACCCAGACGAGCGATATAGCCAAGGATATAAAAATCAGCCTGGTCTTGCCAGTGATGAACATATACAGGCATGGAAACCTGTAGTTGAAGCTGTCCATCACCACAATTCCCTGCTCATCGCACAACTCATGCATGCTGGTGGGCAAAGCCAAGGTAATGCATATACCAATGAAAGCATTGCCCCTTCCGCAATTGCTCCAAAGGGTGAACAACTGGGATTTTACGGTGGATCCGGTTCATTCCAGACACCAAAAGCAATGGGCGAAGTCGATATTAACCAGGTAAAAGATGCGTTCGTACAAAGTGCCATCCGGGCAAAAGAAGCTGGATTTGATGGTATAGAGCTGCATGGTGCCAATGGATATTTATTGGATCAGTTCTTAACCGATTATTTAAATCACCGGGAAGATCAATACGGGGGTTCCGTTGAAAACCGTGTGCGATTAATGGTTGAAGTTATAGACGAAGTACGTGCTGCAGTTGGTCCGGATTATTTAATCGGAATCCGGATTTCGCAAATCAAGGTATCCGATCCAAACCATAAATGGGCCGGCGGAGAAGATGAAGCAAGGTCCATCTTTTCAACACTTGGCAACACTTCATTAGACTTCATTCATGTAACGGATGGTGATGCAACAGCACCCGCATTTGGTGAAGACAGCAGAACGTTAACACAGGCCGCTAAAGAGTTTGGAAAACTTCCAGTTATCGCAAACGGAAAACTTGGAGAACCTGACAAAGCGGAGAGATTAGTAGAAAAAAATCATGCAGATCTTATTTCACTTGGCACAAGCGCACTAGCAAATCCCGACCTGCCTAATAGAATCCTTGAAGGGAAAGAATTGAAGGAATTCGACTTTAAAAAAACTTTATTACCTATAGCCGAAATAAAAGAGCACGAGATAGATATGGAAATAGTAAAATAAATAAATGTTTGGGACGGGGGGACAGGTTCCTCGACCCGCCGAACGGCGGGACAAGGAACCTGTCCCTATGTCCCCCATTGACACTCGATCTAAATTGTATTACACTTTCTATCATCAATTTTAATATTGCTTATCCAGAGCGGCTGAGGGATCTGGCCCTGTGAAGCCCGGCAACCTGCTTAACATGCAAGGTGCCAACTCCAGCAATTCGCGTTACATGCGTTTTGGAAGATAAGGGTTTCAATCAATCTCCTTCCAGAACACGGGAGGTTTTTTATTTTTTGTAGCTTTTTTTAAAATCGCGTAAAAAAACCCTTGTAATCGCAGACTACTACTACATCAAAGGGGAAATTGTAATGAACACACCAGAAATTAAAAAAGGAAACGCGTTGGCATTATTGCCGTTTGGCGTATTTTTATTTTTATTCATCGGCTCCGGGCTGATCAACGACGACTTTTATAAACTGCCAGTACTTGTTGCTGTGTTTATCGCTGTACTGTTCGCGCTGTTTATGAACCGGAAAATGGCTTTTAAGGATAAACTCGATCACCTGACAAAAGGGGCCGGTCATCCTAACATCATATTAATGGTACTTATTTACCTGCTGGCTGGTTCATTCGCTGCAGTCGCTGAAGGTGTTGGTGCGGTTGAATCGACCGTCAACCTGGGGCTGACCTTTTTGCCGCAAAACCTATTGATTGTGGGATTATTCGTTATAGGCTGTTTCATCTCCATTTCGATGGGCACTTCGGTCGGTACAGTCGTCGCGCTTGCCCCGATAGGCGTTGGACTTGCAGATCAAACGGGTATGAGCACTGCTTTAATTATGGGGGCCATTGTCAGTGGAGCAATGTTCGGTGATAATCTGTCGATGATTTCAGATACGACAATCGCAGCGGTCCGAACACAAGCTGTCAAAATGAGTGATAAATTTAAAGTCAACATCTATATTGCACTTCCTGCCGCAATCGTAACTGCGGTTATCTTTGGAATCATGACATTTAATTCTAGTGGGACCATTAGTGGTGAGCATCCATATGACCTGATTAAAGTGCTGCCATATTTAGCTGTACTCGTGTTCGCGGTTGCAGGTGTCAATGTTATTTACGTATTAATTGGCGGAACCATTTTCGCCGGGTTTGTTGGTCTATTCTATGGTAAATTCGATGGCATGGGATTCCTGAATTTACTTGGTGAGGGCATGGCTGGCATGCAGGAACTTTCCCTGTTATCCATTTTACTCGGCGGCCTGGTTGAACTGGTTCGGGTGAATGGTGGTATTGACTTTCTGTTAAATACAATCAGTAACCAGATCAAATCAAGAAAGGGCGCAGAAGCGGGTATCGCCGGTCTTGTTAGTGTTTTTGACGTATCAACAGCCAACAATACAATCTCGATTATTAGTGTTGGACCATTAGTCAAGCAAATTTCCGAGCGTTTCGGTGTTGACCCGCGCCGGGCGGCAAGTATGCTGGATATTTTCTCAAGTGTATTTCAGGGAATTTTGCCATACGGCGCGCAATTACTGGCTGTAGCCGGGGTTGCATCCATCTCCCCTGTTTCCATTATGCCGTATTGCATTTATCCGGTACTGCTGGGAATAGCCGGTATAATTGCAATTGCAGCAGGCTATCCCCGTTTTTCCACTGACAAGAGGGCAGGTGGAAAAGCATAAGATGGGACGGAGGGACAGGTTCCTTGTCCCGCCAAAGCGGGTCGAGGAACCTGTCCTTCCGTCCCGCCTAGGCAGTACGCCTTTTTTCCGATTTATCCACTACAGCTGATCCGATAATGTCACCGATTACGTTGGATGCGGTGCCACCCATGCCGATAAGCACATCGACACCGGCTATCAAGGCCACAATCTCCAACGGCAGGCCGAACATAGTCAAAACAGCTGATAGTGTAACGAGCCCCGCTGCAGGGACACCCGCAGTGCCAATCGACAGTAAGGTACCTATCAAAACGATTACCAAAAAGTCGGTTGGGGAGAGATTAAGATTCGTTATATTTGCTGCAAAAACAAGGGAACCCCCCATTCGAAGCGCCCCACCATCCGAGTTAAATATCGCACCAAGTGGCAGCGCAAAATTTGCGGTCGTTTCCGAAATACCTGCTTTTTTTGCAGATGAAATTGCAATTGGCAGTGAAGCAATACTGCTTGATGTAAAAAAGGCTGTTGTATAGGCTTCCTTGGTCTGCTTGAAGAAATGAACTACCGGTGTTCCAGAAAGTTTCAGAAATGTTGTATATACAAATACCCAGAGCAAAATGATTCCCAAATAAAAAACAGCTGTAAATTTAAGCAAGGATTCTAGCGTTGACCAGCCTTGACTTCCAAAAGCCGTTGCACTAATAGCGAATACTCCAATCGGTGCGTACAGTAGGATTCCTGTCAGGATTTTGTAAAACATTTCGTTTAACGCCGTAAAAAATGTATCCAACAGATTCCCATATTCGTTCATTTTTGCATCGTTGGAAAACCGCATACTAGAGATTGCTACACCAATAATTACCGCAATAAACAAAATAGCCATTAAATCTCCAGCAGAAAACGCTGCAAAGATATTTTTCGGAACAATTTGCAACAGTACTTCGGAAAAGCTTGGTGTATCCGGCTTGTCTACTGTAGTATCTGGCAATGATAAATTTTCCCCCGGGTTAATCCATAATGCAAGGGCAAGTCCAATCAACACAGCCGCGGCCGTTGTAAATATGTAATATAAAACTAGTTTTCCACCCATCCGTCCAAGCATTGCAACATTCATCTTATTTACCGCGAGCACGACGGTGAGAAATATTACCGGAATGGCAATCAAACTAAGCAAGTTAATCAATAATGTCCCAAGCGGTTCCAGTATTTCGGCATCCTGTCCAAAAAAGATGCCTACTAATATGCCAAGCACAAAACCAATTGTCATCTTCACTACAAAAGAAGTATGTTTATACATTTTCCATAATTTCATCGTTATATTGTCACTTCCCAATTAAAAATAAGAGCTAGTAATATTATTCTACATGAATTGTCATGCTCTAGGAAGGGACAAGAAACCTGTCCCTCTGTCCCCCAACTGATCGAATCAGCCGAAAAAGCTGACTGGCAGTAAAACGTAAATTATTAAAAGTAACGGCAGTATTCATTGCTTCATCAAGTGACATGGGCGATGGAATAATGGAAAAACAGGATGTCAGCCCTTTTTCATTTAAATTAAAACCTTCCTGATTAACACTTCCTGCAAGCGCAATAACGGGTATGTCGTATTTTGCTGCCATTTGGGCAATGCCGATTGGCGCTTTTCCCATGGAGGTTTGGCTGTCTAACATCCCCTCGCCTGTGATAACAAAGTCGACATCACGCAGCTGTTCCTCCATGCCGATTACGTCCAATACAAGATCCACTCCGGACTGTAGCTCACCTTGTAAAAATCCTGAAAAAGCAGCGCCTAACCCCCCAGCGGCTCCTGCACCTTTCCTATTCTGGATATCGATTCCCATTTGATCGGATACGATAGATGCAAAATGACTTAGCCCTTGATCAAGTTTCACAACCATTTCTTCTGTTGCACCCTTTTGCGGGGCAAAAATATATGCTGCACCTTCCTTGCCATAAAGTAAATTGTTTACATCACATGCTACTTGAAACGTGCATTCACTTAATTCAGGGTTTACATCATCCACGACAATCCTATCGATCCCAGCCAGAGCCTTTCCACCTAAACCAACCTCCTGAAGTTGGTTATCTAAAAATCGATATCCTAACGCTTGAAGCATTCCGACACCGGCATCATTCGTGGCGCTGCCGCCTAACCCGATAATAAAATGACGACACCCTTTTTCAATGGCATCCGAAATTAACTCACCGACCCCATAGGTTGTCGCCTTCATAGGATTTAGACCACCCTTTGGAATTAACGGGAGGCCGCAAGCTGTTGCGACTTCAATCATAGCCGTTTTTCCATCGTTCGCGATCCCATACGTAGCATTTACTTTTTCATGCAATGGTCCCGTGACAACTTTTTCCACCCTCTTCCCCGATAATGCATGTACCAACGCTTCAACTGTACCTTCTCCGCCATCTGCTAAAGGAAGCGTCGTAATTTCCGCATCCTTGTACACTTCTTGGATACCGGAAGCGATCGCCTCACTTCCCTTTATGGATGAAATACTGCCTTTAAATGAATCTATTGAAATGAGAACCTTCATTTCCAGCGCTCCTTCTAAGTATAGTTGGAACAGTATAGAGGGAAAAGCATAGTTAAGTCCCAAAAAAACTATGTTCCACCAACTGAACGTTTACATTAAAATGGTTCTAGGAATGGAAGGATTACTAACATATTTGCTCCACCAGTTCGTTAGGAAACTTTCTGATTTGGCAAAAGTAGAATCCAACTACTAATCTTAGACCTTTTTAATATCTATTTTTTTCAACATCAAGACTCAATTCCATTCTATCAGAAAATTGATTTAAAAGAAGATGAAATCCTCGCCGAAATCCACTTCCCCCTTAAACGACGTTCCTGACTTTGAAAAATTCAACTAACAACCAAGGTCCCTGGGCAAATCCAAGACTTAGCTGCCAGGCACCAAGTCCCAGGAGCCCATATTCCTTAATTAATTTGTTTTTTTCTGCAATACTTCTTGAATCCTCGAACCATACAACATGTCTCTGTCCAATTTGATCAACATAATTAAAATATGGCGACTCAAACTTCTTGGAGTATTGAATTGGAGCACCATGGCTGATGGCCAGTTCCACTGCGTTTTGGTTAGAAATTGCGGTTGCCACTGTCTCCGGGTTGTACGGCACTGTCCAGTCGTATCCGTAAAGTGGGATACCTAGCAGGATTTTCTGTCGACTGACCCTTGTCAGACAAAATTCAATCGTTTGTCGGACTTGTTCAATCGGAGCAATGGGGCCGGGTACGCTTCCACTGTGATGCCAGTCGTAGGCCATAATTAACATGAAATCAACAACCGATCCAATCGCTCCGTAATCATACCCTTTTTGCCAGGGAATGTCTTCGCTTGTTTTGGGAGGTACGGCGATAGTTAGCAGCAACTCCTTCTGTTCGAGCCTCTCCTTAAGCTCACTTAAGAAGGTGGAAAACCTATCGCGATCCTCAGCCGGAATTCTTTCAAAATCGATATGGACACCTGCATAGCCTCTTGTTGATACAAGACGATAGATGTTATCAATCAGTGTTTGTCTCGATGAAGAATCATGCAGCATTTGGTGGGTCAAGTCCGAACTGAAACCAGTGGGTGTTAAATTGGTTATCGTAGCAAGAGGAGCAGTTTCTACGGTCCAGGCTGTTTCGATAGCCTCCAAATCATCCAATTGACTAAGAGAACCATCGCTTGAAAAATGATACTCAAAAAATGGATAGTAAGTGGCATATGGGGCATAATTTCGAATGATTTCCTGGTCATCTTCAGAGCCTGTGATATACGTATAACCTAATGTTGAAGCAACGTAGTCAGGATGCTCCGGGATGACAACTTCCATTCCAGGCAGCAAATTGTCTGGGTCTAAACCTGGATTGGCACTCATTAATCGGTCCAGGGAAACGTAGGCCATTTGGGCAATTTGATGTAAGCTGTCTCCCGGTTGGACAATATAAATAAATGTATGAATTAACAAGGCCTGACCGGGAACAATTTCCGGTGATACCAATCCATTGACGAGCCGAATCATGTCTATAGATACAGCATACTTTTGACCAATGGTATACAGCGAATCACCTGGTTTAACGACGTAGATAAACATTTTTGCCATTCCCCCTCTTAACTTAGATCTTATTGGGCACCTTGGCATCATTGTATTCAGGCTATGGATTTTCGTTAATTGACTTCAAATTTCACAACCAAAAAACCTATTGAATTATTTTTCAATAGGTTAAGAGATTTACCTTCAATAACAAAATTAACTGTTAATCTGTGTTTTCCTTTTCTGGAAATCGACATCCGAATAATAGGTGTTCTTGACAAGCAGATTCGGACCAAGACACTTAACTGCTGGACAATGGCAATTCAGGCTTTTGGCTGTTGGTGTATCCAGCCATTTTGAATATGCATCAGGAAGTGACGTATCCTGTATATTTCCAAGTGTTGGTTCATCCCCAAAATCGGTTACGATAATGTCACCCGTATAGATATTCACATTCAAGCGGGAACGGCCATCGGGGTCATTTCGTACACTCACATTGTCCTCACGATACAGTCTTTTTAATAAATCCAAATCTTTCTGTGAAGAACTGCACGGATAAAAAGGCAATGTTCCAAACATCATCCATATATCTTTGTGCTGATGATCAAGCAGCCGGTTAATCGCAATACGGGTATCATCCAATTCCAGCGTCTCCAATGTACTGGCAAAATCAACTGGGTACATTGGATGAATTTCGTGCCGTGCACAGCCCATTTCCCTTATTTGGTCATGAATATGCTCTAGATATGGGAAAGTACGTTTATTCAGCATCGTTTCCGCTGAAACCATTACACCATCCTTGGCAAGCCGCTGGGAATTTTCTATCAGACGGTCGAAAAACTTTTTGCGGTTTTCCTTGGAAGGCTTCCGCTCCATATTGGCAAAACCGACTTCCGCAAATTCTTCAGCCGTTCCCCAATTATGGGAAATATGTAGTACATCTAAAAATGGAATGATTGCTTCATATCTGTCATAGGGCAAAGTCAAATTTGAATTTATCTGTGTTTTAACACCGCGGCTGTGTGCATACTCCAGTAGTGGCAGCACATGATTGCGAATCGACTTTTTATTCATCATTGGCTCTCCGCCGGTAATGCTCATCGTGCGAAGATGCGGTATTTCATCCAGCCGCTTCAAAATAAGATCCATCGGCAATGAATCGGGATCCCGGGATTGCAGGCTATAACCAACGGCACAATGAGCACAACGCATATTACACAAATTCGTGGTCGTAAATTCAACATTCGATAATGTCATTGCCCCATGTTCTTCAACATCCATATATGCTTCCCACGGATCATTGGCTGGCGACATGGTTCGTATGCTTGTTCTTGTAGTCAATAAAATAACTTCCTTCCTAGATAGGTAATTCTGTTTACTATTGTATAGGATGTTTTCGATAAAAATGAATCTGTTATTCATTTTAGCACATAGATCTAACGCCATTTTATGATGAGCGCTGCAGCAAGCTTCTTTTTAATGATTTATTAATATTTTTCTATAAGTAGGAAACAATTTAACCATAGATCTACTAGTGGAGGAGTGTGCACTTTGAATAACTATATTGAAAAAACCAATGAAAACCGTGATAAGTTAATAAGCGTTTTCACTGAAAAAAGGGAGCTTTGGAATGAATATGTCTTTTTAAGCTGGCAATGGATCCTTTTAGCTATAATTAGTGTTGTTATTATACTGCTATTCATTCGATATCGAAAGAAAATGAGCACTGCCAGACTGCTCCTTGCCGGATTTTCCTCATGTATATTAGCTGTATTTTTAGATACCCTTGGTGACTTTTATAACTGGTATGACTACAGATATGATTTGATTCCAGGTACACCTAATCTAATTCCCTGGGATGCAATTTTCATTCCTATAGCAGTTATGTTTACTCTTCAAATAAAACCAAAAGTTAATCCAATCATCAAAGCAATTTTGTTTTCAGGTATTACATCCTTTGTAGTTCTCCCATTCCTGAGCTATTCACCTTATTATTATCAGACAAATTGGAGCTACTTTTACTCTTTTTTAATTTTAATTTTTATATACCTTGTGGCTTATGGACTCACAAGGCTTGATTCACATGAAAGGCTTTAAGAGGGCGCCATTTAGCGGCACCCTTGTTGGCTCTATTCAATCATTATCCATTGTTGCACCCTTGGATTTGATACGTGCAATCATAAACAGCGCAGATTCTAATGAATATTATTCTTTCTAAAATTACCACCTTTTACTTCTGCTACTTCATACACAGTAACAAAGGCGTTTTCGTCGATATCACTAATAATCTCTTTTATTTTACTTTCTTCCAAACGGTTGATCACACATGTGATTTCGGTAAATTGTTCATGCGAATAACCGCCATATGCCTTTTTATACGTTGCGCTTCGCCCTAAACGGTCCCGTATCGTTTCAACCATTACTTTAGGCTGGTTTGTAATGATTTTAAAGGTTTTGGATCCACTCAACCCTTCCTCCACGACATGAATCACTTTTGAGGCAATAAAATAAGCAATAGCAGAAAGTATTGCCCCTTGAAATCCGAATACAGTTGAAACAATGATAAATACAAATACATTCAAGTACAGGATCAAATCACTTGTACCAAATGGCAATTTCCTGGAAAGCAGGACGGCCAGCATATCGATTCCATCCAATGCGCCACCATTCCGTAAAGCCAGTCCCATTCCAAAACCGATGATCACTCCTCCAACAACGGTGACTAACATGGTATCTTGTTGAATAATAGTTGGTATGTAATGCATGACACTTGTGGCAATAGATAGGGAAGCAATTCCGATAACCGAATTAATGGCAAATGACTTGCCAATCTGCTGATATCCTAACCAGATAAATGGCAGGTTTAAGATGGCAATCAGCACCCCTAAAGGCAACCCAAACAATTCGGATCCAACGATACTTACCCCCGTCACGCCTCCATCCGATACATTGTTCGGAATTAATACCGCCTCAAGTCCGTATGCAGTTATAAACCCTCCAATAACAATCATTAATCCTCGTAAAATAATCTTGAGCCTCTTCGACCTTTGCTTCTTTACATTTCCCATAAACTCGCTCCAAACTGGGACGCGGGACAGGTCCCTTGTCCCGCGTCTATTTTTCGATTTATCCACTACAGCCGATCCAATAACATTTGCAAGGTCCTGATTTCAAAAAATAATACTCCTCGATTTTAGCACAATTTGATTAATAGTTGGGTGTTTCGATTATTATCGCCACATCTATTCTTACAAAGCGCATTTAGAATATGGTAAAGGAATTTTACAAACATGGACTAAATCATGTTTGCTTTTTTTGAAATATTGTTGATGAAAATTCCAGTCCATCGCTACACGGGCGTTATCCCAACACTTGCTTCTTAGTTGCATATTCCCTTCAGCACTGTATCTCCACTCCCTTTGTCTTTTCCCCGCAGCGGAATCCCCATCCCTGTAAATGAGCAGATAAGTTTTTTATTTTGTAACCCTATTCACTCCTCTTATCTTCGCCATGACAAACAGGGCCAACCCCACCAGGACGGTGTAGATCAATGCAATATCAGTCGTAATTGACCCAAATGCCGTAACTTCCATTATGTTTTGCGGAAGCATACTAATGAGATAAACGAGCGGCGCTAATAAAATAACGATTTTTATTTTATTTGTTTTCGTAAAGATAGAGTTAAGACACAGGACAACGATATCTAATGCCATTGCCGTTGTATTGAAAATGGCCATAATCCAAATCACGAAAAAAACGGACTCAAATCGTTCTAAAAATCCCCCGGAACTTGTACCTCTTTCGCTAATTCGATGGTTGGATAAAGAAGATTTGACGTTGCCGCGTTTCCAAATACACCAATACACATAATAAAAAGGATTGTATATAAAACAACAGGTATACACATCCCGAGGGCAGTTAATTTTGGTACTTTTTTGGAATTATCCACCAATCCAATATAAAAGAAAACAATAACAAATCCAACATAAGAGGAAGTTCCTGCATGCAACCCCTTAAGATAGCCTTGAAAATCCGTTTTAAATATTGGCAGTAATAAGTTTGGGTCAAACCATCCAATATTGAATATAGAAACAGTGAGGGCAATAAACAGAATAATCGGCAGGAACATCATATTTAATCGAAATAGGCCAGCTCTTGACCCCGAAACAGCGTATACAACAACGAGAATAAAACTAAGTGCAATAACCTCAACGGGGGTGCGGTCAAACAAATATTGTTTGGAAACATCAGCAATTTTTCGAACCTCAAGCGCTGTTGCATTTAACCAAATCATTGCAAATACCAGCGAAATAATGATCGCAACCGGTTTGGTCAGAACGGCAGAAATAATCTGAAAGAAAGATTGCTTTGGAAAACTCACCACTAGTTTAGCTAGTAACCATGTAAGCAGAATGGCAATGATGCCACCGCCAACTATACCTATCCACCCATCTGATGAAATCGTTACAGAAGCCAATTCTTTTGGTAATGATAAAATTCCCACACTAATCACAATGGAGGGTATGGCAACCATAATTTCCCCGTCACTGATTTTTTCATCTCCATACTCAAAACTTTTCATTATTTCAAATCCCCTTTAAGCGGCCGTTTTGTCGATATCAATGCCATTGGAGCTGCTTTAATCAGCAGCGATAGGAAACTGATCATTCAGGTTCTCAGCTAATTCTTTGACCTATTCGATGGAAAAATCACACCTGGATTACGCACATTTTGCCTTTTCCTTCGTCTCATTATCTCAACCCAACTGGCTGTTCGCTACTCCTCTTTTCCCCAGTAATTTCCGTTTTTATTCAAGTTAGGACAGTTTAGTTACGAATAGATAAAGCCTGTATCACGGATTACCAAGTAATCATTGATACAGGCTTTTTTCAAAACCTTTTATTCCGAAAGTACCAAATAGTACGAGAAGAAACGTGACGCTTGTTTCACAATAAATCCGTAGTACGTTTATTATTTTCTAGATATTGCTGCTGAAAGATATACATTCTTACAGCATTATGGTAGCTGCCTTCAACGAAAAATTCATCCTTTAGCTCACCTTCAACTGAAAAACCAACTTTTTTATAGATATGAATCGCCTTTTCATTTTCCTGATCTACTATTAAATATAGTTTGTGCATATTTAATACGCTAAAAGCATAATCCATTGCCAAATGGGTTGCATCAATTGCATATCCATGACCCTGATGCTTTGGGGCAATGATAATTTGAAATTCGGATCTTCTATGGATATAATCAATTTCAACTAGCTCAACCAACCCAAGTGTTTCATCGCTTTTTTCCACTATAAAACGACGCTCACTTTGATCGTGAATATGCCTATCATATAAGTCTCGCAACTCGACAAAAGCCTCATAAGGCTCCTCAAACCAATAGGACATAATCTTTGGATCATTATTTAATTCATGAACGAATTTTAAATCCTCTCGTTCCAAAGGGCGTAATCTTAGCTTTCCACTCATTTTGTCAATCCTCCAAATCAATAGCTATTTTCATCTCACAATATAACCCTTATGTCAATAGGTGCTAATTCTTATTCCAGAAGCGTGTCCTATTCTGGAATGGATAAAGATTTAACCTCAATTCAAAGGGGCCATAACAGTTATATAATATTTTCAGTCATATCACTACCCCATACCTAGGCTTCTTATGCGATGACCCTTTGTCCCAGTATCCTCCGCAAATTGGATGGATACTCCATCAAAACGGTGATGAATGGCTCATCGTTATAACGTATTTATTCATATCACATGTGCTTTGTACATATGATTATGATAAATATAGTCAAGGATGTGAGTCATGTGGAAGATGGGCTTAGTAGTCTACAAACCAATACGCCAGAGGAAGGTTTTAAATTAGCGGTTAAACTTGCGCAAAAAGGGGTCGAAATGACACAGCCTTCTATAAAAATAAGAGAAAAGCTGCGCCCAAAATACTCTACCAATGCAGATAGCCTAATTGCAGCATCTCATGTAATTTCCATTCATTATCAAACGGTGCTGCTGCTAATAACTACTGGAAGGTTCGGGGGTAGTTACTAGTGAGGGGAAAACCATTTGTGACATATTAAAATAGTGTGGCCCACCTGCAACCAGTATTTGGAAACCACCCTATTTGAAGTATTTTCCGTACAGAAATGAACCTGTTGGCAATTTGTTGTGAGGAAACCGCACATTAGCCATACTAGAGTTTTTTGACCCAGAAAAATATCCCTTATTCTTCTCTCTTTAGCCTTTGAAATAATTCCTTTGATTTATCATCCAACCTATTATAATGAACCTTATTAGAATAGTAATCCAAAAATTCCTCCTTCGACTTCCATTCCTCCTTTTTGATACGATCTATACAATCCCTACAATATAGTCGAAAGTATTCTGGTTCCTTCCAGGAATATAACTTCTGAACGTTTTGTCTGCCCCTGCAATAAAAACAAGCTTTACCCATACATACACTCCCCCTGCCTAACGATATAACCTGATTATCAGATTCAATCTAAATTTTCACGTATCTTAACTGCCAATATGTTATGCCTCTACAAAATATGACCTAGCGAGTTATTTTATGACCATTGATAAACTTATTTCCAAATAGACCTCTTCACTAACCACTTAAAAAACCTGAAATGTAAAATGACAAAAGAAATGATAAATGGGTAACACAATGCCGAATACCAGATTCTCCATTCGTTGTATTTAATGAAGCCAAATTGAACAGCAATAAACTCAAAAATAATAGATAGAATAGAAAAACATATGACATAAATTAATTTGCTTTTTTTCGACTTATGATAAGGGAAAGCATTTAATATGATGATGGTAGAAGAAGAATATAAAAGAATTTGTCCAATAAGGGCTGGAATTTGTACTCCTTCTTGATCAAGCACATAAAACTTATATTTAACGGCAAGAACTGTATCAACGATAAGACCGAACAAAGTCATAAAAACAGCAGTTGTATAAATTTCATACCACTTCATTTTTTTAGGAATAAAATAGGCAATTGTAATCAAAACAAGGCATGCTACTATCATAAAAGTTAATTGTGGTTCCATGATCTTTCCTCCATAATGTTGAACTGCAAACTAACTTCAACTACCTTGTTATGTTGTTCTTTCTTCCCTTTACTATACTGTCGTCGTATTCGGGGTATTATATATGAAGATACCTGGTTTTACATCAATTGGACACACACCAATGAGGCTGGGACATAACTACTCAAGGACGAACAATCACAGGATAGACAGTTTAAAACGTTGCTTTTTCAATAAGCGACGTAACTAAAAATCATGTTTGGCGTCCTGCGCTCCCTATAGTGCCATAACATTCATTTCTTCACTCTCAGTGATTGGAACTGCGGGTAGTCGACTCCTGCGGGATGATAGGCATAGGTGAGACCCCGCAGAGCGTGAGAAGGCCACTGAAAAAGTGGTGGATTTTACAAATTTAGCTTTTCACCTTTACCTAGCATCTTGAATATACGGAGACTCCTCGAAAAAGAAAAAACACTTTTTCTTCGTGCGATGCCTATTCGGGGAAGCTTTCCTTGTCCTGCGGGAAGTGAGAGATCGGCGAGACCCCGGAGGACGGCAGTTAATGAGGCCCGACTAAAACCGCCCTTTGCGGGCAACGTCGGCTACCCCTTGCCGGGGCAAGGAGACTCGACACTCGCCCGCGGAAAGCGCAGTATATTCAAGATGCGATGATAGATCCACCTATTTTGTACTACATTTTACCTTTTTCAGTGGCCTCAGCGTGAGCTCGAGGAGGCTCACCAACCGCCCGCGGAAAGCGACTGCCCGTAGCGGAAATCACGTCGCTGTACGTCGCTGTTTATGGACAATTCGCAGTAAGGTTTACAAAAACAGCCCAGAAAAAAATCCGAACTAATCCAAATTCTAATTAAAGAATTTGGAATCATAGTTCGGATTTCTCTATGACTGAATCACTCAGTAAAACTTCTTTTATCGGTAAGATCCTTAATCTGATAGCTTTGGGTGGATATTTGTTCGTAAACAGGTTGCCAAACAAACGTAGTTATCCACCTGAGGAGTTTAAACTGGCATCTATACCTTTGCCTAGTTGTTCCCCTCGCTTTGCCAGTCGACGAAGGGATTGTAATTTATCCATTTCTCCCATTTCCCCTTTTTCAATAGCTTTTTTTAGTACATCAAGGGATTTGGTAACATTTTCTTTTTGCACCGGAAATGGATAGTTGTCCTTACCTCCATGGGCAAATGCATACCTTACTGGATCATGAAACGTTGGCTTGGCACCATGTGTAATTTCTGCCACCATTGTCAATGCACGCAAAGTACTGGGCCCAACCCCTTTTAGTTCCAATAGTTGTTTATATGTTTCCGGTGGCTCGTTGTAAATAGTATATAAAACCTTATCAAGGTAGCCTGCTGATGGGATGGAATGATTGAAGGACATCGTTATGGCCGGATATGATTGGCTTGAATAATTCCCCGTGGATGATACACTGTGGGAATCATTATCATCTTGCGCAAAAAGATCCAACTGTTGTGAAACGGGACCTTTTCGATTATTATACTGGTCAATAATAGCATGATAAACCTGTTTCACCTCGGTTGGACTTTCCCGGCAAATTTCCACGGTTGCTAACCTAGTAGCTTGATTTTGTTCCGATACTAAATTAAGCACTCCATTTTCGCGCGTACCGCAAACAGCTTGATGAGGGTTATTGGTAAAATCCTTCAGGCCCTCACTTAACCAGTGATATCGGCGGGCAAAGCGACTTTTGGTATTCATTCCCTGTTGGATAACTGCCCAATTACCTGTTTGATTAAAAACAAAGAAATGATGGTACAACTGGTAATTATCCTGTACCGCAGCAGAATCCACCTTTGCCACCGTACGGCTTGTCTGTTGAAGGTGATTTAAATCCTTTGATAAACTGTATTTATCACCGAATTCCACAATTTCCGACGGGGTTCTTCTAGACGCTTTCCCCTTACCCCCGGCAAAAAATAAACCCAATTCACCCTGTTCCTCACGCAGCCCCTCCTTCAGGGCGCCGCAAACAACTGTAGTCAAACCAGATGAATTCCAATCAAACCCCAATACAGTACCAAAAGATTGAAACCATACAGGGTCGGATAATCGGCGTAAAACTTCTTCCGTACCATATTCCATGACGATTACCTTGATGATTGATGCACCCATTTTTTTCATTTTATCAAATAACCATGGGGGACAATGTCCACCATGAAGGGGTGCGTTGGCTATTCCAGTTCGCATATAATCACCTCATATTACCCCTAATTTTATCACAATTACGGTTATAAAGGTGCCCATGACAACCTATTGGGATTTATTATCGGATAGCAAAATGGTGATCTGTTATGGTAAATGTTTATTATCTTTACCCGTAAAGGAACCCCGTGGATTCAAATTCTAATGGACTAATTACTCAAGGAAGTGCAGCCAATATTCCTTATTACAGAAAAGAAAGGACAAAACGGCTCTTATCTTTGGAAAGCCGAAACAGTAACATAAACATAGACGAATATCCGCAGATTAATTTATTTCCTTCTTATCTTTGCCGAATATATGGATCTCATATGGATCATTTCGTACTTCTTTTGTTTTTTCATGGTGTTGAATAAAGTAATTAATTTCGCCTTTAATCTCATTGGCAACCTGTTTTGCCCCTGGATCAGAAGGGTTAAGAGATGTCTTAACTTTAATCTGAAGCGGTAGTGGATGGAAAGAATAAGAAAATCCGGTTACCTTAAAGTCTTCATTTTCCATTAATCCTCCCACAAGTGTACCAATAATGTTATTTTTGCCCCATCTTATTTCTTGTTTACGTGCATCCATATCTATCTTGCTTATCTCAATCTTGAATTCCCCATAGTCCTTGGATGTAGCAACCAATAACTCATGTAACTCTTCTGTTCTTTTTTCAGTTTTTGGAACCGCCACATAAATAAACTTTTCGACCTTGTTAATGCGTACTTGTACAGGGAATGCCATTGTATAGTTATGACCTTTTAGTTGCTTGATTATATTTGCTTCAAGTTCCTGACTGTTTTTCATATTCTGCCTGGCTTCCTGGCTAAGTACCATACCGCCGTCTTTGCCTTTCATTTCTTGTTGTTTCTCTATTTCAATGTCATATTCCCCGAAGTTTTGGTCCACTAATGCAACATTTATGTCCTTAATTAAATCATCCTTTATGGAATTAACTTTTTTCTTTGAGCCAATTATCGATAGTGTAATCTCCCTCTTTGGAACTGAGGCCTCTATTGAACCAATTTTATATTCTTTTTCATTGGTAACGTCGAGGATTACACTATACACCGCCTGTTTATATTCTTCTTGTTTAATAAATAAACCAAAATAAGGAACCTTAGCTACTACCTTTGCTATGGATGGTGAGACATACGCTGAGCCAATTAAGAGCGCAAACAATAGTACGGCGGCACTACTGAAAAAAGCAATTTTCTTACCAATACCCCATTTTACTTTCTTTTTACTTTTAATTAGTTGATTATGATTCCTAGACTCAGTTTTATATTTCTCGACCCCTAATTTGACCCTATTATGTAATTCATCCGGAATTTCAATCTTTTCTAACTCCTCTTTGATTTTATTACTCATACATATCAACTCTCCTAACCCGTTTTCGAAGCTTTGCTAATGCTCGGTATAAGGCAGATTTAATTGAGCCTGAGGGGGATCCTTCCATTTCTGAAATTTCACTGAAGGTATAGCCGTAATAGTACTTCAAGAACACTATGTTTTTTTCTTTCTCATTTAATGATTCTAATAAATCCTGCAAAGATAATTCGAGGGGTATGTCTTCATCACTTGCACCGGTGAAATCCGTATATTCTGGGTTTAAAAATGTCACTTTCTTTTTCTTCCTTAACATATCAGTTGCGCAACTTACCGCTATTTTAATTAACCATGCTTTAAAAACTTTTGGGTTTTTCAATGTGTTTATTTTTTTGAATGATCGATATGCAGTTTCCTGAACAATATCAAGTGCATCATGTTTATTTTTTACATACAAATACGCCATTTTATAAATATCTTTTTCATACTCTTGAAACAATGTCAAAAAGGCTTCATCATTACCATTTTGCGCTTTATAAACTAATTCAATAATTTCCCTCACCTTCATTTCTCTAAATGATGTATATATATTAGACGAACATTCTCTTTATTTGGCTTCACTTTTTTTAAATTCTTATTGGAAATTTAATAAATATGTTTCACTGTCTCCCACTAGCACAAAACCAGCACAAATAAAGATTGATCACAACTTAGTTTATCAAACCAAGCCTTTGACCAATCTTTCCTATACGTCTAAATCTCCTTTGAAAGTAATAGCTGAATTAAGTTCATGGGAAAGATATTCCGATGAAATATAAATCATATGATTACATCTTTAAAAAAGTTACGTGAACAAGGAAAAGCCGTAATATACGATTAATCCTTAAAATTAAACCCTTTACTCGGATTCACCCACACATTAACTGAAATATTCTAATTAGAACCTTTATAGCGAAGTATTATCGGCTGACTGTCTCCCATCGTTGCCTTATATAAACTAATAGTTCCTACCGTTTTTTCAGAAGCAGCGGAATGAACCTCAAAATTTTCATTTAACGAAATGGTCCAAACGGCCTCGTCATTTTTCTTTAAAACAACAGCAAGTGTACCAAATTGATGTATACTGTCCCAGTCAAATAATTCACTTTCACCGTTTTCAGTCACAGTAATTCCTTTTGTGTCACTTATTACCTCGATGTTATTGCCTTGCCATTTCCCGTGAATTTCTGCTCCAACATAATAGTAGGAACGGCCACTGCCACGGTCCCCATACGTACCGACGTATTGCTGAATAGTATTATCTGCTGTTTTGTAAGTAACAGCCGCAACATCTTTAGCTAACCATTCCACTTTAAATTCTCCACTAGTTTCATATGGCAACTTTTCTTTTGGACGGGCCAGAATACCATAATAAGATCGATAGTAAACGGCATTCCCAGTCTCTGTATTTTCTTTAATAGATAAAACATGCTTCCAATCAGGCGATACACTTGTAATGTTTTTGATTTCCTGGTTACTGCCAATAAGCATAACAGCCTGAACAACAATGAAAACCACCACAATGCTTGTTAGAACAATTTTGAAACGCTTGGTCAATCTAAGCAGAACCAAAACAGCCAGCACTAAAGAAAAAATACAGAAAATATTTATTATGTAAAATAACCGATTGTCAATATACGTTGCTTGGAATTTCGCATCAACGTATAGAAATCCCAACTGTACACAGAAAGCCGCAATTGCCAAAAGGAATAGGATCCAGCCAATTATTTTCGTTAGTTTACTGATATGCTGTTTCATTTGGCTGTACCTCCTTTGAGAACTCCCATGTTTTACCGTTGTCCTCAGAAATAAATTTTCCCTTCACTTCCCCGCCTGCATAATCACCATTCGGACCTTGATTCACTACAACCGCCAAATGGCTTTTCTCTTTCACCGGAACTTCTGCCTGAACAAAGATTTGATCATACTTTTTCGGAATATGAAATACTGCATGTGCCCACGTTTCTCCGCCATCTTGTGTCACATAAACATTAGGTTCTTCAGGATTAATCGTTCCATAGGATAAGAATCCTGTTGTTTCATCCACAAAGCCACCAGAAGCAATTAATCTTGTTGTTGGTGGTTGCTTTGTAGCCTTCCAGGTTTTCCCGCCATCATGGGTTAGATAAACAATGGAATATTCTTGTGACATGGTCCGGTCGCCAGATAGGATGATATAGCCGAATTGATCATTCAGGAAATCTATCTTTCTGAATCGCATGGCTGGAAATGGCTTGGTAACTACAGTTGTCACCCAGGTTTTCCCTTGGTCTAGTGAATAGGTTACTAAAATTCCCTTTTGATCCCAGCTAGGTCCTTTCGAATATAAAAATGCAGCTCTTTCTTCTGTAAGGACATAGCTATTTTCAATCAGTTCTTGTTCACTTCCGTTATATTCGCCCTCAAATAATAGATCCTTTTCGACCGGTACTTTAATCCAATCCTTCCCTTTATTGAAGGTAATGTTTAGCTCGTTATTTTGTAAAGTGTATGTAATCGTATCATTCCTGTTAATCGGCTGTAACTGCTCAGACCGAGGCTGTTCCAAGTTATTCTGTGAATTTTGGTTATCCTGCCCCTTGTTTAGCTGTCCCAGTTGTGGATATGTGACTTCATTGACATTTTGATGATAGATTACTGTAACGATAATTAAACCGATTAGTATAGCACCCGCTGCACTTAGTATAAATTTTTTCATAAGGATCACTCCTCTTCTGGTAACACAGGCGTATTTTTACTCTGCGCCACTTACGCCGTCGGTTTGCCTATGTTCAATCGTTAGACTTTATATTTGCTTACTATTTCTTCTGGAATATGACAGTAATCATTTGGATATCTAGTTAACCTGTCTTGATGTTCCGCTGCACTTCTCACATAGTTTGTAAGGGGTAATACTTCAACAACTATCAGGTCATAATCATTTCTCTTACTAAGAAACGCCCTCGCCTCCGTTAAGTGTTCCGGCTTTTCACTATATATTCCTGTTCTGTATTTCTCGCCAACATCCTGTCCTTGTTTATTCAAACTGTATGGATCAATGATTTCAAATAAATATCCCATTAATTCACTGATTGTTACCTCCGTCGGATCAAATCCTGTTTTTACACATTCGGCATACCCATCATAATCACCCTCAAGTGTATGACTTGTACCGTTAGCTCTTCCGGCTTCTGTAAATTTAACCCCAGGTAAAGTTTTTATAAAGGCTTGTACTCCCCAGAGACATCCACCTGCAAGATATACTACTTCCATATTGTTCTCTCCCTCTGTCATATCCCATATATTGCTGCATTTATGTATTCCGTCAGTGAAATTTTTATAATCGTGGAACGGATAAAAAATCATCCTACCCAAAATGGCAGAGAATTCCTTATTTCTTTCCTTTCTTCGTCTTTCACCGCTAACACTTTGACAAGTTTTTTCAAATTAAAATCCTCTTTTGCTAATAGACTTTTTATTTCTCTAACGTTGATCTATGGCAAAGACTCCACAAACCTTATGCCACCCTCAGGTCCTAATGTCCCTTTAATTTAATATAGAGGAGCAAAGATTGATATAATCCAGGTAATTACTAATAAATCAGATTCATTATGTAGTATATTCCTAGTAACTCAACAGCTGACAAATCATTAGTTTTAACTTTAATACCCAATGATGGTGGGGTTATTTTATCTATCTTAATTTCTGCACAAGTATTATAATCATCATTTAAGTAAATTTCACAAGTACGATTAAATATATCTTTTTTAAAAATATATTCTTTATTATTTTTATAATATAGCATGCGGGGATTTGTACTGATTTTCGTTTTGTCTTCCAATAAAAAAGTGCTCTTTTTATTAAAGTCTTTTAAATGTACATTCCATTTTAATTTAATCAAGTTCGATTTAAAGGACATCTCTCTTATTTTCACATCGTACTCGCCATCTTCACCATTAATATTTCTAGTTTCCAAAAAGGACAATGGTAAATAATTTATAAACTTATCCCAAGAGCTTTTATACTTTCGCTGAATAAAACCAATTTGCACACCAGCTGAATCATTAATTGTTATTGGTTTATCTAAATACTTTCGAAATGGTAAAACTGCAAAAAATTCCATAGACACACAACCTTCATTTTCACACACAGTAAATTATTCCATACTGACCAAATTTGGGAGACACGCACTTATTTAAACAATGCGTCCGTTAATGGCAAAGTTTATTAACCACCTATGGGATTGAATTTCAATCGATAATTTGAAACTCAGCCCCCAGTATTATTGAGCCAATTTTTTTGACAATACGATATCTTCCTTCAATCAAACGATAATCCAACATATCCATTGAAACTTGACCTTTGTATATCTCCCCTGTTTTCAATAATTGGGCAATCATAATAAATCCGACATTCGGTTTAAAAGGGACCACATACCAATGGCCTTTTATATATTTTTCAACACGGTATTCCATTCCAATTGTTTCGGTCGTGGTTCCAAGATTTTTAACTTTAAAGGGGATTGTGTCAACTGAAGCAGAAAACTTTGCTTGGGGCAGATACAACTTGACATAGATGTTTTGTTCATGAACTTTATTTGACAATGTTCCATATTCCGATTCCTTTATTAACCTCTTTTCTTGTTCATCATTCAATCCACAACTGCATGCCAAAAGGAGAATTATGACAGAAGACAAACTGATTTTCGCAAATTTATCCATCGTATCCCCCTTGATTTTGTTAATAACCGACTTACTCAAAAACTACCCCCTGTGATTTTTAATAGACAGATATCTTTATCTAATCATGTCAAATTTCTGTCACTTATACAATATGTTATTTCAAGAAAACATCCCGCATATAGAAAGAAATTGTACCCGATTATTCAGTCTTTGTGACCATTTTCAGAGTAGATACAAACTACCAGCGGAACATTTATTTACTTTTTTAATTGTTTAATCCCTTCTTGGTAATCGCGCCCATTTAAAGAAATAATAATTTATTGTTTTCCGATATCATTTTATCTTCTTATTCCCCCTTACTACTATCACAATTGGAATACCCAAGACGATAATTGCTATCGGTAAAAACAATACTCCAAAACCATCACTCCATCCTAAGGCTATCGAAACTGATTCAAACAGAATTAAGGCAAATATGACTAGACAGATGTTTTTTAATCGATTAAGAAGTTTTCGACTATTTAAGTAAAACTGTTTCGCGTTGGATTTATTAAATCGTTCGGGATAATTGTGAACCTCAGGAAACCTTTCAAGAGTTTGCATTAAAAGGAGTATGAACACCCCGACGCCGGGTAAAATTAAGAGTTCCCACTTTGAACCCCATCGGTCTACTTCGCCAAGGGCGTTATAGTGTCCTGGAACTTCTTCCGGTAGCATTCCCCAAATAATGGTCAAAAAAATGATTGAGCCTAAATAAATCGAATAACCCATAATATCCAAAATCCATTCACTTTTTGTCTTTGGCACTTTCAGCTTAGGTCGTTCCCATGAATTTGTCATGTTGATCTCCTTTACTAAAATTTTATGCGACTGAACTACTTAAATTTTCCATTCTGCAAAATATCCCAATGAATGGAAGAACACTTTTTTCAAAAATGGCGCCCATTTGAGGAAGACTACCCTCTTTAATTAGACTTTGATTAAGGTGGATTTTCTGAAAATTCTCTAATAAATTCCAAAATTAGACCATAAGCAACGAGACTGCCTGGCAATAAATTTATAATTAAAGCAAAAATCCTTTTAGCTAAATTTTCTTTACTGAACATCGAAATAATGCTTAAAGGAATGCCAAACAGGGAAGCAAGAAATGCAAGTAATGCAAAGACTCGTATGATAGATTCCACGCTCTCATCCAATCTTATTGATATGTATATGTATGGTATTATAAAAAGAATTACTGCCAGTGCTATAAAGAACGAGATTTTCGTGAATATCTTTAGATTTTTCCTTCCCAAAAAATTCCTCCCTCCTTATTTATCGTTTCTAGAAATCTATGTCCAAAAGCTTTTTTATTTTTTTTAACAATTGAGGATGCTTTTCTTTTGTAACACGTAGTGGATGCTGTGAATTAAAACCATCATAAGGAAAGGCAAATGTACCATCTTCTAAAATATAAAAAGCGTATGGCATAGGTTCACCTGTTGCTTCAAACTTTTCCTTTTCACTAAATCCAAGTGTATAAGAGTTTTGTGATTCCATTTCACGAAAGAAATTTTCATTTACCATTTCCTTAACCTTTAGTCCTTCTACCATAGATAACACATTTTTTATTTTATCTTTATCTCTAACAAATTTGGTCATTTCTTCCTTGGCTATATTATCTTCTACTTTTTGAATAAATAATGCGTTTGCCATGCCCTTGTCTTCAATTTTTATAGCTTCTTTATTCCCTGAACAAGCGCTAAGCAAAAGTAATATGATCATTAAAGGTACAATTTGATATTTCATATGATTCTCCTTTTCCATGTTAGGAATAAGCGCTTGATTTTTAAACAATTTTTTTAAAATAGCTTGATTATCAGTCCAGAAATAACTATTATTCCAGTAACTATGTTAAAATAGCCAACTTTCTTATTATCTTTTTTTACATTTTCGACCCCAAATAACAGAAACATAATAGCCACAAATGTCAAAATAACATTAAAGGGTACTTCAATCCTACCAACAAAAAAAATGATAGAATGTGGAACAGGTTATAATGATGGCAATAATTATATTCACTTTGCGTAGTAGGTTCATATACTTCCTCTCTTTTTAGAAATTTCCTTTCAATTAATCCGCTTATTGAACAATAAGGCGCAGCCCTTATTAGACAGTGCCCTTCGTATTGCTTACCATGCTCAACTAGCGGCATATTTTTTGTGCATCAAAAACCTATGATATTTTGCTTAATACTCTGAAAAGCCCTTTGTATAAAAGGATTCTAAAATACGATACTGTTATTGAGTCCTTTACAATTATATCTTTATGTTTTAGGTGGTTTTTAATTTGTTTTTTTCTATTTGGAATCATAAGCAAAGGTAATTTATGAAGACTAATCCACTTCACCTTTTCTGTTTCAGGACCATTTTCAATTGGTGAACCACCTTCTAGTTCCCCTAAGAATAAATGCTGCATATCATCATATTGAGGTTGATAGTATTCTCCTATTTTTCGCTTAACTGAGATAATATATCCTGTTTCCTCTTCCGTTTCTCTTATTGCACAATTCTCTAATGGTTCTCCTTTTTCCAGGGTTCCACCCGGTAAATCCCATAAGGGATAATCTTTTCGCTTGGCTAACAAAATTTGACCTTCTTTATTTATAACAATAGTAAAGCAGCCTGATGTTTCAGCCATATTAATTATTCTCCTTTTAAAGTATACCGCCGTATGTCACTAGCTTTCACTCAAGTAAAATCAAAGTATCGTGCATATCCTTAATCCAAATTTTCACCCTATTGCTCAATTACCATCATTAAGCAATTTGATGTACTTTATGACTTTTTGATTGTCACTTGGATCAATGTACGCTGTCTTTGTATTCTCATTAATAGTTTGATAGACAGCTTTGCCAGCGGGATTCTTGCCGTCCCAACGTAAAGGAACTTTGTATACATTAATCGTACCATCCCCATTACTGCTATAAGTCACTGATCCATCTACCAAGCGTGAACCTGATAACTGGACAACGTCTTCCGGATAATTAGCACTCGTTTCGTCGTTAGGATTGAGTGGTTCACCTGCTAAAATATGCCGAACATTCAACTCATTTATATCCTGATTCGGCCCAAGTTCCAACCAAACACGAGCGTATTCGATTTCGTCAGAAGAATAGTGAGACAATGCGTTATTCTCTTCGCTTTCTATGGCCTCGTTTGATCCATCTTTTTTTGTTTCTTCTGCAGAAGTTTCATTAGAACCGTCCGTTGTCAATTCTCCCTCCGATTTATCTTCTTTTTTATGTATTTGACTGTCTTCTTCCGTATTGTCTTGCAGATCTTCATTTTTCGTTTGGCCCTCGGTTGTGTTGTCATTTTTTCCGCTTAGATTATCTTCATCACTACAAGCCATAAGCAATAATGTTGTTATAAATAAAATCATCATTACTAGTAGCATTTTTTTCATAGCTAATTCCCCCATTGCAAATATTGCTGTTATCTAGTTTAGTAAGATAATGAATAAAGCTTTAACGCCCGTTTATTTGGATAAGGTCAAACTCCGTATGTAAGAAGAAGAAAACTAGCTAACCATAGAAAAACTGCAATCTGGGTTATTAGATACATAGCATGTTCAAAGACAGAAAGTTTTCTTTCCCGTTTTGTCTTTTTCAAATGTCTATAAAATAAAAAAGAACATAGGAGAAGCACTGCTATAGACATTTCATAAACGTTTTCCAAAAGATTAATCACCAGAGTCCTCCTTCGCACCTTATGCATAGTCAACTTTACAACGTCACTTGCTTTAATAACTTATATCAATTATTGTGTATCGTAGTCCTACCGTTCTCTCTTTTCAACAAATAATAATATTAGTGTTGCCAATGGACCAAGTACAAGAGAAAGCAAAAACCAGTTTAATCCAGTCCTATTCTTCCCTTGTGCAAGTGCCGCATTTATCAAGGCCAATGTACCCCAACCTACAAAATATTGATTATCCATTATCTCTTCTCCTTATTTTATTTAACTATCCTGCTCAACTAGCACAAGAGAGGATTATCCTTATGTTACAAATACACCAGTTAGTTTAATAACCTTTTTAAGTTTATGATAATTTCTTATAAAACCATATACAAAGAAGTCCAATTGCGATTGCCGAAGACGGAACCACTATAAACATTCCCTTCGCAATTAGCGAAATTATAAAACCAATGATACCTGCTATCAATATAAACCAACCTAGAATTAAAACTACACTTAAAATAAACTCTATTATGCTTTTCAAGAAAATCCCCCAGGTCTTATAGCACATTGAACTGCTTATTTTTTCGATTAACCGTCCTGAAACCCTTTTAACTATGAAAAAATAGCCAAGTTTTTTCTCCTGTTCTTAACATCTTCAATCCCAAAGAACACCAAAGCCAAAAACGGAAAACAATATTCAAAAATAAGTCAAAAAAGTGGTAGAACGCAAAACAAATTACCACGATAGCAAAATTATATTTATTTTATTTAATATATCCAAATCCTTCTCCTTCCTTATAAAAATATCCTGTTCAACTTTCCTGCAGCGCTAGCACAAGAGGCATCTCTGCTTGTATCAGAAAAGCACCAGCTACTCAAAAAAGTAGTCACTTTTTTGGCTTTCTTTTATCGTATTTATTCGTTTATTTTTAAGGCCTAGGTTTGTGCTGCATACAACATCAATCAAACCGAATAAAGATTGTAATATTCTACTTACATCCTTAATAAACCAATGTATATTTACACCAACCGGTTAACGTTAACTTATTATTTTTTGAAATCGCACCCGTTTGAGAAAAAATATGTCGATTGTCGCTTACCTTACTCAACTCCACTTTCTAATATTGAGAAGGTTCTATTACAACAATTGATTTCTGCCTTCACACCGTACGGCAGGATGAATTTCGGCTCGGTATGGCCAAAATTCATGTTATAAAGAATAGGTAAGTCTTCCAAATTACTTTCCTTCATAACCTGCAGAATGGCCTCTTTATAAGCTTTATAATATTTTTCGTCCTGTGGTTTGCCAAAGATAATTCCATTTGTCATTTGCAAAATGCCCTGGGCAGCATAGTTTCGCAACCAATATTTTATAAGATCAGGTTCCGGTTTATCCTCCGAGGTCTCAAAGAAAAGAATGCTATCCTCCCAATATTTCGTTTCCGGCCAAATTTGAGTGCCTTTCGCAAATTCTAGCACGTCGATACAACCACCAATTAGCCTTCCTTGCACAACATCCGAACCTTGAAGCAGTTCATATCCTGAATTTGGCTGCGTGGTACGTCGCTGGTTCTTATTGACCTCATCCCATTCCAAACGTTCGCTAGTCCATTCTTCAGCCGGATTAACTTCACCAATAATTTCATTCGAAAAGAGAGTACGTCGAACCATATCAACTGTATATCGATCCATCTCAACGTTTTCGGCAAAATCAGTTAAAATGGCTGGCCCATAAAAAGAAGAAACCCCCGCTTTATGACAAAACAAGTGAGAAATCGTTATATCGGAATATCCCATAAATATTTTAGGATTTTCCCCTATAACTTTAAAATCAATGTATGGAAGTAATCGGATGCTATCATCACCACCAATATTTGCAATGATTCCCTTAACACTCTTATCTTTAAATGCCGTCATTAAATCCTCTGCTCGTAACTGTGGATTTGCATCAAGATATTCTTCCCCCTTTAAACTATTAGGCATCGAAACAACCTCTAGACCAAAAACATTTTCTAACCTTTTTATACCCTGCTCGTAGCGCCATTTAAGATTCGGTTCACCGGCCCCTCCCCAAGAAGGACTTATAGTAGCCACTTTATCTCCACGATGTAATTTTTTTGGTTTTGTTAACAATTTAAATCCGCCTCTCTGATTCTTGTATTAATTCCAACCAAGGAACGTGTTCTTTATTTCTAGTTTAGTAACAAACTGATCCTTTTACGAAAAAATCGCGAGTATTAACAAAATTGTATCAGACTTTTTTACAAATTATCGGATTTTAATTAATTTTCAAGACCAAAATCATAAAAAGTTATAAAAAATAAAGGGCGATACATATTTCATGACTAATATGTATCGCCCTTTTACTCCTTGTTCCGCAATCGCACTTATTTAAAAGGCACATAATTCACCGTATGACTAAGTTATTCCGATTAATGACCCGAATCCAATACAATCTTGCTCAGCTATAGCGCTCGTTAACAAAAGAACCTAACAGCTTGTTTTTTTACTTAGCGCATTCATACTTCATCTTCAAAAACTCAAAACGACTACCATTTGTATCCTGCATGTAGGTTTCCACAGATTCAAATCCTGCTTTTTTATAGACCTTTATAGCTCTCTCATTAAAAGTAGCAACGGAAAGCGTTATTTCTTTAGGGTTATATTGTGTCATAGCATAATTCATTCCAGCTTCAAGGAAATTCAGACCCATACCCTTTCCGGTTAATTCAGGTTTCATTCCCAACCCAATTTCAACGGAAACGTCTCCATGTTCAAAATAAAAGAACCCTATTTCATCATTACCCTCTTTGACTATGTAATAGCTATCCCCACGTTCTTCGGGGCTCAATAATTCAGCCAAATCCTCCTCATCAGCCGCAAAATCATAAAAAGAATATTCTCCTTCATATTGCCAATTTGACGCAATATTTTCTGCTTGCTCTTGTGACATTTTATTAAAAATATAATCCATGATGGCTCCCCTTTCTGTGCTCCAGTGGTCTCTATAAGTCTATCATTTTCTTATTTTGCGGCATTCTGGTTCACGGCTACATCATTTGCTCATCGATTTGTTGTATACTTCGTTGATAAACACAATATCCCCTAGCGCTCCGTCAATTAGTAGTGATTGTACTAACCATGACAACTGTTGTACACGCAACGATTACAGCTGTTTGCATTTCTTCAATGGAAGTTTTAACAGCTTTACCGTAATCATTATTTTTACTGATCCTATCCAAGCGTTTTGTTGCCTCTTTCCTTTCATCTTTTGAAAATATTTCATCGACAAGATTACATGATTTGATCAAACTTAATAAAATGGCAGTCCTTGCATTCGGCTTCTCGTCTCCAAATAAACTTGCATGAACCCTGTTTCGAATTTCCTGTTCAGGTATTTCTTTGTCAGTCGGATAAGTGCTCTGATGAAAAATCCATAATACCTTTTTTTCCTCTTCCTTTAATACACCCTTTTCCACGAGTAACTGTATCATGTCTTCCCTCATTTGCCCCATTTCGCCACTAATACGATTAATCCAGTTATCAACCTTCTTACTTTTATCAGATTGTTTTATTTCGATTAATACCCGATCAAGAAACGTTACTCCCGTTTTCTCTTCATTAATGACAGTAACCTTATTATCATTAAGTTCGATACGCTCCAAAATTGTCAGCTCCGCAAGAATAGCCCCTGCTAATCCATAATGTAAGGAGTCAGAAGCCGAGAAAACAACAGTCCCCTTCTCATCGTCCATAGCAAGCAATAATAATTCCTCAGCAATAGTAAACATTGATTGGCCTCCTGTTTGCAATTATATTAGTAATACGGAAGATACAACCTATTTGTTTCAATATATCTATATATTAACCGGACTATTATCAGGTCAGGGACTGTGCGAAAAGGGCAAACCACCCGTTAAAGGAATTGTATTGAAATGAAGTCCAAAATCATTAAAACCGATTTCAATGTTTGCGGTTGTAGAATCACCGAATTGGATACAGTCCACATTCTTTCTAAATGCATGACACTTAATCCGCAATATAGTAGTAGTTTTTATTATATACACCATTGTCATTGAATTCACATAATATTAAAAGTATACTATATATAAACACTTGAAGAAATGCAGCTTTTCATTCTAAGGTTGCATTTTACACTATCGTAAAAAACATCCCCTATTCCAAATTGGGAGGGAAATTTATGTGGGATATCATTATTGCGATTATTATCCTTTCTATCATACTCTTTGGTCTCACTCGTCTCCTCGGTTATAGAAATAAGAATATAACGATAGAATTGGACAATCGTTATTCTAATCTTACTGAACATGCAAAAGCAGTTGTTCATGAACTGGAACGTCAGGGAAGAAATGTTAAATACAGGGAGAATGGATATTTTCTAATTGATGATAGACTCTATATGGTCCATACACGGAATGCAGCAATGGGTGGGATTCCGCTTCAAAGAACTGTACTAGTACCAGTAAAAAAGTAATTTCATTGTACGACCAATAAAAAATGATAGAAGGTCGAATACAGGCCGACCTTCTAGTTTGACACTTCATCCATCACTATACTAAGATAACGGACTTCCAACTTCACACCAATAATTGTGAAAAATGTATCTATTTTTTGAGCAAAGAACCTAAAAAGTCATCAATACGAATTGCCATACCTTCTATTTTATGTTCCTCATTCATATTAGCTTCTCCAGTAATCATCTCAACCTTGGATGATTCACTACCTTGCTTTTGGTATTGCAATTCTACAGTAAAATCATAAATTATCTCTTTTGATTCCGACTTTTCATACTCGATATTTTTTACCTTTAAGTTGTAATCATTTCTCTTCGGTATAATCATTAATGTTGAACCGTAGCTATTTACAAAGTTCAGGTAGGAAGTATCATCTGCAAAGTAATCTCTATATAGTTTTTCTTCATATTGGACTAAATCTTCCAGTCCCACGCCTTCTGTCATTTTTTCCACTTCATCTTTTGGACCGGTAAGGGCTTTCTCTAATACAGCTTCAATTGTCTGTATATTTTTATCATGGTTTGTTACGTTATCACTGGGCGTTGGTTCCGAACTAAAAGGGAATCCACTTAATCCAAGTGCAACTATGATGATAATACACGCAAACGTTGCTACATATGGAAGAACAATTTTTAAATTTAATCTTCTCTTCTTACGTACTGGCTTAATCTGCGTCCACATTTCTTCCTTTAATCCTTCCGGCACTTTAATTGAATCCATTTCCTTTGTTAAGTGTTTCTTTAAACGTTCTTCTTCCCGGTTATTCTCCAACACTGTTTTCACCTCCTAATTGATACTGTTCATATAATTTTTGTTTCGCACGGAATATTTTTGATTTAACGGTTCCTAATTTAATAGAAAGTCGTTTTGCAATTTCTTTTTCCGTTAAACCTTCCATATATTTCAAAATCAGTATCTGCTTGTGTTCAGGTGGAATGTTATCTAAATAACTTTCTAGCTCATCTTTCGTGTAGTCAAATTCATCTGAATTTGAAACATGGTTTTCTTCTTTAAACTCATATGTTTTTTGTTTTTTATTTTTATTGTAAATATCAATGGCTGTGCGTGTAGCAATAGTAGTTATCCAAGCACTAATTTTTGATTGCTGTTTAATTTTCCCGAGGTTTTTAAACGCTTTTATAAATGTATCGTGGGTAGCATCTTTTGCTAATTCTTGGCTTCTCAAGATATAATAAGCTGTTTTATACACCTTTTCAAAATAGCCTTCATATATTTCTTTTTCAGTTGGCTGACTGATTTCAATCACCTCCCTTTATATATACAGACCCGATAACACTCCGGAAAGTTCCACTTTTTTACAAAAAAATAAAAAGGTGTTTTTCTTTGTTCTCATTTGCTTCCAGCAGCAACATTTTAAAGGAAATGTACGTTAAGGCAGCCAATCACACTAATTGATTAGATAAATGTCCCAACGTTTATATTTTTTGTCATTCAAACCTTTTCTCCTTTAATAAAATGCTTCTTCTAACACTCCAAGGGGATCTTTCCTTTACTTAATAAAAAGCCCCCCTACCAAATTTTACTTAGTATCCGGATCAAAAAAGAGGAAAGGTGGTTATATTTGTTTCTAATCGCATCAGTCAGTTTAATAAAGCCTTTTTAAAATTAATGATAACTTTCTGTAATTCTTGAATTATGGAATGTAACTTTTAATTTTATTTTGCGTATTTTTCATGATATTTTGCATGTGAAATAAATAGATTGAGCCTAATTTCTCTTTCGTTTGAAAGGAAATTAGGCTTTTGTTGTTCTACAATCGCGGCCGTTAAATGAACAATGATTATATTGATGGAAAACACTAAATTGAAATCTATAATTTAGAATTAGTTATCATATATTAGTTGATAATTATCATCTTCTAATTCAATTTTAACAATATCAAAATCTTCGTACCAATCACCTTTTTGAATCACCCTTTTGATTGTATCCAGCCAAAACTCATGCGAAAATTCTGCCTTATAATTGTCACTTGAATTCAAACTATTATTTAATTCTTTGAGATACTCTGCAGCGAATTGAGGTTTATCATTCCAAAATTGATTGATGTTCCCTTCTATCCAAGAATCAACATAATTTTTTTGCTCTTGTTTATCCAACTGTTTGATTCTTTTAGGATATTCACCAGTGAAATCATCGAAAAAAGAGCCTTTATCGTCTTTATAAAAATCCTCAAGTAGGCCACTATTGACCACAAATTCTGAGATGTGTTCCCTAATAATTTCATCTCCTACTTGATTACTAGCAAAAACATCAAAAGCCTTTTCCTTGGAATCCGCTTTAACAATTGCAAATATACTCTCCCCACCATGAATTGCATATAATTTACTCAAAAATAGGCCTCCTTCGCTTTTATCTTCAGTTTTCATTGTGTCTTTTTGAGCATATAATGTGTAACATTACCTTACAGTAAACGGAGCTTGTTCTTGACAAGTGCCCTATTATGGTATAAAGATTCATGCTAATGGACGCGTAATTTAGTATTTCTTGATACAGTTCATGCCAGTCATGGTAGTAATCAGAAACTGTCTTAGGGTCAATAAAAAGTCTTTGCGATGCTTCATACTCACCTGCAAAACTATGTAATTTTTCGATGTCCATACGATAAAACAACTTTAACCTTGTGTGAATTATACTATTTTCCATAACTTTATTTCCAGATTCCGAAACAAACGTTCCCATTCACGTGATAATTATCTATAAACATATTATAATTGGTTATGGGAGCAGAGAACAAATGAATTTCCTGCACAGGCGAAACCTAGATTTTTAGAGTACTTGGCTAATTGTGTAAAAAAACAAAAGGTAAGATACTACCCTTGTACATAGAATGGGAATGAAAATTTGATATGACTAAACTAAAAACAGAAGGCGCGAAACACCTCCATCTGTCTGCCAGGGGACTCGTGGAATATGTATTTCGAAGTGGCAGTATCGAAACTGGCTTTCGTTCGACAACACCACTGGTTGATGGTACCAAAGCACATCAAAAAATCCAGAAAACCTATGGGAAGAACGATCAGAAAGAAGTCTATTTGCAAACGAAGATTTCGTACAATGATATCACCTTTCAAATCGATGGGCGCTGTGATGGGCTGCTGAAAAATGATGACGGCCCTTCTATTGTTATTGATGAAATTAAATCGACATCCGGACCATTGGACCTGATCACAGAGGAAACGTATCCCGTGCACTGGGCCCAGGCCTTTGTGTACGGTTATATCTATACGACGGATAACAATCTGGAAAACATCACAATCCAACTAACATATGTACACCTTCAATCAGAACAGCAAAAGAAGTTCCAACGAAAAATGACACGCCAGGAATTGGCTGACTTCCTAATGGATATGATTTCCCAATATACTCCTTATGCCAAATTGCGAATGGAGCTTCTGGAAAAAAGGAATGCAAGTACAAAGAAGTTGGCATTTCCCTTTGACAATTACCGCGAGGGGCAGCGTAAACTTGCTGGTGCTGTATTTAAAACGATTCAAGAGAAAAAAACACTGTTTACCAAAGCGTCAACTGGTATCGGCAAAACCATTTCAACTATTTTCCCCGCTGTAAAAGCAATTAGTGAAGGGCATCTGGAACGAATTTTTTATTTGACTGCCAAGACAATCACTCGTACTGCAGCCGAAGAAACTTTCCGAATTCTGCAGGAAAAAGGCCTTCAGTTAACGGTTGTGACGATTACAGCCAAGCAAAAGATTTGTTTTCAGAAGGAAGTGAACTGTGATAAAGCAGAATGTCCATTTGCTAACGGCTATTATGACCGCATCAATGGGGCTGTTTTGGATATCTTGCAACACGAATCTATACTAACAAGGTCCGTGATTGAAACATATGCCCGCAAACACACGGTTTGTCCGTTTGAGTTTTCACTGGACCTAGCGTATGCGGCGGATGTCGTGATCTGTGATTATAATTATATTTTCGATCCAAGGGTTTCCCTGCAGCGCCTGTTTGACGAACAAAGGAAAAAGACAGCACTGCTAATAGATGAAGCACATAATCTGGTGGACCGTGCCAGGGAGATGTATTCAGCAACGGTGAACAGAGCGGACTTTCTTGCCTTGTATCAGGAATATAAAGCGAGTAAGGAGGTTATTGCCAAATCGGCCAAAGCTGTGAGCGATCACCTACTTGCTAAAAAGAAACAGAACCAAATACCAGAAAGAGAACTAGATGGAAAGCTGGTACGTGCGGTTAACGCATTTGCTTACGATGCGGAGGAAGAGTTGAGGCACGGTGGTGATGCTGATGAGTTGTTATTGAATACGTACTTCGCGGGACAGTCGTTTGTAAAAATTGCGGATTTGTATGATAAGCGATTTACGAGCTACGTGACAGTCGAGGGCGATGATATCGCGTTGAAATTGTTTTGCCTTGATCCATCCCATCAGCTCAAACGTATGGGTAAAGGCTTCCGCTCGAAAATATTCTTTTCGGCAACATTGACACCTGCAGGCTATTACATGGATTTACTTGGAGGACAGGAAGAGGACTATGTTCTATCTATCCCCTCCCCTTTTGAGCGGGAGTATGCCGAGGTGATCATCCAGCCACTATCGACAAGATTTCGTGACAGGGAACGCACGCTAGATCCGATGGTTGCCTTTATCACAGATTTGCTGGCAAAACGAGAGGGTAATTTTCTAGTATTTTTCTCGTCCTATACTTATATGAAAATGGTGTATGAGCGATTTGCCATTGCAGCGCCAAAAGTGCAGACCATTGTACAACATGGACAAATGTCTGAGATTGATAGAGAAGTGTTTCTAGAGGCATTTGAGGAAAAAGATGATCGAAAGGAGCGTCTTGTTGGTTTCGCTGTCCTTGGCGGTATTTTTTCCGAAGGTGTCGACCTAAAAGGAAACCGGTTGCAAGGCGTGATCATCGTTGGCGTGGGTTTACCACAAATCGGACTGGAACGTGATATTATCAAAGATTATTTCCAAGCAAACGGACACCATGGCTATGATTACGCATACGTCTATCCGGGCATGAACAAAGTGCTACAAGCTGGCGGCAGACTCATCCGCACCGATACAGACCGTGGCACCATCGCACTTATCGACGATCGCTTCCTTCAGCCGAAATATCAGACAATGTTACCTTATGAATGGCAGCACTGGGTGCAATCACCCCGCTGATCCATTCTTGCATGAAAGGGAAAAATGACGAAAAAACACTACTATGCTAATAGCCTAGTAGTGTTTTTCTAAGATGGAAATGGTTAAAGAAAGCAATATATTAAAATGGTTCCTATGGGTGGTAGTACAGGTTTTATCGAACCAGGAAGTACGGATTAACGCCCTTTTATTGTCTTCCAAAACATTAATGATCCCTAGATCTTTTTCCGGAAGATAATATGTATCTTTCTCCTTTCTCGTAAACCTTCAACAATTGTTTAATAAAATCTATTCTTGGTACAATCAAGTAGGTGATAAATGCTGCTATAATACCTATCCCCCCACCTACAATAACATCAGCTGGATAATGAACACCTACCCATATACGTGAAAAAGCTACTAATGAAGCTAGTATGATCCATACAAATCCAAATCTTTTTCCAAATAACCAGAAGGAAAAACAGAAGGCAAAAAATAAAATAGTATGGTCACTTGGAAAGGAGTTATCGATAGAATGTTCTATTAATTTATTAACATTAGAAAGTGTAGCAAATGGTTGATTATTTGAATGAAATAATCCTGCCAGCTTCCCTATAATTTCGGCCAGAACAAAGGCTATTCCGGCGCTGATAATCATAATCCGATTCTTATTATTTCCCCTGGAAAACCAAAACATGATGACACTTAAACATAGAAAATACACCATATATTCTGCAATAAATTCGAACACTGGATTTAAATATGTATATTGCTTGCCTAAGTCGTTAATCGCTCGGAATAAATTAACATTTTGTTGTTCAAACAAGTCCATATAGATATCCCCCTTTTTTGATTCTAATAAGGAAAATATACTCTATTCGCTATTCATAAGGTATCGACTTCCCTTACATTAAAGTGACAGCTTTGTAAGACTTCTATTATACAGTTTAGTTCACACTCCTGCTATACCAATGAACTGCCTTTTTCTCCAACTTTTTAACAAACGCATCTTTACCGTCCGCATAAGAATCAATGTCACTTGGGAACTGTTTAGCCAGGTTTTCTTTTAAATCCCCATACTGCTTGGCGTCTTCGGAGTGTGTTCGCAGATAGTCTCTAACTGCTAAATGACGATCAATATCACCCTTGTTATCTACCTGAAAGACGTGTATTTGATGCGTTCTATTATCCCCACCTTTTCTGAAATACCTTCTTCCCTTTATACCATTTTCACCCAATGATTCGTAGCCAATTTTCGCCATTTGCTCTGTAAGCGAATCGACTTTTCCAATATGTTTTACTACTGGCATAATATCAATAATGGGTTTAGCTTTTAACCCATTAACAGAGGTACTGCCAATATGGTGGATGTCAATTAATTCATCACCAAAAATAACTTTAATACGGCGGGATTCTTCTTTGAACATTCGCTCCCGTTTCTCATTATGTTCCTTTACCTCGACCTTCATAAAACACCACATCCCATTCTTAATTTATTTTGTAATACTTAAAAATCCTATAATTAAAGAAAGTGAATGGAAGCACTTTTGTTCAGTTACTGCGCCCATTTGAGTAATATTACATTTCTATAAAAGGTTAATCATTCCCGATAAGGAGGATTCAGAGATAACAATTTAACATCTATGATTTAAATAATTTCAAAGTCACATAGGTTTAATAAGCCATGTTGACTTAAAAAAGTCATACTTTTACAATAAAAGGAAATAAGAATTGAAGCGTTGACATGGTTGAAAACTCTTCTCGTATAAAACCCAAAAGCACATTAAACATTTTAAATGTTACTTTAACATTTCTATTGGTAATTGGTTTCCTATACAATACTTTTTATAATTCTTTTACTCTACAAATTGAAATTGTTGGACAGTTGGGATTTTGGTTAGCCTTTCCTTTGGCGTTCGCCGTGATTGCGATAAGCATTGCTTCTTTAATAGATAAAAGGGGATCAACAATTCTTTATACCCTTCTATTATTGATATCCATTACAATACTTGTTGTAGATTTATATAATCTAATAATTGTTAACAAGCCCTAGTTTTCTTATTCCAGAAAAGCGTCCTTTTTCGCAAAATTAGGCGCCAATCCTTATTCTGGAAGTTCGCCCTATTCCGGAATACCAATATGTTTAGCAACGGCATTTAAAATGAAACTGAAACTCTTCAACTAACAATGGTCTGACTAAAATAAATAAATATAATCAAATACTTTAATATCTACGGAATCCACATAACGAATATTCTCCTTCAAATCCCATAATTGAATTTCAGATGTCTCGATTAGATTGAGCCTAATTTCTCTTTTGTTTGAAAGCGAAATTAGGCTTTTGTTGTTCTACAATCGCGCCCTATTGTGTTAAATCATGATTACACTTTATTCAATATAAGCATCAGTTAACTTAATAAGATCTTTTTTTATCTCGGTTTCATTTAATAGCAAATACTAATGCAATTAGTTCACAAATCAGTCCAACTAACCACCCGAAAAGAGGTGAGTATTCAATAAATTCCTTTAATGCAAATCCACCAGCTATAAAGAAGTACCTAATAAAATAAATACAATTGCTAATTTCTGATTCCTATTTATTTTTCTCTCCCCCAGTATAATAATTTACTTATATAAAACTCTACCGTCCGTTGGTGAAAGATAAACCGCCTAGCAATCTTCAATAAAATGGCCCTTTAAATGATTGCGGGGAAGTATTGAATGATTAATTGCTTACATAAAGAAAGATGATTACTAGCAATAATATCGAGGATCCCAAAACAGTGCTTACAGTTTTATTATAGCTCTTATCCTTCTTGGACTCAGGATTGAATTTGTTCCATCCTAACTTAATAATCAAAACAAGCAATGCAACTAGTAAGATATTTAAACCCGACGCTTCAAATAATGCCATTATAACTATACTCACCATTCCTATTACTTCAAAAATCAAATCACCCACACTTAGTTTTTGACGACTTTGATTATAATCCACTTTTTAGCGCCCTTTTGCGGAAGAAAATTTCACGGTTTACTTGGTTAAATTAAAGGACTTTATTTGCCCAATTCCTGAAGATCATTCCATCATTTATTATCAAAGAAAAAAGCCTAACGTTGTTCAATAGATTAAAAAGTCTGGATGTTGTGCTTTCTAAGTTTTTACTTCCCAAACATTTTTAACTAATATACAAAAACCATGCTTTGACATCGTCTAAAGCATGGTAATTTTTTAAACTAATATAATCTGCTAAGTTGCTTTTTAGCTCATCCGTTTATTGAATTCATTAACTGAAAGAAGTATTCAGGTTTATGAGTTTTATTTAGATTATACCATGAATGCAATGTATCTGGTGCAAATACATCTAATTTTTCCAGTACTTCCATCGTAAATTCCAAAGGGGCTACTCCTGATGCAGTAACCAAATTCTCACCAGATACTGCAGGTCTCATTTCATAAAATTTTTCTCCTTTATAATTAGGACAAACCATTTTAAGATACTTTAAATCATTGCTTGTATGCTTTCTTGAATCTAGGTACCCAAAATTCGCTAGTCCCTCAGTTGCACCACAAATTGCAGCAACAATAGTCCCAAACTTTAAAGCATCGCCTATTTTTTTCAAGATAGGTTGATGGATATCTTCTCCCCAAGTATTCCCTCCAGGTAAAACTAAAAGATCTTTACTCTCAAGAGTACACTCTTTCAGGGAAATATCTGGTTTTATGTTCAGTCCTCCCATCGTAGTAATGATTTCTTTATTAGCGCCTACTGTAATTACTTTGAAAGGTGCTAAATCCCTTTTGAAATATCTTCCTGAGTTTAGTTCAGCAATTAAATATCCATATTCCCAGTCTGACATTGAATCAAATACATAAAGATAAACTTTTTTTGCCTGCATCCAATAACACTCCCATCACAATTGATATAGCCTATTATAATATAACTTCCCTGACAGCTAACGTCAGGGAAGTTATCATTTTTGATGAAATTTTATTAGATCTGACAGAACTTCAATAATTCTTTTCTTAAGACTTATTGGCTCAACAATTTGAATTGATTTACCATACGGCAAAAGTAAATAAGGTACATATGTATACATCATATCTTTTTCAAGATGAAATACTGCTTGATTTGAAGTCCGTTTTTGTAAATAATGTCCTAAAAACCAATGTTGGCAAATATCACCCAACGTCCTTGTATTTCCATTAATAACTAAAGAAATAATCCCCTCCTTATCTTCTATAGTAGGAAGGAGGTGTTTCATAAAAAAGTCACGTGCTGAAAAATTTTCTGGCCTGTTAAACTTATTTTCTGTTAGCATTAGACTTTCAATTCGATCTACTCTAAAGCTACGGATGTCATTCCTAAGATGACAAAATCCAATCACATACCACTTATTATTCCAATATATAATTCTGTACGGATCAACCAATCTATACTTTGATTGCTCTTCGCCACTTTTATGGTATAAAATTTTTACAGAGTATCCGTTAGCTACGGCCGGCTCCAATTCCTTTAAGAAAGGTTCCATAGAGAGGGAACTTAATTGCCTTATTACTTCAAGACTAGTTAAATGTTGATTTATCTTTGTTTCCTGCTCTTGATTTGAATATTTTCTTAGCTTTGAAATAGCCCTATTTAATGCTTCACTTCCATAATATCCAGCTTCTTCTGCAAAAATAGCAGCGTGAAGTAGCGAGGTTTGCTCCTCAAAATCAAAAAAAAGTGGGGCTTCAATAAAATTATTCAATAAAGTGTATCCACCGTTATGTCCTGTGTCTGAAATTATAGGTACACCACTTGTTGAAAGTGTATCAATATAACGATACACAGTTCTTATATTTATCTCTAACTTTTCTGAAATTTGTTTTGCAGTAATTTTTTCACCTGAACTAAGCATCCATAGAATTGCTAGCATATTGTCAATTTTAGGCATACAGCTCCACCTCTGCATGGAATTTGTTTCCATTATATATGTTTAACTGCGATATTCTATAATCGGCCCGTTAATGGAATATTGTTATGTTACTTTTACCATAAAATCACCCTTTGGACAATGTATATCCAAAGGGGTAGAACGGTTCAACTTTTTTATAAACTGTTACCACGGCACTTAACATCATTTCTAAGAGTCAGCAATATTAATATGTATAATTTCTGATGTTAGTCTAATAATTCATTTGTGTTTAAAAATTACTAAATTACATTTTTCACATCTAAATGCTGGTATTTTATTTATTTTAAAAATTGCATCATTTGTTAATTCTTCACTCCCATAGGTAGCGAAGACTGAATCAGCAGATTCTGACCAACAAATTCTGCGAGAAGAAAAAATATACCCCTGCTTTACCTCATTATTACATTCAGGACATCTTATAGTATCGTTCATATGTAGTCACGCCACCTCTCGCTTTTCCTTTTAGTCATCTACTTTTTTATCCCAAGCATCACTATTATGCTTTGTTAAATCCATTATTCTTCCCCCCAATAGTAAAGAAATAAACCTTCTTATAATAATGGTTTAAGTACTCCTTAACACTCTGGCCCGATTGAAACCTAACCCCTGTTCCACAATTGCACCCGTTTGTTTTACTGTGGCAAAATTTTATTGGTCCATAAATAGTTTACAAATTTTAATACCTGGCCATTTATTTCAAATTCTTCACCATTGGATTCCGTTTGCTCAAATCCGTTTTTCTCTAATACTTTTTTGGATGCTATATTATTGGTTGTTGTTTTTGCCTTAACCTGTTTTAAATCCAGGTCTGTAAAAGTTTCAAGTAATAATCCCAATGCTTTTTTAGCAACACCTTTTCCTGTATGGGATTTTCCCACTCTATAACCAATATGACCTGAACCTTGGGATTTTTCAATGTCCACTAAGTTCATCCTGCCAAGAATTAAACCATCTATATTTTTTATCAAATAAAAATGTGATAACCCTTGGGATTGTTCATCCAGTAAGGCTTTATTCCTTTTTCGGAAGATATCAAAGTTATAGTAGACATTCCCACGACTTGGTACCATTTCCTCAAAATAAGCCCTGTTTTCAAGTTCAAATTCAAATAATTGTTCAAAATCTGCTTCGTGTAATTTCTCGATAGAAATATCCATAATCATCACATCCAGATCAATATTATTTTTCACATAACAAGGAATATCCTGCAACTAGCCTAATATTTGGCCTAATAATCACCAACTTGGTAGTTTATTAATTTCCGACAAAATCTCTTGTGCAATATCCCTAACGTTTACTTTATAAACAACCTAGCTCTTTTCTTCCTCTTTTATAACCTTTGCAATATCTTCACATTTTTTATAGCCCAAATATAGTGTTTAGAGGTGTTTGCTGCAAAATAACTATATAAATTACTTGTTTTTGTCCACTTATAGTATTTTTTTGTCATGATTTCTTCATTGGTATGTAATTTAATTAGTTCCGTCACCCAATATAAGTTATTTAGAACGTTTAGTTACATCTTTCAATCGTTTTCTTGCACCATTTGAATCATTTGTAATTGGAATTTGTGGAAGAGCCTTAGCTAATCCGTATAAAGGCATGTTTCCATAGACAGATTCGTAGTTTTTCTTTTTAATTTGATAACTTTCATGATAAATGCCAACTGCTTTATTGTTCCCGACCTTTCGATTAAAATCTCTCCACGCCGTTAAATGCTTTTCTTCTCTGGCATACGCTAAAAGATCTTCCATGGAACGCCAATATTGGATCATGACAGTAGTTTTCAATCCAAAGAAGCTTTCCATAGACAAAAATCCAAGCTCATCCTGATATGTATACAATTCTTTAATCATCGGTGGCATTGCAGTAAAAACCGGAAACCATTTATGAATAGCAAGCCATTTATTGATACGCATCCCAATAATGAAAACTACAATATCATTATCATTTTCTGTTGTATAACGACCAGTAAATACTTGTTTCCCCATTGTCTACCCTCCCCTGATTGCAGAAGAAGCCCACATATTAACTCAATTGTATCAGAATTTTTCATAAATTATCGGACTTCATTTAATTATCAAGACCTAAATTATTATAAAAAGTCAAAAAATAAAGAACGACACATATTAATCTTATAATATGCGTCGCTCCTTTATTCCCTGTTCCACAAGTGTTCGTTTCTGGAATAATACTCCTACACACATAAACATTTCTTAAAAGGAAATCTTAAGTTTAAACCGTGTGAAAGGAATGACGATCATGAAAAAAATCGTTATTGCCATTTGTTTAACACTTGGAATTTCAATTACTTTACACCCCTTTTGTTCTTTGGCAGAAAACATAAATACCGATAAACCATCAAAGGCACTACTGTACCATGACATAGTTATTTCAATGCTTCTGCCTAAAATTCAAAACAAGATTAATGAATTTTACTCGGCGATACTAACGAGATATCCAAACGTTTACCCATATATGGTTTATGTTGAAAATATAAAGAGGCTGGATAACTTTCGTGGTTTTATTTTTTCAATAACAGTAAAAGTCAATCCTGTCGTTGGCCCGCATATTTCAGTGGGAACAGACAAAATGACTTTTAAAATTGACGGTTCAAGGGTGAGACTCACAAAGTTTAACCACATAAAGACTGAAAAGCTTCCCCCACACTGGCAACACATTGTTAGATGAAGGGGATTTCTAAAGCAGAACAAAAGCAGTCCCTCATTCACCAAAATGGCTATTATAAATATTACAGGCGTTAACACTTATTCCGATAGCGTACCTTGTAGAATATAAGATAAAAGAAGGAGCAAATCTAAAAGAGGTTAAGAAATTAGCCTTTGACTCTAAATTGCTACTGTTAGATGGTGTGGACATTATTAAAGAATTTCAATTGAATAAGTAAAATTAAGCATTATTCCCCTTACACTTCACCATGAATTAAGGGGATTTTTTTAAAGATCTCTTAAATAAGATGCCCTTTGTTCTGGCTAATCGCCCTGTAACGGAACATTTTCTTAGTAAAGAGCGTGATTGGCCGAAATTACGGCGAAACTTTGATCGCTTAGTATCCCACCATTTCCGAAATGAACATGATGGAAAATGATGGCCCACTCACACAGAAGGAGGGGCCAAATTCATTTTTGATTGTTACACGGGTTCGGTAACTGTATTATGGTCCTGAAATTAAGCCGAACGCTGCGACGCAACACTATTTTCAGTCGGTTTACTTTTTAAAGTAAGCATTATAATAAAAGAAAGGCAATATAAAACTGCTAGGTAACCCATCGCTACTGTCATATCATACTTTTGCAAAATATACCCAACCAGGATTGGAGATAAACCTCCTAAAGCCCTGCCAAAGTTGAAAATTGCATTTGTTGCCGTACTGCGAATTTGAACTGGGTAAAAATTGCTAATTAAGGCTCCATATCCGGCGAACATTCCATTTGCAAAGAATCCTACAATGGCTCCACCAATCAGCACGCCCGCATTTCCTTCCGCATAAGCGTATAAAAATACAGCTGCTGCAGATGCAAGAAGGAACACCCCATAGGAACGTTTTGCCCCAAATCGATCCATAAACCGTCCAAAGGTTAGCATACCAATAATCATTCCAACTGCAGTAGCAATTGTCCAAATCGCGGAGCTTGAAACGGATAATCCCTGTGATTGTTGCAGCATGGATGGCAACCAAATCATCAAACCATTATAACCTGCAATCTGAACAGTTGCCATGAATGCTAAAGAAATGGTGGTCGCTGTAGCTCTAGGTGTATCAAATAACTGGATTAACCTGCCTTTTTCTTTCACGTTGACCAACTTTTTTTGTTGTTGAGCAGATACCCATTCTGGTGATTCGTCTAAATTTCTTCGCACAATAAATGCAAAAATTACCGGTATTAATCCAACAAAAAACAATGCTCTCCATCCAAAGAATGGAAGGATCATAGCGCTTAGCAGTGCCGCGAGAATGACACCATATTGAGCACCTAGACTCACATACGAAGATGCTCTGCCTTGTTTATTCTTGGGCCAAGCCTCTGCAACCAATGCCATGCCAATTCCGTATTCTCCACCAGCACCAAGACCTGCTATAAATCGATAAACGTAAACCTGTTCAATGTTTGTCGCAAGCCCAGTTAAAGCAGTACCGATCGCGAAAAGTAAAATACTGTACGTGAAAATTCGTACTCGGCCGAATTTATCTGCTAGAATGCCAAAAATCACTCCTCCAGCAAGCATTCCGATATTTGTAATAGAAGATATAAATCCGCCTGTTGCTAAATCGATATTAAAATGTGCAATAATCATGGACATGGCAAATGAGATAAACATAATATCCATGCCCTCTAATGTTAAACCTGCCACAGATGCCACTACTGTTTTCTTCTGATAATCCATACGTTCCCCTCCTGATTTTTTAAATGTTGATCCTCGCTTTGAAGGGAATGGGTTATAAACTTGTCTACCATTCTCTATCCAACCCACACAGTACTAGTTAATAGAGTTCATAATAAACCTTTTTGTCAACATGCAGACACAAGAAATGCCCTTTTGTCATAGAGGACAAAAGGGCATAAATATCCGTAGATATACCATTATCAATGTTTAGCTTATACCACCCTTTTCAGCCTCTCTGGACCGTATTAAAGGAATTATTCAATTAAAATTATAGTAGCATGACAGGAAGAAGGTTTCAATGGAAAATTCCTGCAATAACTATTTTATTACAATACAAAAAGATGTAATTCCAGATAAGCGCCCGATTTAGTGCTCTTACAATGTAGTAATAATTGATTCTTCCTGCCAAATTACTTTCTGCATATATTTCCGGTTTCTTTTAATTACTTTAGCTAGATTAGGCTATGTTAATCACTCACACGAACATCATACTTCCTTAACCAATAATCAATTTGACATAAATGAGCTATCAGCTGCGGACCCTTCATCAATTGGCCATACCATGGTTCCGTAAACTCTGTACCTTCACTTTTAACAATTGCCTCTACTCGGTCCCGTCTAAGAAAGTTAAATAATGGAGAATTACCGTCTGCCAAAATCTCCTTCATCCAATTCACTACCTGCAGCGTGTATTCTGGTTGAAACGTTTTTGGATAGGGGCTTTTCTTTCGATATAAGACATCCTCCGGCAATAGACCCTCAAGTGCTTTTCGTAATATACCTTTCTCTCTGCCTTGAAATAGTTTCATATCCCATGGAATATTCCAAACATATTCAACTAATTGATGGTCTGCAAAGGGAACCCTAACCTCGAGACTTGCCCCCATACTCATTCGATCCTTACGATCAAGCAGCTGTGCCATAAACCATTGCATATTCACGTAAAAGAGTTCACGGCGTCTGGCATCTAATGTATTTTCACCTTCCAACCGTGGCGTCTCGTCAACGGTTTGTTTATATCGATTGTGAACATACTCTTTTAAATTCAGCTTTTTTTGCCATTCAGGATGAAGCAAATCAATTCTAGAATCCAATGATGTCATCCACGGAAACCCTTCCCCTTTTGACGCGGCCGGATCGTGGAACCACGGATAGCCGCCAAATATTTCATCCGCACATTCTCCGGACAAACTGACGGTCGTTTGCTGCTTAATTCGACGACAAAACCATAGCAAGGAAGAGTCAATATCGGCCATCCCTGGTTGATCTCGCAAATCAACCGCCTCCTTAAGCAAATCCGCTAGTTCAAAACCTGTAATCACTTCATCATGGTGGTTTGTTCCAAAATGATCGACAACTTTTTCAATCCATGGCCGATCACTTGAGGGCTGGAATTTGCTTGCCTCAAAATATTGATCATTTCCTTCATAATCAACAGAAAAGGTGGATAATGTACCCCTGCCATTCTGTTTAAAATAATTGGATGCAATGGCCGTAATTGCACTCGAATCTAACCCACCTGATAAAAATGTGGACACTGGAACATCCGCCACTAATTGACGTTGAACAGCATCAACAAATAAGCTTCTTACTTTTTCTGCTGTGTCATCCAGGCTATCCGTATGCTTATAGCTTTTCACATTCCAGTACCGCCACTTTTTAAGTCCATCCTTTGCATAAACAAGCGCATGGGCCGGCCTTAATTCATTAATCCCCTTGAATATTCCATGGCCAGGGGTTCTGGATGGACCTAAACCGAATATCTCCGAAAGGCCACCCCGATCTACCTCTGCATGTACATTTTGATGCGCCAAAATTGCTTTTATTTCTGAGCCAAAAAGGAAGTGGCCATCGGATTCCATATAAAACAAGGGTTTAACACCGAGCCGATCCCTCGCCATAAATAATTGCTCCTTCTCTTGATCCCAAACACCAAATGCATAAATGCCATTTAAATACTGAACACATTTTTCCTTCCATTCAATATAAGCTGTCAGTAATACTTCTGTATCGGATGTTGTTACAAATTGATATCCCCTATTAAGCAAATCTCTACGTAAATCTTCCGTATTGTATAATTCTCCGTTATACACGAGTGTATATGTCACTCCATTATGATCCTTACTCATCGGCTGCCTTCCACCATCAAGATCGACAACCGCAAGCCTCTTATGACCGAAGGCAGCGTGTTGACTTATCCACACTTGCGTATCATCGGGACCCCTCAGCGACAACGTTTCTGTCATTTTTTTTACTATTGTATTTTCCGCTCGAACATCTTTCTGCCAATTAACAATCCCTGTAATGCCACACAAAACAACTCATCCTTTCGACGGGAAACTTTTCCGTGGTTATCCTATGCGAAAAAATGGGCAACTGTCACTTATAGAAAGATAATCTTCTTTTTCATACTATTGATGGTACTTGAATATCGTTATGGGCGCTTATTGTCCTATTATTGAAAAAAGAAGTCATCAACTTGTTAAGAACACTTTTCCTTTCCCCTTTTTGGAAAATTCAACAACACTAACAGCTTCTTTTACGTGTAACAAATCGTAGTGAGAATTCATCTTCATGAGTCTTAATTGGTTATCATTTATTAATGTTATAATCGTATTGAAAGCGTCCTGCCATTTCTCTGTTGAGACATTCTTATTCCAATTCCGCAAATGAAATATAGTAGCATTTACTTTTGCTTTTTTTATAATGTCTGACCAGTTTACCTGTACTCCTGACAAAAGACCGATCGTTAAAAAATTCCCATTAGGATGGACACAAAATGCTAATTCGTTTCCAGCTGACCCTCCAACGGAATCAATAGCAGCATCTGCCCCCATTCCATTCGTTAATTCCATAACCGTTTCATAGAGTAGATTTTCGGAAGTATCAATTACAAAAGAAGCACCTAAATGCAGTAACTCCTCTGTATATTTATTATTTCTAGTAATCGCAATCAATTTAAATCCTAAAACCTTCGATAATTGAGCAAAAATGTGACCAATAGCAGATCCGCATGCATTAAGCAATAGAACATCATTCGGTCTTAATTTTAAAGCTTCCGTACAAGTCACCCAAGCTGTTATTGGATTGATATACATCTGTGATGCCGTAAAATCACTAATAGAATCCGGTATAGAAACTGTATATTCTGCTGATGTTTTAACAAATTCTTGCCATGTGCCTTCTCCCCGCAAAGGTAAAACACGTTTACCAATAAGATTTTGGGGCACTAAGGGACCTACATCTTCTACAATACCCACTCCCTCATAACCAGGTATATTAGGTAAAGAAATCCGATGAGCGTACGATCCTTTAATCGGTATTAAATCAGAAGGATTTATCGGTCGTGCTACCATTCGAACAAGGACTTCATTACCTTTTGGTGGATCAATGGTTTTGTATTTAACGTTTAACACTTCTTTTGGACTACCGAATTCGTGAAATTTAATACATTTTGCATCCAAAACTATTAGTCTCCTTCATATAATTCGATTCATTAAACTGCGTAGATTAATTAAAAAATTATCCGAACTAATCCAAAAACTAATTCAATTATTTTGAATCATAGTTCGGATTTCTTTCTGACTAAAACATTTGTCTCAGCCTTCCACAACAACTAAATACCACTTGTTCAAATGTAGTAGCTGAAAAAGCTTTGGTAAGAGAGATCCGAGAAAAGAAGTAAAAAAGAATGAACCCAACAAAGGCCCATTCTTCTATCTAGTTCTGCAAATAAATCGCTTTTCCCAAATCATCCTACACCCATCAGACCGATTGAACTGCATCCTTAATCAGAGTAGTACCGGTCACGACCTGAGATTCCTTGCCAGCCGTTTTTTCATTTTCAAGGCTGGCCACAATGACACTTGCTACATCCTCTCGTGGAACCTCATTCCTGCCAACTTCTGCTGCCGCCGTTATCTGTCCGGTTCCTTTATCATTTGTCAACAAACCGGGATGGATAATCGTATATTCCAAATCCGCCCGCTTTAACCATTCGTCCGCATAGTGTTTTGCCACAACATACGGTGCAAAGGACGAAGAAGCCTCCTGAATTGCTTTACGGGTGGTGTCAAATGAACTAACCATAACAAATCGCTTCACACCAGCAAGCTTGGCTGCCTCAATTGTTTTTACAGCACCATCCAAATCGACCATCACCGTTTTGTCTGCCCCTGTGTGTCCCCCAGAACCTGCTGTGAACACAACCGCATCGACTCCCTCGGCAGCTTTGGCAATCGATTCGATATCCCCTTCCAAATCCACTACAGCAGTTTCTGCACCTAAATTTTCAAAGAAAGATGCTTGTTCCTGCTTACGGATCATTGCTTTCGCCTCCAGGCTGTCACTATCCTGGATAAATGAAACAAGATGTTTTCCAATTTGACCATTTGCACCAACTACAAGTATTTTCAAATCGTCCACCCTTTCTTTAAAATTCTATTCTACCTATTCTTATCATAATAGAATGAAAAAGCCATTGTCCAAGTTTCTGTCTGAGAGATGGCACTGCATTATACTTTACTAAGACAGAACAGATTCCTTTAATGCATGTTCAAAGGCAGCGATAATATCAGCTGCGTCCTCTATCCCTACCGAAATCCGTATTAGCCCTTCTGTGATGCCAAGCTCCTTCCTAGAAGCTTCAGGAACAGCACGGTGCGAAGTGGATAATGGATAGGAAACGGATGTCTCCACGCCTGCTAACGTAGGAACTATTTTTATCCAGTCCAACGATTTGAAAAAGTCGGCTACATTACATTTTCCGGTGATATCAATTGTGACAATCGCGCCATTTCCTTTTGCTGACACATTCTCCGGATAATAAACTTTTTGCACGGCTTCGTTCTCTTTTAAAGCATTGGCTAAAGCCTGAGCATTATTGGCATGACGGTCCATTCTTACACTTAAGGTCTTTAACCCCCGGCAAGCAAGCCATGCTTCAAAAGGGCTCAAGTTACTGCCTAAATTAACTACCTTTGATTTTGCTTTGGCAATCAGTTCCTCCCCGCCGACTAGCACGCCTGCAGTAACATCACTATGTCCGCCAATATATTTCGTCGCGCTATGCACGACTAAGTCAGCGCCCTTTTCAAATGGCCTGCAGAAATAAGGGGTTGCGAATGTATTGTCAATCATCGTGTAAAGATTATGGTCTTTCGCAATTTCAACGAGTGCAGACAAATCTTCCACACGCAGTAATGGGTTCGTTACAGATTCCGAATAAATCAGTGTAGTGGTAGATTTAATAACGTCAAGGATTTCTTTTTGGCTAGTAAAATCAACAAATATAACGTCAATCCCAAAATCCGGCAATTCATTTGCTAACAGTTCATATGTACCCCCATAGATATCCTTAGATGCAACAATATGGTCACCATGTTTAGCGACACTCAATATTCCCGCCAAAATCGCCGACAATCCTGAGGAAGTCGCCACACCATGCGGGGCACCTTCCAATTGCGCAACTGCTTCACCCAATTCATCTGGATTTGGATTACCAACCCGGGTGTACAAATAATCATTTTTGCCGTTAAAAAAATCCTCCATATCATCAAGGTCCGTAAACTTGAATGCAGATGTCTGATAGATTGGAGTTACCTTGCTTGTAAAAGATTTCTTTTCTTTATTGGAAAGATGTACTGCTCTTGTATCAAAATTTTGTACCATATTATCTCTCCCCCATCCCATATTTTTCATAATAATAATACTATCTACCTTAACGCACCAAAAGGAAATATGCCACTATACGACAACTGACACTTAATTCACAGTGTCTTCTATTTTAAAAATCTGTAAAAAGTGAAGAAATTCAGTAAAAAATACAGAAAATATTTTCGAAAATTTTAAATAGACACTATATAATATCGCTAGCAATACGAACGTATGTATCATTTTACCTAAACCTAATTACCCACATCAGATCCTGAGCCTTAAAACTTTTGAAACCGCTATCACAGTTTAGGAGGTGTCATAGATGAGCATCTATTTACTGCTGGCTGAACATGCGCCATAAAAGAAACCGGAGAGGAGGATAACCAAATGCTGTATGTTCAGGAAAACGATCAAAGGAGGATAAAGGCAGATGAAAAGACTTGTAAGGAAAAACTTTTTAGCCCTATTTTGTTTTATCTTACTTTTTGGGCTTATTCCCATACCAGCTGTCCAAACTGCATCAGCCGCTTCAGATTCAGATGATTATTTTACATCGTTTGAACCGGATGACCCTGAACTAGACTGGGAAAACACTGTGGAAACGGACGCGGATGGAAATAAAATGGCTTCCGGAATTGACGGGAATATTCCATTTGACGGTATCCAAGGGGACATTACGGAGTCGGTGGTTAACATTGAGGTATCCGGTGAAAACCCACCAAGTGAGGTGAAGGAGAAATTAATTGACCGGGACGAAACTACTAAATGGTTAACGTTTGACGATACTGCTACGATTCAGGTTGAACTAAGGCAGCCGGAAGCTGTTGTGAAATACGCATTAACATCAGGGAATGACTTTCCTGGCCGGGACCCAAGCGATTGGGAATTAGCTGGATCCAATGACGGAGAAAATTGGACAACCCTGGATTCGAGGGCTAGTCAAAAATTCAGTGAGCGTTATCAGCGGGAGATATATGAATTTGAAAATACGGAGAAGTATCTTTATTATCGGCTGAACATTACCAAAAACAACGGTGATTCTATCATTCAACTAGCAGAACTCGCCATTTCAAATGGTATTGATGTGCCTGAAGCCCCCCCTTCTGATATGAAATCAATGATTGCAAACGGCCCATCAAGTACCTATAACGCGAAGGCAAATGTTGGCTGGACAGGTGAAAATACAATTACGTATCAAGGGTCGCACCTGCCTGACGGACGGGCATATTCCTATAATAAGATACTTGATGTTGATATTGAAGTAACGGCGGATACAGCGTTGTCCTATTATATTTTCCCGTCTTTTACCGATAAGGATCATACCAATTATGCAAGCACATATGCATCGGTTGATTTGGCATTTTCCGATGGGACGTATCTGCATGATTTGGAAGCACACGATCAGCATGGTATAAAATTAGACCCGCAAAGCCAAGGAGATTCAAAAACACTGTATGCCAATCAATGGAATTTCAAAAAAGCAGACATTGGTTCTGTTGCTGAGGGAAAAACAATCGAGCGAATTTTGGTTGCGTATGATAACCCTAAAGGCCCTGCAACATTCAAAGGACAGATAGACGATATTCAAATTGACGGTAATCCCGTCACAAAGACGTACGATAACTATTCCGATTACGTCAACACACGTAGGGGCACACAATCCAATGGGACGTTTTCCAGAGGTAATAATTTTCCGGCTGTTGCTGTACCACATGGCTTTAATTTTTGGACGCCGGTAACCAATGCAGGTTCAAACTGGATTTACTCCTATAATGAGAGTAATAATGACGATAATTTGCCAATGCTTCAGGCATTCGCATTAAGTCACGAACCAAGCCCATGGATGGGAGACAGACAAACATTCCAAGTCATGCCGTCAAATGCAGAAGGAAAGCCCGATGCAAATCGCGAAAACCGTGCATTGGCGTTTAAGCATGAAAATGAGGTAGCAAAAGCCCACTATTATGGGGTCACTTTTGAAAATGGAATCCAAACAGAAATGACATCTACCGATCATGCAGCAACGATGAGATTTACATTCAAAGATGACAGCTCCAATTTAATCTTTGATAATGTCAGCAACAATGGCGGTATTACACTTAATCCTGAAAATGGAACGATATCCGGATATACCGACCAAAAAAGCGGTTTATCAACCGGCGCAACACGTATGTTTATCTATGCAACATTTGATAAACCAGTCGTAGGCAGCGGTAAACTAACCGGTGAAGGCAGGGATAATGTAACCGCCTATTATAAATTCGATACGACAGATGATAAAGAGATAACAATGAAAATAGCCACCTCGCTGATTAGTGTTGCGCAAGCAAAAAAAAATTTAGAGCAGGAAATTGGCGCCGATGGTACGTTTGATACAACCAAGAAAAAGGCAGAGAAAAAATGGAACGATTTACTCGGAATCATCGAGGTTGAAGGGGCATCAGAAGATCAGCTTACAACACTGTATTCCAACATGTATCGATTATTCCTGTATCCTAATTCAGGGTTTGAAAATACAGGAACGGTTGACAATCCCGAATACAAACATGTCAGCCAATTAGCCCTTAACCCGTGTTCAACTAGTACACCAACAAAAACCTGTGCACCGATAGAGGATGGAAAATTTTATGTCAACAATGGCTTTTGGGATACCTATCGTACAACATGGCCAGCATATTCACTCCTAACCCCTGAAAAAACCGGAGAAATGATCGATGGCTTCGTGCAGCAATATAAGGACGGCGGCTGGATTTCCAGATGGTCATCACCGGGATATGCCAATTTAATGGTGGGAACAAGTGCAAATATTGCTTTTGCTGACGCCTATCTGAAAGGTGTTACAAATTTTGACGTAGAAAGTTTTTATCAATCAGCTGTAAAAGATGCATCCGTTGCACCGCCAAATGATAATGTTGGCAGAAAAGGGATGGAAACCTCCATTTTTGATGGCTATACAAATACATCAACAGGTGAAGGTATGTCATGGGCACTTGATGGCTATATCAATGATTTTGGCATAGCCCAATTAGCAAAAGCACTTGATCAGGAGGAAGATTATCAATACTTTTTAAGCCGGACCCAAAATTATGATAGAATGTTCAACCCCAACATTGGATTTTTTAATGGGAAGAAACCGTCTGGCGAATGGCGTTCGTCACCAGATTCATTTAATCCTGCTGAATGGGGGCATGATTATACCGAAACGAATGCCTGGAATATGGCCTTCCATGCACCCCAGGATGGACAAGGACTAGCCAACCTCTACGGCGGAAAGAAAGGCTTGGAGGACAAGTTGGATGAATTCTTCAGTACTCCGGAAAAGGCTGCCTATCCGGGAAGCTACGGCGGACTCATCCACGAAATGCGCGAGGCAAGGGATGTCAGAATGGGCATGTATGGGCACAGTAACCAGCCAGCCCATCACATTATTTATATGTATAATTATGCTGGCACACCTTGGAAGACCCAGGAAAAAGTACGTGAGGTTTTGGATAGATTATATATTGGAAGCGAGATTGGTCAAGGATACGCAGGTGATGAAGATAATGGCGAAATGTCCGCCTGGTATATTTTCAGTGCGCTTGGATTTTATCCGCTCAAAATGGGAAGCTCGGAATATGCAATAGGAGCGCCACTGTTTAAGAAAGCAACCATCCATTTGGAAAATGGCAAAGATATTGTGATCAATGCGCCCAATAACAGTAAGGAAAATAAATATGTTCAAAGTTTAAAAGTGAATGGTAAAAGCTATACGAAAAATTATATCAAACATGAAGACCTGGCAGACGGAGCAACATTAGACTTTGAAATGGGACCGGAACCGTCTGAGTGGGGCAGCGATCTAACGGATTTGCCAGAATCGATTACACCAGCAGCAACCGATGGATTATCTGCCTCCGCCTCCCTGCATGATTTTACCGATCAAGCAGAAGGTACTGCTACAGGAAGTGATAAGGAGAATGTTAAGCAACTATTTGATAATACATCAGAAACTCAGGTGAATTTTGATCATAAAAAACCTTGGATTCACTATCACTTTAATAAGAAAAGAAAGGTAAAGATGTATACGTTAACTTCCAGTGACAATTCGGATCCAACTGCCCAGGTGAGCTGGGTGTTAAAAGGTTCCAACGACGGTGAAAATTGGAGCGTCTTGGATGAGCGGGATAATGAATCGTTCAAATGGCAGCAATATACACGAGCATTTGAGATTGAAAATCCCGAATCCTATTCATTCTACCGGTTAGAGGTAACCGGCAGTCAATCCGTATCCTTATCGGAATTAGAATTTCTTGGTTTGGAAGAACCGCCAGCGGGAATGTCTGCCGGTATAAAGCGTGTAGTTCAACGTTTAAATAATGAAGGCGATCTGAAATCAGCAGCCGTTCATGCCTTGGAATTGCACCTGACCGCAGTAGAACAGTTTGAAAAACGAGGGAAAGCACAGAAAGTAGTGAAACACATGAAAGGCTTCAAGCAACTATTAAAGCATCAACATAAATCAGGTTTACTGTCTGATGATGCCTATCACATGCTTAAAGATAATGCGGATTATATGATCAAACTTTGGCAGTAACGGATAAAATTATAGAATGATAGACTGTGATTGTCTGCTCACATTTTTCTCCTTGAAAGGTTGAAAAATGTGCAATCGAAGGGAGTAAACAGGAGAGCGCAAATGGTGCTCTCCTGTTTTTTAAGTGTTTGTTAAGGAATATAGTTAATAAAGGCGTTAACGTCATGCAAATTAATTCAAGATCCGCCATTTCCAAGATTTACTCCCATTTCTTTATTAATTGATCAGCATCCACCTTCAGAGCGTTATAAGCCTTCAGGGATATCAAATCCGTTTTTTTCTGGTGGTTAAGCAGAAGTCTAAATCCTTTCATGTGCTTGACTACCTTTTCAGCAAATCCTTGTTCTTCGAATCGGTTAACTGCGGACAGATGAACCTTTAAGGCACGAGCAGCACCATGATTGGTAAATTCTCCTTCTGCTTCAAACCGGTCGACTAGCGCTTTCATTTCAGATGCACTGTTTAATTGATGTGGGTTAGATTTTACCCACGCAGCTATATCGCGAATAACATATTCAGGGATATTAGCTGGGATAAGATATTCTTCCGGGGTGCTCATTCCTTCTTCACCTTCCGTGAAAAAATGGTTGAGCTTCGGATAGAGCTGATATTCTACATTGTTACGATGGGAAAGTTCTCTTCTCCAAATGGGAATTTCACTGTCCGCTTGTACCTGATAATCCTCCTCACCCTGAATAATCAGCAGCGGTTTGGTTTGTTCGCTTGCCATCTCAGCAGCTTTAATATCATTTATTGAATCCCAAAACATGGACTGACCTAGTTGAAAACCTGCTGGAGGATTTTCCCCGGAGAAATCGGGATCATTTAACAGTTCATACTGCCCTTTCAAAAACTCATATAGTTCAAGCGGCATCCGATCGATTGAAAATAAATAATCCAGTTGATCGAGAACTACGTCTTGGATTGTTCTTGCAGGACCGGCCATGACGATCGCACCTTCGATATTGTCCCTTTTGTCTTTATTGATAATTTGCGGAACCATCATCCCCCCTTGGCTGTGTCCAAGGATAAAAATTTGATCATTGTCTATTCTTTTCTGCTGTTCAAGCAAATTAGACGCAAGTACAGCATCATCGGTTGTTTCTTTATCCACGGTGTGATTGGGGTCTGCCGTTGTTTTCAATGTATGTTCGAAAGTTCGTTTATTATACCTTAAAACGGCAATCCCCTTTGAGGCAAGACCGTGTGCCAAATCACGGAATGGCTTTAATGCATACGCCCTTTCATCACGATCAGATGCACCTGATCCCTGAACGAGAACTACTGCTGGAAAAGGACCCTCTCCTTTTGGAATAGATAATGTCCCAGGCAGGGCAAATGTTCCTTTTCCAACCACTACTTCTTTTTCAGTGAAGGTATCCGGGTTGCTATATAAAGGATCCCCTGCAACTTCACCCTTCTGTACAGTCGCAAGTATATCATCTACGTTTCCCGACGGATCAAGCCTGATGATCATTGGAACCGTGGCTTGTTCGAACTTTAGTCCAAGTTCAACGTTTGTATGTACTTGATTGGATCCCTTTACCTTTGCTGAACTAAATCCAATGAATGAACCCGAATTTATTTGTTGGATGTATGTACTCCGGTACATTTCCAACCACTGTTCCGTAATCCTTTTCTTAAAATCACTAGAGGTTAACTTCAAGGCGTGGTGATAGTTGCCCGCGTGCATATCCTGGATTAATTGAATCGCATTCTGGATGAAACGATTTTTAAATCTATCCGTATCAATGACCTGACCGTTCCCTGACGGGTTTATACTGTTCTTACGTATATTGTTTAGTAGATTGAATCCAAGCGAATTAGCACCTTCCTGCTTGGTCAAAAGTTGATTCGCTGCATGGTTTGGTGGATAAACCGCTTCACTTCCTAATGCAATCGTTGGCATACTTAGGGTAAGTAGTATAACCCCTACGATCAGAAACCCTTTTCCTATTATGCTTTTCAACAAAATTCCCCCTTATTGATCTATTAATTAATGGCTCTATCTAAATCTACGTTTAGGTATACAGAAGGTTTCAACTATTTTGATTAAAAATAAATGTTCAATTAAATCGTTTTCATTTGATGGAAGAGTTCTGGGGAAAGATATATTTCCACTTCTAATACCATCTTTGTATATATCCCGACTACATACAATATGAGTGAATAGCTTTCTCAAAGAATGTAAATAACATTAATTTCCTGCATTACTCATTCAGTTCTCTTGTCACCAACACAATATTCTCAATAGGCCCGATCGTATTCTGCAATACAGGGCGCTGATCTTTGCTCCAGAACAGCACCCCTTTTGTAGAACTAGTTTATATGAATTATACTTTTTTCGGAAAAACAATTCTTTTATATAAATGAACTGTAATAAGATAATAGGCCGTATAAACGAATAGAAAAATAACAATAGGCAGCCAGATGCGGTAATATGGATCGATTAAGACATATCCAAACATGTTCATTCCAATCAATACATGCAGCATACCTATAATAGCTGGTGCCAAAAATACAATGAACAACTCTTTATAGATGGACTTGGTTAATAATTCACGACTAACGCCAATTTTTCTAAGCATTTCATACCGATTAATATCTGTTGTTGCGCCAGATAGAATTTTAAACATTAAACTACTTGCCATCATTGCCAAGAAAGCAATCCCCAAGAATAAACCCATAAATACAGTTCCACTAGCATCAGCATAGAAGTTTTTGTATATTTTATACTTACTTAGAATATCATCAGCTTTACCATCCTTATATTTCTCTGACTCCAATTCATCAAGCTTCTTCCATTCTGTTGTATGTGCAACAAAATCATCTGTTTTTCCAATAAATATGGTACCTGTTTTCCCCTTTAACTCATGATACATTTTTAGATTGATAATTTTCATTGGCTTATTTAGATCATCTAAATAGATAGAGTGCATATTTATTAAAGCAGTTTCCCATTCTTCTGGGATTGACTTCGTATTTTGATTGATTTCTTGACGACCATAATCCGAAATAGCATTTACCGGAAGATCTCCCCTAACACGCCTTGGTTTATCACCATTCCCAGCATGGATTAGTGGCGGGTTTTTTTCCAAATCTTCCTTGACATAATAAACAAATGTATCATCAACCTTATAACGATATTCGCTTTTCTCTTTAAATGGAATACCATCCAAGATTTCCATTTCTTCGGTGGTCGGATTGTTTATAGTGGTATCATATATTTCAAAACTGTCCGTGGATTTCATCACATTATTTTTATAGGCTAAGCCACCTGAAATAGCTCCTGATCCAAGTGCGATTAACATCGCTACTGTAGCTAATACTTTTGTTAAACTGTTGATTCGGAAATTTAATTGGGAAAATGTAAAAGCATTAAGACCTTTTTCGTTGCGTGTTTTATTCGCTTTTAGCCTTTTAACAAATAGTGGGAAAAATGCCTCAAAGAACAAATACGTTCCAGCCGTTGTTGTAAGCATGGCTATCACGATTCCAGCTTCCTTTAACTTATCAAAATAGAACATGGATAGATAGCCAATTCCTAACAATATGAGTGAAAGAAGCGCAACTATACCAGTCATTTTTCCTTCAATAATGATAGAATCAGCGTGAGTATCCCCATGAACAAGGTCCAGAATGGAAGTCCGTAATAATGTAAGACTATTCATCATGGCGGTCAATATAAATAACAAACAGAAGAAAATACACGTAACCGAAATCGATGGTACATACAATGCCTGATAACCCTCGGCAGTAAAATCAAGCTGCTTCATAAGCAACTTGCCAATTACTTGTGCAAGCCCTGTTCCAGCTAAAATCCCAATCAAGAGAGATGTTGCTCCGATAATGATTGTTTCTAAAAACATAAGGCGTATAACCTTATGTTTCTTTGCTCCGAGCGTCATATACATTCCAAATTCTTTTCGCCTAAGAGAAAGCAAGAAAGAATTCGCATAGAACATATAGAAGAATGTAATAATGGCAAGCAGGACAGAACCTGTTTGGAAAATGAATCCGATTGAATTAGTCGTTGCATTTGCTTCAAGAAATGCTTTATTTAAAGCTAATGTTTGAAACATATAAAATATAGCAATAGACATAACCAGACCAATCAGTAAAACAATATAATCTTTTAGCTTACTTTTTAGTCCTGATATGGAAAGTTTAACTAACATCATAAACCTCCCTGTGTTTCTGTACCTAAGTCTGCAAGCACATCTAGAATTTCTTTATGAAACACTTCGCGTGTACTGTTGCGGTGAATTTCCCTGTATATTTCTCCGTCACGTATAAATAAAATACGTCGGCAATAACTTGCACTAATTGGATCATGGGTAACCATTAAAATGGATACATCTTGTTCTTCATTTAAACCCTTCATGGAATTTAAAAGGCCTGTGGCGTTTTTTGAATCAAGCGCTCCAGTTGGCTCGTCCGCTAAAATAACGGCTGGCTCATGAACAATAGCGCGTGCTGCAGCTGTACGTTGTTTTTGCCCACCAGAAACCTTTGATGGATATTTTGCAAGAATGGCTTTAATACCTAACATATCGGCTACTTTTTCAACCCTTGGGCCAATCTTTTTAGAAGGGATGTCTTGAAGGGAAAGTGGCAGTGCAATGTTTTCGTAAATGGTTAAATTCTCAAGTAAGTTAAAGTCTTGAAAAATAAAACCCAACTTTTGGGAGCGAAAGTTAGCTAGTTCACTTTGTCTCATTTTCGTAATATCTAAGCCAGCAATTTCAACCGTGCCATTTGACGGTTGATCCAGTGTTGAAATGACATTTAATAATGTTGTTTTTCCAGAACCAGATGCTCCCATAATTCCAACAAATTCACCATCTTGAATGGAGAAGGATAATCCTTTTAATGCATGTGATTGGTTTTCGCCTTTTTTACCATATATTTTTTGTATATTTTCAACCTGAACTACGGACTTCTTCATCCTATTTCTACCTCCACCCTAGTGTTTTTCTAAGCTATTTGTTACGCTTTAGCTCTTTTATCGCCTTTTCAGGAACGTTCTCTTCCGTTACTTTCTCATACTCATAAACATAAGTTCCTTTAACGTGTACCTTCAAGTAGGTATTTTCGGGAAAATCCTTAACGCTTGCCGTTACTTTAATTTCCTCTACCTCCCCCGATTCATCAACCCCATCTAGCCTAAACATATATCTGTGTTCGAAGTCGGGATCAGTTTCTCCTTCTTTATTTATAAGTGCGTATACATCCTTTTCTTGAATAAACGGATTAAATCTATCCCGGATATCCTCACCAATCAGGGATAATGCACCAATAACAAGAACAAGCCCTACAAGTATTCCAATCAGTATTCTTTTCAGCTTCTTTTTCATCTTTATTTTCACCTTTCCTTTATCCACTTTAATTTTTTGGCTTTTCCAATGAAGCAATCTGGAATAATTCAAGTATAAGATGCAATTCTTAATTAAAAACGGGATAACTTCTTAACTTTTTCTTAATAAGCTAAAAAAGACTAAAAAAAAGAACCCTTGTACTTTAAGGGTCCTTAAGAATGTAATTTCACTATTATTGGAAACAATTATTTTTCAGACGACATTGGCAATACTATAATAAAATGAACAACTCCATTACTATATTCTGCTTTAATCCCTCCTCCATGCAGCTCCACAATGCTCTTTGCGATTGCAAGACCAAGCCCGGAGCCTCCTGTTACCTTGCTTCTCGAATCATCTTTTTTATAAAAACGCTCAAATAAGTTTTCTAACTCCTCTTTCGTAAATTCGTCACTTTGATTTGCGATGGATATTTCAAGCTGATCTTGATATTTCCTGAGGGAAACCTGAATATCCCCGTTATCTTTGCTGTAGTTAATAGCATTCATTAGTAAATTTTCAAATAGTCGTACCGTTTGTTCTGAATCAACAAAAGCATATAATGGTTCATCAGGAAACCTTTTCACAATTGACAAGCCACGTTTTTCCGCTTGTGGTGTGATTTCGTCAATCAGTTGGTCAAGGAATTTATTTATGCATACATCCTGTCGATCTAGGATGAGATTCCCATCTGTTAGCTTTGTGTATGCAAACAAATCCTCAATTAAGGTTTCCAATTGTTCCGATTTTGAAAAAGCAATCTTAACATATTCATTACGTTGTTCTTCATTTTCAAATTTCCCATCGAGTAGCAAGCGCAAGTAACCCAAAATGGATGTCAATGGCGTTCTTAAATCATGTGATACATTGGTAATCAATTCATTTTTTTGCCTTTCCACCTGACGTTCCTTTTCCATTTGAATCATAAGGTCTTCTGCCATATAATTGATGTTTTCCGTTAATAAGGCGATTTCATCCTGCCCCTGTTGCTCAATCCGATAAGCTAAATTACCTTTTGCAATCTCGTTTACACCTTGTGCCATCGCTTCAATCTGTTTCATCTTTCGCTTCGTTAAATAATAGAAAGAAAAAATAAAAACAAAAATCCCAATAAAAAATGGAAACGGACCTTCTTTCGTTTGATACGTTACAGTGCCCTCTGGAATTCCGCTTACAAACATATATAAATTCTTGCTATTTATCGTGAGTGGATAAAACGTAATAAATTCCTTACGAGTACCACTTAATTGTTCTTCCCCACTTGTATAGGATGGTTGGTTTATAGCAAAAGACATCACATTACCAATGGTCTCATGCAGATTTATTTGAACTTCCTGTGCTTGTTCTGTTTTGTACAGAACTTTCCCAGTCTTATCCGTAACCAGCACTTTTAAAGCATTGAGACCTCGCCCGGAAACTGCATTTTGTTCGTTTATAAATTTCTTAATGGCTTCTATTGTATTTTCTTTTTCTATTGTTTCTGCTGCTAACTGTGCCTGCCAATTAATGCTTTCCATACCCCAGCTGTAATCAATGGTAGCCACCTTATTTATATTTTCAAAAATTGGTACTACCATTCTCGATACGAAAAATCCTAATAACGCGCATACAATAAATGCAGCAATTAACTGAATGCGAATACTTCGTCTTATACTAGTTATCAGTTTTTCAGTAAACCATTTTATAAAATTCATGGGATTAATTTTCTTTTTCAATTTTATATCCCACTCCCCAAACCGTTTTAATAAACATAGGTTTTCTTGGGTTTTCTTCTATTTTTTCGCGGACTTTCCGAATATGCACCATTACTGTGTTATCCGATTGAAAAGACTGTTCTTTCCAAACCTTTTCGTAAATTTTTTCCGCACTAAATACAATACCACGATTCCGAGAAAGAAGTTCCAGAATAGAAAATTCTCGTGGTGTTAACTTTATTTCTTTACCTTCTACTGTTACTTCATGTGTCGACACATTTATTAGCATCCCTCCAATTTCAATTTCACTTTCATTTTGAACCATGCCGCTACTCATTCTCATATACCTGCGAAGCTGTGATTTAATTCTGGCTACCAGTTCCAATGGATTAAAAGGTTTCGTTATATAGTCATCTGCCCCTGTTGTTAATCCCATTATTTTATCCATATCTTGTGTCTTTGCGGATAACATAATTATTGGCATTTCAGCTATTTCTCTTACTTTAATACACATATCCATACCATTTATTTTAGGCATCATAATATCAAGTACAATTAAATGTACTTGATTATCTTTCAAAATATCTAGACCTTCTTCACCATTGCCAGCTTCTATCACGTTATATCCTTCATTCTTTAAATAGATGGAAATGAGATCCCTTATTTCCTTTTCATCATCTATTACAAGAATTGTTTCTTTACTCATAAGAAATCCTCCAATTATCAAAAAGTTATTCCCTTAATTGTAATAGTATAAATGGGATTTCTTAAAAAATAGATGCGGAAGTTCTTAACTATTTCTTAAGATAATTAATAATGTTGCGCATAAATTATTTTTATATTCTATGCTTCCTCCACAATCTGGACCAGTTTGCAGAACTTAAGTATTCCAGCAAATCAACACAATTGTATCAAACCTTAAACCCTTATAACACTGTCTCCCAAGTTTCAAGCATATTTTATTACGAGAAACTGACCCTAGGAAAGGATTAATCTATGTGCACATCTAGCACATTATCCAATTTTATTTCCGTTTGATCTTCATTATTTAATTTCAACTTAATCTGATCAATTTTCATCAGCTTTCCTTTGATAGTCAGGTAGTCGCGTCCACTGTAATGCTTAATCTCAACCGTTAAATTATTGTGAATAGCGCACTGCAGTTTCATGCCGATTTCTTCTTTTTGCTGTTCATCTAACATTGGCTTTTCCTTGTATTCTTCCTCTTTCCAGTACTCATTTAACATGTTGATATGCTCTGGTAACATCATTGCAGTCCACTTTATTGTACCTCTGTCATTCACACTCATTTTTATGCCCCCATTCGTTTTCTAACCGGTCCAACCGATAAAATATTATCCAATTTAAAAGTTCGAATAGCCCTTTTCGTGTAACAGTAAGCCATAATCTTGTCATCGTTAATTTTGTACACCTGAACAACCCTTTGCGACGCCAGGTTATTTTTGTCCAGATAAATCAATTCCATTTTTTCTTTATGCTGAATGGCTCGTAAAAGCATATTTTTCATGAAATAACCTCCAGTACAGAACATTCGTTCTAATTATATCACGAAATACGAACATATATGCGTGTTTCTGACTAGAAATTTATTCCTTATGGAGCCGTCATTGGCGTTTTTTCCCAAGCGAAGACTACTGACGCTGATAGTAACAAATCTTCTAAATTTTCCCTTGACATTCAGAATCTACAGTTGTATGATTATGACTAATCTGAAAAGTGAATAGTATATTTCTTATCCAGAGAGGTGGAGGGACTGGCCCTTTGAAACCTCAGCAACAGACTTTTGTACTGTGCTAATTCCAGAAGCAACATGCTTGGAGATAAGAAGAGAAACCGGTCACATTCCAAACCCTCTTCTTATTTTGTAAGAAGGGGGTTTTTACGTACATAAGAAAAGCGGTAGCAATCGATTAAAAACATGCAAGTCCACTAGTTTTATTGCCCGAAATTAATAAAAAACACACGGAAAGAAGGAATGGAAAATGGCAATCACTTTAACAAAAGCACCATTCAAAGCAGATCAAGTAGGAAGCCTATTGCGACCTGAAAGCATACACCATGCTAGAAAAGAATTTAAAGAAGGAACCATTACTGCTGAACAATTACGTGATACAGAAACGAAGGAAATTAAGCGGATTGTTGATAAACAAATTGAAATTGGCTTGCAAGCAGTAACAGATGGTGAGTTTAGACGGCGATTTTGGCACACAGATTTCTTGGAACATCTGAACGGGATTGAAGGATATGTCCCTGAGGTCGGCTATATTTTCCACGGGAATGAAGAAACAGAAAAATATAATGTTCGCAATACGGGCAAGGTTTCCTTTAATCCTGACCATCCATTTATCAAGGATTTTATTGAATTTAATGCAATTGTTGATGGTCGTGCAGTTGCGAAACAAACAATTCCTAGCCCAAACCAGCTTTTTAATGTGGGGATCATTGACGAGACTATTTATCCCGATATTGAAGAATATGCCGATGATGTTATCCAAACATACCGTGATGCAATCCAAGCTTTTTATAAAGCGGGGGTGCGCTATTTACAATTTGATGATGTTTATATTGCTGGGCTTTCTTCACCAGATATTCCATTTAACGAGGGGAAATATTCAAGGCAAGAACTAATTGATTTGGCACTGCGCGTTATTAATGGTGTATTGGATGGTAAACCAGCGGATTTAGTCGTGACGACACACTTATGCCGTGGAAACTATCGATCCAATTGGGCATTTGAAGGAAGTTATGACTTAATCGCCCCAACATTGTTTGCTGAAGAAAAAGTGGACGGATTCTTCCTGGAATATGATGATGACCGCTCCGGTGATTTCAAACCATTAGACTATATTCCAAGTGACGGCCCACAGGTTGTGCTTGGTGTTATCACATCGAAAAGTGGCGAACTGGAGGACAAAGAATCCATTAAAAGGCGGATTAACAAAGCATCCCACTATGTGCCGCTTGAGCAATTATGCTTAAGCACGCAATGCGGATTCTCATCAACCCACCATGGGAATAAATTAACGGAAGAAGACCAATGGAATAAATTGAAATTTATTGTTGATGTGTCGAAGGAAATTTGGGGATAAAAAAAGTTTTAGAACAAGATAGAGCGTGCAGAAGTTATTGCATCAATTCGTAATGGTGAATATTGTTTAAACGTGAACCACAAAAAAATGAAGTAGAAATAGATTTTTTAAAACAATAAGAAGTTTAATCCCCTCAACACGTGTGTTGAGGGGGTAGGTACATTATCCTCAATTTACCGCCTTGGATTAAAAAAGTTCATACTTAAATCCCTAGCATATTATTTTTCTTTTAATATTGAATACTTTCGATAAGCTCTATAGAAACTGCTGCCAAAGAATACAACCATAAGCATGGGAAGAGACCTTAAAAGGACAAATGGCGTTTCAAATAAAAGTGCCTTCCAAAACAATGAACCTTTCATACTCCAAAGACCTTCAGTTAAATATAATCCCGAATCCTTGTAAATCGAATAAGAAAAAAACAAACAAAGCATACCTAACCAAAATGAATACACCATTAATCTTTTATAATAATTACCCTTTGATTGGCGGTCCGAGAAGATTTCATTTTGATCATCTTTTACTTTCTGCCAATACTGTTTTCCACCCAGCCGGTACCTCACTACATGGGTCCAACCAAAATCTTCATATATCGCTTTGTATTCCTTGAACTTTTTCTTTGGCAAATAATCTTGATAATCAAGTCGCATAACATATCTATTGTCCGTTTTTTTGAAAGTGTATATCCCAAGTCCACTAATATTTGTACAGCGATAGCCCTTCTGCAGTTGCTTATTCAGCCATTGTTCTTCTTTTTCAATATCAAAAAACATGTTAAACATCTTCATTAGAACCATCCCCTTCATACAAGGATAAAATATGCGATAGCCTTTCTTGTTCCATTTTCAAAATGGCGCTTCCTTCTGCAGTTATCATATAAATTTTTCTCCGGCCCGAATTTCCAACAGGTTCAATCCAACCATGCTTATTCAAGTTTTCAATCGCACCGTACAATGTACCAGCCGCTAAACTAACAGTACCATTACTTATTTTTTCTATTTTCTGCATTACAGCATAGCCATGAAGTGGTTCACGTAACGCCAATAAAATATAATGCATGGTTTCAGACAATGGCAATAATTTATGTTTCATGCTTTCACCCTCTATCCAGTTCAACTGAATAGTCAATAGCATTTTTAAAGACTATACTCACTCATCAATCCGAAATATCACCACACAAAAACGGCTTGATGAGAGTCTCATCAAGCCGCATGCAAGCTTATTTATGGTTTACGGGAAACGTGGGAATTTTGAAAAGTCGGGTTCGCGTTTTTCCTTGAAGGCGTCGCGTCCCTCTTTTGATTCTTCAGTCCTGTAGTATAGCAATGTTGCGTCGCCGCCTAGTTGTTGCAGACCAGCGAGCCCGTCTGTATCAGCGTTAAACGATGCTTTCATCAGGCGCAGTGCTGTTGGGCTTTTCGCAACAAGTTGTTTTGCCCAATTAATCGTTTCTTCCTCCAGCTGTTCTAACGGAACCACCTTATTTACGAGACCCATCTTATCCGCTTCTTCAGCCGAATATTGCAGGCTTAAATAGTAGATTTCACGCGCTTTCTTCTGACCAACGATTTCAGCCAGGAAGCCTTGTCCATATCCAGCGTCAACACTGCCCACACGGCTCTCCGTTTGACCGAAAATTGCGTTGTCCGCAGCGATTGTCAGGTCAGAGATAACGTGAAGGCCGTGGCCACCACCAATAGCGTAACCGGCTACCATCGCAATAATCGGTTTCGGTGTGAAGCGCATCAGACGCTGCAGGTCAAGCAAGTTCAATCTTGGGATCTGATCATTTCCGACGTAACCGCCATCTCCTCTGACCATTTGATCACCACCGGAACAAAACGCCTTATCTCCCATTCCTGTTAAAATAATCGCCCCGACGTTGCCATCATTTCTAGAATCGCTAAATGCATCGATCAACTCGTCAATGGTGTGCGGGGTAAACGCATTGTGCTTTTCCGGACGATTGATTGTGATTTTGGCAATGCCTTCTTCACATTTCTCATACACAATCTCGTCATATGTACGTACTGATTTCCATTCAACTGACAAATTACTCAGTCCTTTCGTTTTCAATAATCCATTTCTTTACTATTTTATCAAAAATCGTGATTGTTTCACATTAATTGCATGTCAGAATCAGCGAATTTGACACTTTCTGCATTTGACTCTCGAATCCCATATAGTATACCTTAATTCATGGATTTATAAAACATTTTTCTTCATTCTTGTTAATATAACGAAAGATCATCTACGCCAATGCATTCCGCATTTTCACCACATATATCTATGTCAATCTCCGACCCAATGCAGAAAAGGGCGTTTCCTTATTACAGACCGTTTGTGGCAATTTCATTCAACAATATCCCCATGCCGAAATCGAGCCCCTGCACATAAAAATGGAAAGCCACAGGAATTTCCATACAACAAAGAGGACTGTACACAGCCCCCCTGCTCACAGTTATTTTATCAGTTCGTTTTATTTTTACCCGAACACCTTCCAAAATCCCAGTGTTCACCTGTCCAAATTTCTTTCTGATGATATTTTTTGAAAGTGTGTATAGTTTATCTGCCCTAATTTCTGATGTTACTTTAAGTTCACCCTCTGTTAAATCTTTTGATTCAATCGCTACTGAATACGCAAGGTCCTTTAATTTTGAAGTGATGGCTAAAACTACGATATCTTCAGTCATTTCGTTATAACTATCGCTTGAAATAATGAGTACAGGACGTTGCTTTCGATGTTTTAAATCACTGAATGGAACTGGTATTAAAACAATATCACCTTGTTTATACATTGTTCCAAACCTCGTCATCGATATCATTATCCCAAAAACCCAGGCTACTCTCACTAGCTTTTGTTAAATCCACGGACACATTTTTATCTCTTTACACTATATATTCAAAATTAAAATACTGATACACAATCGCGGCCTTTAACGGAACAAACGCTTTTGGAAATTTAATCATTTTTATTCCTAATAATTGAGTTATTTAAAATTAAAGTGGGCACCCTTTTTACTCAGGTGCCCTAGATATTAGTATTGAAATTCTTCTTTTAATAACCCCATCACAACGGTATCATAATACTTTCCATCTATATAGGCATCGTTACGCATTCGCCCTTTAATGACAAAACCACACCCTAATTCCGGATAAGCGTCCGATTGATGAATAGCGCATGTACCTGCTTTTTAATTTTTATTTTCACAAAACCATCCTTGGTGTTTAATACAGTAGCAAATTTATTGTGAACAGTTACACCAGAAGGAAGGATGCTTCTTATTCCAGTTAACCACCCTTTGGTGAATAATTGATTACAGAATTGAAATGGGTTTTTTAGCCAACTTTAACCTGTTCCAATCAAAAATCACAACAATTACAGGATTGTACAAAGCCTCTTTCATCCGCTATATAGCCCCATCCATGACCTTTAACAACCACAATTGCTGCCTCCGCAACCACTTTCCCCACTACTTACTCCAATTATTTGTAATTGGTTTGGATTTGGATTAACTTGACATACTCCTGTCTCAGGTAACCTCAACTTAACTTTTGTAGCTTCTTCGATGTCTCCAGAAAGATAAGCAACAATAGAACGAACCTGTTCATAACCGGTTACCATTAAAAACGTTGGTGCTCGACCATAACTTTTTAGACCTGTCATATAAAAACCTGTGTCTGGTTGGCGCAATTCTTTTTCCCCATGTGGGCGAACAGTTCCGCAACTATGGAGATTGGGATCGATAAGGGGAGCAAGTTCTGTTGTGCTTTCAACTATAGGGTCTACATCCAATCTTAATTCTTTTAAGAACGTGAAATTAGGTCTAGATCCTGTATTTACAATAATTTCGTCTACATTACTTATAGAAACCCCATCACTGCTATGAATAATAAAAGATCCATTTTGTTCTGCTATGTCTTCAACATAAAAGCTTGAATGCACATTTACTTTACCATTATCAATGATCTCATGGGCTTTTGAACCAAGTTCTCCTCTGGCTGCTAATTCATCATTTTCTTCTCCACCAAAAGCTTCTTTTATTTGTTGTTTACGAACAAACCAAGAGATTCTTGTGTTCGGAAATTTCGCTTTTAATTCAGACAGATTAATTAACGTATTTAATGCAGAATGTCCGCTTCCAATAACTGCAACATGCTTATCTTTAAAAGTTTCCGTTTCTGTAGCGATATCTGGAATATGTGTATAAAGATTCTTCTGTAATCCTTCACTTCTCCAGATACCATCTGCAAATGGAGGATTCGGATTGTTCCAGGTACCGCTGGCATCTATAACCGCTTTCGCTTCTAACTTTTCAATTGCACCATTTACTTTTACATATAACACAAATGGTGTTTGATCACGTGCATCAGATTTCATTTTATCGATGTTTTTCTTTGTTATATCGATAATTTCGGCGTTATATATTATATTATCTTTGATTTGGGGAAGGTTTGATAAAGGTTTTAAGTATTCGTTGACTAGTTCTTTACCAGTGGGTAATTTATCCGCTGCTGGTTCTTCCCATTGAGTTTCCTTTAATAATTTTTTTGCAGCCTGATCGATGTTAAATTCCCAGGGAGAAAATAGTTGAACGTGCCCCCATTCAAGAATGTTACTTCCAGCTTTTGTTCCTTTCTCTAGGACAAGGAAGCTTTGGTTATATCCGTTTAAATGTGCAGCTGCTGCAAGTCCCACTGGACCTGCTCCAACAATAACAGTAGGTAAATTTGATAACATGTATATCCTCCTCTTAAAATTTAATTGGAACAAGAACAAGTTTGTTCGATTGCTTTGTCATTAGATTTACGAAATAAGCAACAAAGTTCCTCTGAAAGAACATTATTTATTTCTTTATGATTTAGGGAGTAGTAACTCCAGGTCCCCTTCTTTTCTTTCATTATCAGATTGGCCTGAAGCAAAATCTTTATATGGTATGAAAGTTTTGATTGAGCCAATTCCATCTCATCCACTAAGTCACAAACGCAAATAGAATCATGTGGGGAATTAGCTAATAAATTAAGTAGTTGCAGTCTTTTTTCGTCTGCTAAAGCCTTAAACGTTTTTTCGTAGTGTTTAAAAGTACTTTGCAAATCGACTTTTACTGGAATCATGTTTATCCCTCCAATCATTAATCAACTTTTTTTGATATATATTTTTGAGCTTACCGAACACAGGGGAAACGTAAATAATGAGCTTTGGTTAGGAATTTATTGGGACAAATAAAAAGGCCTCAGAAGAGACCTTTTTATTAACAGCAATTATCTAGCCCTAACAACACAAATTGCTCTCCATCTTTATCTAATGTTAACGCGTCAACGGAGCTTTTCACCTGTTCATCGATGGCGACGCGAATACCGTTTATTTCTTTAATTAAATCCGTCTTCTCCGGATGATCAAGGGATAACCCTATCTGAGGACCGCAGCAACCTGCACCTGCAGAATGTATACGAATTCCTTCCACCCCACGTTTCCCCATAATTGTCGTTAACGTTTGTTTTGCTTCTTCGGTAATTTTCATAACTTTTCCCCTCTCTTGTATGATAAAAATTATATGAAATGGACTTACAAAATTGACCCCAATCTAAGGTTACTTCTCCTTAATGAATCGTTCGGAATCCAAGCTGCCATACATCCTCTAAAATATAAATGATTAATTACTTATATAGTCTTTTAATTTTGCATATCCTATTTTTTCTTCACCTGTCCACGGTATAATGGCAGCCTTCTCAGCCAATTCCTCGCTTACTTTTTTAATCCATCGCTTTTCCGTATTCGCTCTGCCAGCTAATATTGGATCCCTTGATTCTGTTGCATGTAAACTTTGGTTAATAACCCACCACTTTGGAACAATTTGCGCTCGTTTAAGATCCTCTTGCAGCCGTGCTGCTTCTAACACTGGTGTTGCCTCGGCAAGCGTCACAATGACAACTCCGGTCTCTTTTGGATTTCGGAGCCTGGGTAACAATTTTTTTACGCTATCCGGTACATCCCCTGTCGAGCGACTTATTTCCTTATGGTACGTTTCCGTTGAGTCAAGCAATAACAAGGTGTGTCCGGTAGGTGCCGTATCAATCACGACAATTTCATCTTGTGATTTTTCCACCATATTCGCAAAAGCCCTGAATAGGGCAATTTCTTCGGTGCAAGGCGACTCTAGGTCCTCTTTCAAATAAGCGAGTCCTTCTTCATCCTGTTCTTTCCCAGCAACAGAAAGCACTTCCTGTTTATACTTTTCGACTTCTGTCTTCGGATTAATACTGCTAATAGACAGATTGTCGTTCAATGCACCATCTTTAAACGTGTATGCAAGATGAGCTGCTGGATCTGTTGTCGTCAAATGGACCTTATGCCCTTTTTCGGAAAGGCCGACAGCAATGGCCGAAGCAATGGTAGTTTTCCCAACTCCTCCTTTCCCCATCGTGAAAATGACACGTGTTTTTTTAGCTGAAAAGTCATCAATAATTTCATTTAATCCAGGCAATGGAATGACTTCACTGTCATCGCTATTTTCTTCTATTTCAGCAAAAGGTTTATCACTAACAAGTAGACGTAGACTCTCAATACTTGTTAACGAATAAGAAACATATGGTACAGATAATGTTTTGATCTGTTTTAATTCTGCGGGTGTTTTCATTAATGCTTTTTGCTGACGCTCGTAAAAAGCTGTTGATATTTCATCATTTGGACTTTGAATCTGGAAAAGCCCATTAATAATAAGTAACTGATTTTGGATACCAATGTCTTTCAGTTCCATAGATGCCCGGTTGGCTTCTACTAGAGAGGATACATCTGGACGGGAAACCAAAATCAAGGTTGTTTTTTCACCATTTGACAGAGACTTGACAGCTTGCGCATACAAATCTTTTTTCTTCCCTAAACCAGACAGTGGTCCTAAACAAGAAGCGCCATGCGTGCTTTCTTCCAAAAAGCCACTCCACGCGGTTGGTAACTGCAACAAGCGAAGTGTATGACCTGTCGGTGCCGTGTCAAATAACACATGATCATACTGCTTTACTATCGTATCATCAGCCAACAGATGAGAGAATTCATCAAATGCGGCAATCTCGACCGTACACGCACCAGAAAGCTGTTCCTCCATCTGTGTGACAACTGAATCTGGCAATTTCCCCCGATACGGACCGACAGTTTTTTCACGATAGGTTTTTGCGGCTTCTTCAGGATCAATATTACATGCGAATAAATTATTCACGCTTGGAATCTCGACTGGATCACTGTTTAGTTCGATTTTGAAAACATCCTGCAAATTGGAAGCTGGATCCGTGCTAACCAATAATACTTTTTTTCCTTGGTCAGCAAGGGACACGGCTGTTGCACAAGCTATAGATGTCTTACCAACACCGCCTTTTCCAGTGAAAAATAAAAATGGTGTCTGTACCACCTGTTTGGGATTGAAAGATTCATACATCGATGTTTCCCCCTTTCAAATTATAGTTTATCAATGTCAATGGTTACACGTGTTTGGGGTTTATCTTTTAAGTCTGCCGCATCAACCTGCAACCAATCGGAGAATTCGTCATTACTTGGATAGCTTGAATCTTTTACGATTTCACCATTTAGTATGGTTACAGGCAGTGCATCAGCACCTTTTTCTTGAAGAACCTGATTTACCTTTTTGTTTTCAACAAATTCACCAGGATCATTTGAAAGATTATATCTTGTAACATCAAATCCTCTTTTTTCTAAGGAATAGACCACTGATGCAACGCGTGTTAAATCTGGATCGACACTTGGTCCACAAACACCCGTAGAACAGCACATTGCTGGATCGAAAATTTCTAATTTACTCATGTTTACCCCTCCATAACAATATAAGTATACACTTATATATGTATTCCAATGATAGCCAGGAGTTACGAAATCCCCCTGACTATTTTATTTACCAGTTTCTGCAAAGTGTTTAATTCTTTTGCCAATTTCATCACGTACCCGTTGAAATACGCTCCATTTTTCTTCATCTGTGCCTTCTGCTTTTGCAGGATCATCAAATCCCCAGTGCTCTCTCTTTACATGAGGTGGTGTCATGGGGCATTTGTCTGCTGCATCTCCGCAGAGCGTAACAGCCATAGCAGCATTATTCAAAACTTCCGGATCAATAATTTCCGATGTTTGTTCTGAAATATCAATAGCAACTTCCTTCATTGCTTTGACTGCATTTGGATTTAATCCATGTGCTTCAATTCCTGCACTTTTTACGACCCATTCGTTATTAAGATATTTTTTCGCCCATCCTTCTGCCATTTGGCTTCTACAAGAGTTTCCGGTACATAAAAAGTAAATTGTTTTTTTAGGCATATGGTTCATTCTCCTTTTCGTTTCCACTAGTTTTGTTACTTATAAAATAAGCCATAGCCAAACATATAATCCTGTTAATGTAATAAACAGCGTTGGGATTGTAAGGATAATACCTATTTTAAAATAATAACCCCAAGAGATTTTAAATCCCTTTGTCGAAAGAACATGAAGCCATAGCAATGTCGCTAATGATCCAATCGGTGTAATTTTTGGCCCCAAATCGGATCCAATGACGTTCGCGTAGATTAGCGCTTCCCTCATAATTCCCGATGTACTTGTGTCAGCAATTGCTAATGCATCGATCATGACGGTTGGCATATTGTTCATAATGGAAGATAAAATTGCCGCAATGAATCCCATGGAGATCGTGGCAACAAACAATCCTTGTTCGGCAGTATACTGAATAACATTAGCTAACACATCAGTTAATCCGACATTGCGCAAACCATAAACGACGACATACATTCCGACAGAGAAAAACACAATCGCCCAAGGGGCACCCTTTATGACTGTTGCCGTCTTCACTGCAGAACTTCTTCTCGCCATTAGAAGGAAGAAAATCGCAACAATACCGGCTATAATCGAGACCGGAATACCTAATGGTTGGCTTGCAAAATAGCCAATCAGCAATACCGCCAGAACACCCCAAGACATACGGAACATTTTATGGTCCTTGATTGCTTTATTTGGTTCTTTTAGTTGACTTACATCATAGTTTTCAGGAATACTTTTCCTAAAAAACAGATAAAGTACAAGAATACTCGCACCTATCGAAAAGAAGTTCGGAACAATCATACGTGTAGCATATTCAATAAATCCAATACCGAAAAAGTCCGCCGAAACGATATTCACCAAGTTACTCACAACAAGTGGTAACGAGGAAGTATCTGCAATAAAACCACACGCCATAATGAACGGCAAAATCATTTTTTCTTTAAAGTTTAAATTTCGTACCATCGCAAGTACAATTGGTGTGAGAATTAGCGCAGCTCCATCATTGGCAAAAAGGGCCGCAACAACAGCACCCAGAAGAATCACATAAACAAACATTTTCTTCCCATTACCCTTGGCAATTCTCGCCATATGAAGAGCGGCCCATTCAAAAAAGCCAATCTCATCAAGAATAAGGGAAATAATAATAATCGCTACAAATGCTAATGTGGCATTCCAAACAATATCTGTTACAGCTAACACATCTTGAAAGTCAACCACGCCAAAAATTAACGCTAGTATTGCTCCTCCGCATGCAGACCAGCCAATCCCTAAGTTTTTCGGCTGCCAAATCACTAATACTAGCGTAAGTATAAAAATAACCGTTGCTACAATCGCTAAATTCAAATGAATCCCCCTACAAGTCGCACTGGATACGTAATCCCGCGTTCTCCAGCGCACGTAATTTCTCTTTCTGATCAGGTATCTGTTCTAAGACCTGTTGAATGATCGGGTATGTCGAATGGGAAGTATTTAATGAGTAAAATATCCATTGCCCTCTCCGTTGCTCCTTCACAAGACCCGCATCCCTCAGTTTTCTTAAATGCTGGCTAATAGAAGGCTGACTCATTTGCAGAACCTCAACAAACTCGCATACACAACATTCTCCATCTTTTACTAATCCCATAATTGTTAAGCGTGTTTTATCACCTAGTAGCTTTAACGTTTGTGTGGCATTTTCTAATTCAATTATCGTTTTTTCCATGAACATCACCTCTCACAATTAGTATATTAGCATATGCTTATATTTGCAACAAAATAATGCTTTATTTTTATGATCTATATAGTGGGGTGTCCTGCGCATTTGATCTTTATAGATAGCAGCAGTGTTGTCCTTTCTGCCACAACAGACATTTTAATTCCAGCTGAAACTCCCAAATGCATTCCCCAATTTTGCCACATTTATCACATATTTATCCCAAATTCTTTTACTATGATAAGGGTGTGATGATAGATTAGTTATACAAGCTCATTACGTGGAATACATTGGAATGAGCGTTTAATTAAGGAGAGATAACGTGTCAAAGAAAACAAATTACGATAGAGAGTTAGATAATTTTGATTCTGCTGAAGCAATCAAGGGGAAGGAAAAACATTTCTCTGAAAACAAATATGTAGCTAAACTGCTTAACTATGCTCAGAAAATGGGAGTCAAGGTTTCCTACTATAGCCTGCTTTTATTTTACGGATTTAAAAGTCCCAACACTCCTAAATCGACCAAAATTACCATAGCAGGTGCCTTAGGTTATCTTATTCTTCCCATCGATGTGGTGCCTGACATCATTCCATTTATTGGGTTTGCAGACGATGCAATGGTGGTTGTTTACGCCTTATATAGGATAAAATCATACATTGATGATTCGATAAAACAACAAGCACATGAACGAATGAAAAAGATTTTTGGTGAAATCTATGATGGGAATAATGAGATAGAGGAAGATTTTAAACCGGAAAATGAGGAGTAGATTGGGAGAACACCTATTATCGCTCTGGATTGTAAATATTCAATTAAAAGGATCAAACAAGGAAGAAAAGATTGAAGGGGCTATAGGAAATCAAGGTTCCGGCCCCTTTTCTATATTGTGCGTAAGAAACAACTTATTTCCTCACCGCTATTCTCATAATACCTACATTAGACGTTCGATCTATCCCTGTTAAATTGTTGAGTGGCCTGATTACCCTGGGTTCTTTTATATATAGTTGATCCGGCTTCGTAATAATCCCGCCATTTTTTATTTTCTTCCTCCATTTTTTTGTTTTCATTCAACAAATTTTCCATTTCCTCCAACAGGGAACGATTCATCTCCGTAGCCCTCTTGATTGTTTCTTTCATCTTTTGCCGATCCTGCTCATTCATTGTATCCCTCCTCGAAATAAGATTTTAAAAATTATTAGCTTTCTTCGTTTTTCAGTTCGTTAAAGCATAAAATACACGCATAACTAAGTATTCAACAGGGAATTAATAAATCCTTCTTGTATATTTCTTCCAGTTCTTATGTAACTTGGCCACTCTTAAAATTGGTGATATTATATCTTACGAGTTGATCCCTTCCGCAGTGGGTGTCATTTTTATAAATTATCTAAAAAGTTCCAGAAAGCCGACAGCGAAAAATGCGAATGCGACACTTTTCCATTTCAAAGCAGTTATTATAACTCAAATAAAGTCACCCCAAAACGAAGCACTTTAATTGACAAAAAAATTTACTTATGCTATAATTTAAGTTTTAATTTATTTTGTGTATAATAAGATTCTCCTGGCCAGGGGAATCTTATTTTTGTTTTATGGGAGGATTAATGTATGGAGAAAAATGAATCAAGTTTAACTTCCTTAATATCAGCTTTTGGTCGAGCATACCACAGTAAACATGACACACCAAAAATTTTCGATGATTTTATTGCAAGAGAATTAATTACCAAAAAGGAATTTTGTGATATCCGTGAAAACATGATTAAAGGAATTCAATTCTTTAATAATGAAATTGCTGAGAAGTTTCAAGATCATCCTGATGAAATTTTAAAATGGATTACACAAGTTCAACTTTCTCCAACTCCTTTAGCACGCGCCGCCTATTGTGAAAATGTATTGTTTCATGAAATCGTACTAGGCGCTGAACAGTATGTCATTCTGGGAGCCGGATTAGATACCTTTTGTTTCCGAAACCAAGAATTAAACAACGACTTAGAAATATTTGAAGTAGATTATCCGTCAGCACAAGATTTTAAAAAGAAAAGGTTAGCAGATGCTAATTATCAAATTCCAGTTAATCTTCACTTTATCTCAATGGATTTCACCACAGATTTTATTATGCAAAATCTTATTGACGGAGGTTTTATGCCTCACAAAAAAACTTTCTTTAGTCTTTTAGGTGTTTCATATTATTTAACAAAAGAAGAAAATGGCAATTTAATTAATGAATTATTTACAAAAGTCCCATCAGGAAGTTCCATCGTTTTTGATTATGCGGACAACGAACTTTTTGAAGAAAAAGGTGTGTCCAATCGCGTTCAAAATATGGTTCAAATGGCTTCAGCAAGTGGTGAGCCAATGAAATCATGTTTTACTTATGAGGAAATGGAAAAAATGCTGGAAGACTCAGGTCTACTCATTTATGAACATTTATCACCAGTTGCTATTAATAATCAGTTCTTTGGTGATCGTTCAGATTATTTGTCTGCATTCGAAACGATTCATTACATCCATGCTGTAAAAAAATAATTTTTGGTTAATAACTAGCCCACCTCTAGTTCAGCCCAACCAATATCTAGGATCCTTTCACAAAAATTACGCCCCAACTTTCCTACAGCGAAAGTTGGGACGTTTTTGTAAGTTATTTATTTTTTGGACCATGACCGCCCTTCACGTAATCTATTCCCAAAGCACGCCCTTGACGTGTGGAGTCAGCAGCGCCTAGGAAAAAATTAGGGTGTATCCTAATCATTTGAACATTGCCAATATCCCTTGGTTCCTCATCGAACTTGTATCCCAATTGTTCGAGTTGATGACGCGTCTCTTCAGGTACACCTTCTTCCCATCGGATATCCGGATAGTCAGGACTGTATATCCGAGGTTCTTCGATTGCTTGCTTTGGTGTCATACCATAATCAATCACATTGATAATCGTCTGTGCAACGGAAGTGATTATGGTTTTTCCACCAGGAGATCCTACCGTCATAAATGGTTCACCGTTTTGGTCAAAGACGATTGTTGGACTCATGCTGCTCATTGGACGTTTACCAGGCTTGACCTGATTGGCGCCACCAGGTATTGCATCAAAGTCTGTCATTTCATTATTTAACATAAAGCCGTAACCGGGAACCATAATACCCGTGCCAAATTCCTGTTCAATCGTTGTTGTATAAGAAACTAGATTGCCCCATTGGTCGGCCACCGAAAAATGCGTGGTTTGTCCCGTCTTTTTATCATTCGGCTGTTCAACATAACCGGGATTCTCACCCTCTTGATAAGCCCATGGGTTTCCAGGCTCCACATTTTTGTTGGCTTTTCCAAGTTCAATTAACTGGCTGCGCAAATTAATATAGTCTTCATCCAGCATGCCTTCCATCGGTACATTTACAAATTTTGGATCACCTATGTAAGCTCCGCGGTCGGCATAAGCGAGATGCATTGCTTCAGCTAAAAGATTATATTTTTCAGGCGAACGGGGACCGTATTGTTTCAGATCATAACTTTCCAGCAGATTTAGAATCTGCAGCACGGTCAAACCACCTGAACTTGGCGGAGGCATCGTTGCAAGCTTATACCCCCGGTAAGTGCCCATTAGTGGTTGATCGATTGTCACATCATAGTTATCCAGATCCGCCGTGGTTATGGTACCACCGAAACTTTGTACAGTAGAGGCTAACGCTTCAGCGACTGGGCCTTCGTATAGTGCATCGGACTTGTTCTTTTCGATCATTTTTAATGTCTTAGCGAGATCCCTTTGAATAAGCATGTCACCCTCTTGAAGTGGTGTGCCATCAGGTAGAAACACCTCTTTGGCGGCGCTTTTTGACAGCTTTTCCTGGTTGTCCTGTATGGCGTCAGCAAGAACCCAATTCACCTCGACGCCGTGTTTGGCTAATTTTTCAGCTGGTTTCACTAGCTTTTTCCAGGAGAACGTCCCCCACTTCTCATAGGCTGTTTCAAGTCCTTTTAAAGTACCAGGAATACCAACTGCATCCCCCATCATCACCCGTTCGTCAAAAGGAATGGGTTCTCCATTCTCATTTAGGAACATATCCGGTTCTGCCCCGGATGAAGCCTTTTCGCGGCTGTCAATAATGACGGTCTTGTCCTTCTCAGCATCATACACCATCATAAAACCGCCGCCCCCAACACCGGACATCATCGGCTCACTTACATTCAAAGCAAACTGGATTGCAATAGCAGCATCCACGGCATTCCCGCCTTGTTTCAGGACTTCAGCCCCAATTTTTGTCGCTTCCGGATGGGATGTCGCGACCATGCCTTTTGTCCCCACATCTACTTGATATTTTGGCAGATCATCTTTCGGCGGCTTGCCATGCCCATCCGCGTGAATGGCTGGTATGTTGATACTAAGCAGCAAACACAAGGCCAATAACACAGAAATAACTTTTAGATAATTACGCATTTATTAAACCCTCCTTTATCGACACATAATAGCAGAATAGTCTAAATATTTTAAGTGCTATTTGTACTATATTTATAGATTTCTTAAACAGCTCAGAAAGCACATAAGTAATTTAAACAAGGATGCTATTTAAAGAATGACCAATAACCACCCAAATGATAGAGGTCAAAATTCGAAAACAATCATAATGCCATTATATGTTTCACTACTTTGACTGTTTTTTGTCGAAAGGATGACACTTTCTGTTTTTAAAGGGAAACGGTCTCTTTTGAATTGCGCTTTGCGATTAAATTTCTTATGCTAACTGATAAGAAGTTTATTTTATATAGGAGTGAAAAAAGTATGAGTAATGACGTCCATGACACCTACAATGTGAATCAGCGCAATTACAATCCGCTGATTTGGTTTCTCTCCATACTTATCGTTGGCATTATTTTAGGGACCTATTACTTGCCAAAAAGCGATGATGGCACCATATGGGGCGTAGAGTTAACGGTATTGCCAGCGCTGAATGCTATCTTGAATAGCTTCACCTTTATCTTTCTGTTAACGGCCTTAATCATGATTAAAAAGAAAAACATTAAACTGCATCGCAGATTTATAGTTGCAGCATTTGTAACAACCTTTTTATTTTTTATTTCCTACTTGACGTACCACTCCATGGCTGAGTCTACAAGCTATGGCGGAGATGGTGTGCTCATGTATATTTATTATTTTATCCTGATTACCCATATTGTTCTGGCAGCATTGATTGTGCCACTTGCACTGATCACGCTGGGGAGAGGCCTGAATATGCAAGTGAAAAAGCATCGAAAAATCGCACGTTGGACCATGCCGCTCTGGCTGTATGTCAGCCTTACTGGTGTATTGGTCTACTTATTGATCTCGCCGTACTATTAGGTAAAATTTAGTGGCCTTGCTGTGCTTTATGGATGAGTAATAGATTTCAACCATTGTTTTAATAACATGGCTCCTTTTTGCTTTTGAAAAAAAGGTTGATCAAAAAACCGTCACCCCAGGCTTAACGGTACTGTAATAACTAAGTGGCTGGTATTTTGATCAATCTTTTTTATATATAAAAATTCCGCAATTTCTCCGATGCTCTAGCCAAAGCCCACTCGTCCTGATATCGTCAAAATAACGCTTTATTAGATCACATGGCCCCTATGTACAATTATGGGTGCTAATCCTTATTCCGGAACCGCACCCTTTACCATAAAACTTATTCAACTTCAGCCAGTGCAAAATACACGTTTTTATGTGCCTGTAGGTTTTCATTTAATCCCGTCATATACCGTTTCTTAATATCCACCGGGCTTAAATTCTCAAGCAAGTTTAATCCAAGTTCTGCCATTTCTTCCTTCATACTAGCTGGGTCAAAACCTGTTTTCATTGGCTCTCCTATCTTATTCATCATGTTTTCTTTCTTTTGCAAGTTAGTGGAAGTGGTTTCCTCATTAAATTCATCTACACTGAAGTAATCAAATACAATCATGCTTCCAGCGGGAGTCACTTTTGATAGATTAGTCAGTGTTTTATATACCTCCTCTTTGGATAAGTACATGGTAACCCCCTGCCAGCTGAAAAAGCTTTTGGATAAGACAGAATAGTTTAGTGATGAATTAAATTTCGTTACTATATCCTCTCGAGTGAAATCTATCGAAATGTAATGCAGGTTGTCTCGAGTGAAATCTATCGAAATGTAATGCAGGTTGTCTGGATGATTCCACCCTAACTCATCAACACGCTGACGTTTAAAATTTTGCGTTGCGGGATGATCTAATTCAAATACATGAAGACTTTTTAACAAATCAGGATATCTATATGCAAAAGTATCCAAACCAGCGCCTAAAATTACATACTGCTCCACACCGTTTTCAATTGCCTTCATCAAACAATCTTCCGTGTACCGTGAACGGGTGATAGAGGCGGTAGAATGCATTAATGCCTCTTTTGGCATAGTCTGCTCTATCCTATTTTTTTGCTCTTCAGGAATTAGATCATATCCTAAACAGTCATTGAAAATTTTAGGATTGGTATATTTTGAGTGAATACCTCGAATATAAGCTGTCATCATCGCCGTAAAACTAATTTGGTTTTCCTTCATTTATGAATCTCCTTATGCAAATACTATTTTCACCTGTAAAGCTAATGACGCTTTTTTAAAAGCTTCGTTTCCCTGCCCAAGCCCCCTGCATTTTACTTAGAAGTACAATTTGCCCAATATGATAGGCGTCGTGCATTGCTAAACTTTTCAGTTCAAGCACCAATGAATTATCTTCTCCTGGGACCTGTCTGTACAAATCTTCATGTTCTGATTTTGCTAGTATTTTTCCTAGTTCACGATGAACATAAGCGTATTCTTGTTTTGTTTTCTTCCAATTTTCTATCGTCTGGGCAGGTAATCGAAAAGTAGATTCATTATTTTCTGCCTGTGGTTCATTCGCTGTTTCACCAAGAAATCGCATCAGAAATCTCTTTTCATAGAAAAGTAAATGACAAACTAATTCCCAAATAGAATGCATTCCCCCCTCATCTGGTTTCCAAATTGCCTGTTCAAAAGCAATATCCTTTAGCACCTTTTCAAGTGGTGGAAACCAGTCTTCTTCATCCAAACAGCTTGCCCATTGTTGTAACAAGAATGTCCTTACATCCATTTTCTATTCCTCCAATCTTGTGATCCAGCACCCCTAGTTCGTTTCTCAACAAAACTGATTGTCATTGGTCCATTAGGTGTTTCTACATACACTCAGGATTTTCGTTTGAGCAATTGTCATAATTACAACCATCCCCTGCTATTAATATACGTTTCAGAATATAATTTCGACTTTCTTACGGATATCCCTTCTTTTTATCTCAAAATGGTCCATTCGCCCATGTTAAATCCCCCCTTAGTTGAAGTCTTAAGTAAGGTAGTTCTTAAATATAAGCTTGTCTAAATATGAAGCCCATCGGGATTTATTATGGGCGGCTTCTTTCATATTTTGATGAATCAACGTTTTCGTCTTCTAGAAGAGGATACTTTATGAAAAAAGTGAATTTTAAGCAACCTCTTATTCAATATAATCGCTCGATACATTAAAAAAGCGCAATCCCTTACTTTAGAATCGCGCCCGTTTCTGGCACTTTAAATTTTAGATAGATGAATTAAATCACGCTCTCCACCGTATGCACATCCTGTGATTGAAGCATACTGGTATGCTCATTAAATAACTTTCTTGCAAAGGAGCGGATTTTGTCATAATTGATTTCAGTCCATTTTTCTATCCGTTTTTCCGCATCTGTACTAAAAAAGTGTTTAGACAACCGTTTGAGAATAATAAAAGCCGCGTAATTATGCGGATTTGAGTTATTTACTGCCTCAATCAGTAGTTTCTTCATAAATTCATAATCAGAGTAATAAATCAATTCGACAAGCTTTGCCCGATATTCCAAGTCATGTCCCTTTAATTTTGGAAATTGTTTATAATCACTATAATGTTGTGCTTCATGTTTTAGGAAGGATACTAGAAAGACATCTGTATCCAATTTGTCGCGGTAATTAGGTAATATACAATACAACGCATCTTCTTTTGCCCAACCACCAGCATATACCTTGCCAAATGTTGCGAAGTGCAGCCAGCTTAACATGAGAAAATCATCCAAAAAGCATACCTGCACCATTTCCCTGGTATCAGGAATGTCAACATGATATGTTTTTTTGTCTGTAGTTTTCCAAATAAAGGGGCCATAATGGGGTTCAACCTTACCGCCTATAAAGTAAAGTCCTTTCTCATTAAAAATAGTTTTCAAGTTTTCCTCTGTACCTTTCATATTGGTTCCTTTTTTATCTTTAGGTAAATAACAATTCAATCTTTTTAATAAGTTTGCCCCCGCAGCAGAACGTTCTACTTTTTTGGTTAAGACTTCTACAAAGTAATAACGATATTCATTTATCACATTTTCTATCCATTTATCTGCATGAGAGACTTTATAATCTGGATTGTACTGGTAAAATCGACTATAGTATTTCTTCTCTATTTCAGCTTGCTCTTTGGTTTTGTCCTTAAGACCATTTAAATATTCATAAGTTTTATTTACATCACCCTCTACACAAAGGTAAAATAAATTTCTCATAAGATTACCCCCTCATCTACCCATGTTTTTTTATCCATAGGATGAATGGAAATTAAGAGAAAAACCTATTTTGTTGAACTGAGTTCATAAAGATAAAAAACATAATCAGTTGGTATACTTGAGTAACCCTGCTGACGTATCATTGCCGTAAGATTTCCGCGATGATATGTGCCATGGTTCACAACATGTTGAACCAATTCGGAAAGATAAGTATCTAAACGACCAAATTGAGGATGAACTGGGGAAATCTCTTTATCCAAATTTCTTTCATTGTTAAGAAAGTATTGATAATCCTCTGACAAATGTTGAAACAGCTTTTCCATTTCTTCAAGACCCTTTTTCTTTGTTTTTTCGTGTGCATGGGCGATGGAAGCTTGAATCTCTTCCATACTATTCTCCTGCATTACACCGAGCCATATTGTATCAGCCGTATAAATATGTACAAGTGTCTCCGCAATTGTGGGAAAAACATTCCGTATTTCCCGATCATAAATATCTTTCGGCAATTCTTTCATTCGCAGAAAAAATTTGTTGTTACACCAAACATGATAATCATACAATTGTAACGCATGATGTTTTTTCATCAAAGATCTCTCCCTCTTGAAATAAAGTTTTTCTACCTATATTATTTCTCTTTTCTTTGACAAAGTCCTTTATTACAAATGCCTTTTTTCAAAATAACTCTCTTAACTTTTTCTTTATTCCATTATTTCGTCCTACCACAAACAAAAAGCACAATTCTAATTTCAGAATTGCGCCCGATTGCGAAAGTTATTGCTTTTTTGAAGGCTTTATCAAAAGTTTATATTCTTTATTATTATCACCTATAAATTGCACCCCTTTAATACTTAACTTTTCTATCTATCTCCAATAATTCATCAAGAGTTCCAAAACATTTCTCAACTTCTGCTAAATGATCAATCTCGTGATACCTTCCTATAAGAACTAGGAGTTACTCCAAAGTGTTTTTTAAATACTCTTGAAAAGTAATTTATATCTTCAAAACCGAGAGAATATCCAATATAAGAAATACTTTCGTCAGATTCCAATAAGCTACGCGCCGCGTAAGTCATTTTTAATTCTATTAAAAATGCACTTGGTGATTTACCTGTGTGTAACTTAAATAGCCTCCTTAGTGATGATGAACTTATGTTGGCCATGCTACTCATTTCATCAATACACATATTTTTTTCAGGATGATTTATCATATAATCAATTATTGTTTGGACTCTATTATCTAGTTTTTTTTCGACCAATGTTTTTCTGTTTTTATATCTGTCTTCTTCTATAATTAGCTCTGATGAATTGATAACATATCCTATAATTAATTCTAGATACCCTCTCAACAAGAAGGATTTACCTTTATGATTTGTTTGTTTTTCCACAATCATTTGATTAAAATAGTCTCGCACCTGAACGTCATTACAAACAATTTTTGTGTTTAAGCCTAAAGTATCTGACCATAATTCAATATCATTTAAAGGAATAGAAGCAGTAAACCGGATACTAATAAACGTAAACTCCTCTGATAATGATTCACATGCAAGCTTGCATCCTTGAGGAATATAAATTATATTGTTTTCTTCAACAATATACTCTGTATCATTTATGACAAACTTTCCGTACCCACTTTTAATAAGACGTATCATTGAATAAGGAATGATAGATTCAAAATAACTCCATTCTTTTGGAAAAGAATATCGATCTACATATAGATAATTTAAACGTAAAGCTTGATACACACTATTTTGATGCATTAAAATCCTTCCCTCTCTTAAGGTTAACATTACGACCACCTGTTACGGCAGGCGAATTTGGAATTAAATGTAGACACACATAATCAAAACGTACGCATTTACTGTATTCTATCATTTTTAATCAACATGATTCATCCTTCTGGGTTAAACAAAATATCACCTCTTAAGATAAAGTACCTCAAGAGGTGATAGCCTATAATCCCATTCCCTATAGCTTCCAAGTCGAATATTGGTAATATATCAGGGTGTTTAATTTTCATATTTTATTGTTTGATTTAGAGGTTCGTTGGCAAACGTGTACATTGGGAGATTCTCAATTTTGTCAAAGATCATTTGCTAAAACCTCTTTTGTCAGAATCTCTTCCACACTTACTTTTCTGTCTTTTTCCATTGATAAAGTAAGAGCATCAGCAGTAGCAATAGAGGCTCTAGCCGCAGTGCCGTCTAACAATGGAATAAATTCTTCTTCAATCTCTGTTCCTTGCATAATACGATGAAAATACTTCATTTCTTTTTTCATTATAGAATGTAGCCACATCGGAGGAGTTTGACTCGGCTTTCCATACATAATGGCTCCGTCATTTTTCAGGCCTCTATAGATTCTTGTCCGGTCCTCGTCTACTTCTTTTGATTCATGTAATAAAAATCGCTTTTCTTCATCTGGCGTTTTTAATACCACTTTTACATCTTGAAGATCAATTAAAATGGCCCCCTTAGTTCCTTGGATTTTCACGAAGTGGTCACTCCACCTAAATGCAGAACCATATTGTAATGTCGCAAATCGATTACGTTCAAATTCAAGTGTGATTAACAATATATCGTCTTCATCACCAAATTGACCCCCATGATGTGCGACATTCCCCCCTACCATGCTGACCCTTTTGGCAGGCCCCATTAGGAACTGGATAAAATCTAATTCGTGAATGTGGTGATATAAATGCCCGCCTGATATATCCCTTTTCTTTTTCCAACTCACTTGCTCTTGCGCTTCTTCCCAACCATTTCGTTCTGCATGACAGAAAAGAATATCGCCAATTTGCCCTTCATTAATCAATCGCTTAGCCGTACGTACACCATTCATGAAATTCATGACATGACCCGCCATGAAAACCAGGTCATTTTGCTTTGTATAGTCAATCATTTCGTTACAATCCTCATAGGAAAGTGCGATTGGTTTTTCACAGAATACATGTTTATTATTTTTCGCAGCACATAAAACCGGTTCCTTATGATAGCCGTTCGGCGAAGCAATGATTACCGCATCTACATCTTTACGTTGACATAATGACTCAACATCGTTCTCAATATCACAATTAAGTTCTTTAGCTATATCTTCTGCGTTATTGGGATCATACACAGCTGCAACTTTGGCTTCTTTTAATCCATTTATTATTTTTCCAAGACCTGCTCCGAAATAACCTGTACCTACTATTGCATATTTGATTTCACTCATATTTAAAACTCCTCATATAAAATTTTGTATCTGTGAGTAACGCTAATTTCCTTTTCATTCTATAAGCCTTATGACAGTTAGACCTTATAAGAACAATCTCTTTTTCAAGTCCGATTTGTGATTGGTCTTTTAAGAATAATTCCATAACCTATAGCAGCAACAATGCACAATAACGATCCAGTGATGAAGACCAATTTAAATGAACCAGTTACTTGAACTATCACGCCCGTTAATATAGGGGCAAGGGCTCCTCCCAAAAACCCTCCAAAGTTTTGTATACCTGCAAGTGAAGCAACCCTTCCTTGAGGGGCTACATCAGTATTTAATGTCCACATAACACTCGGAGGTACAGAACTTGCAAAAAATCCAATTGAAAGTAACATAACACTAATAAAAGTGCTTGAAACAAATGGTACTGGCATAACAAAAGCAGCTGCTAATATAGATGCGGCTACAATTGGAATTTTTCTCGCTTTAATTGGAGAAAATCCTTTTCGTAAAAGATAATCTGAGAGAAGTCCACCAATGGGTACACCAAAAATACCGGCAACGAATGGAATAGAAGCTACCCAACCTGTTGTCATAATATCCATGTTACGGGCCGTTTGCAGGTAACCTGGAAGCCAGGTGAGATAGAGCCAAAGTGTAAAATTCGTACCAAATGCACCAATCACCATGCCCCAAGTGGACCTATATTTAAACAACGATCCCCAGGATATTTGAGCTCTGGACGGGTGGTTATTTTGATCAGTATTATCATTATTAATTTCGAAATTATTTTCAGCATTCGGATCTCTATAAAAAATAACCCATAAGATAACGAATACAAATCCAAGTAGTCCAACCGCGATAAACATACCCTGCCACCCTATCGCTAACATAATTGCGGAAAGTAAAGGGAGTGATATAGCTTTCGCAACGGTAGGCCCCATGTTGAAAACTGAAGTTGGAAAGGCCCTTTGTTCCTTAGGAAACCATCGATTTGTAACTTTAACACCTGATGCAAAATATGGTGATTCTGTGATACCGAGCAAAACTCTCATCATAAATAAAAAGAAAAAACCTGTGGCGAACCCACTAATTACAGATACCGAGGACCATAGAAATATTGACCATCCCAAAGTTTTTTTAGGACCAGCTTTATCGATTATCCAACCAGCTGGTAAGCTTGCTAAAGCATACGGCCATAAAAATGCGGAAAGAAGAATCCCCATGCCAGCAGGTCCAATATTAAACTGATCAGCAATAACAGTGTTTGCAATACTCAAGGTGCTACGGTCAAGATAGTTTACAATTGATCCGAAAAACAATAATAATACCATGCACCACCCAACGTAACCGATAGGCTTTTTCTGAGCGGAAACCATTTTTGATGATTTTGCTTCTTCCATATTATTAACTCTCCTCCCAAGATATTTAAACACTTTTTTCATCACATTGAGTTTTCCCAGTACGTCCATAAAAGCACCCTTACTGATTCCTGTATCCCTGTAAAAATGTTTTCACTAATTATAGTGCAACAATACTATAGGGTGCTCTTCCATGCTGCCTCCTCCTAAAACCATTCCTTGCGCCTTGTATGAATGAATGCCAAAGTACAAATTCACCCTTCATTTCTCCTGAATAACTAGATTCTGATACTTCTGACTTTTGATTACATGTTGCCCTAATTAACATCGTCTCTACTACGAATAAATCCCATACTTATCGCCTCTTTCTATTTGTAAGTTATAGATTAATACCTATAAAAAACGACCAAAAACGATAATCAAAAAGTGCTAGTTTCCCGAACCATCACAAACCAACATTTTATAGTAATACATGCCAAATAGCTTTACTTGATAACTTCTGCTTATTGTATAAATATCTTGCTAAACAATATCGAAAACGTTTCCAATTAAGGATAATACCATTTCCCCTTTCTTTTGACTCTCGTATTCCCTAAAAAACCTTACATCTAAAATACACGAAAACTCAGGGATTTTGAATATATAAAATGATTAATAATAGCACATATCGATCAAACTTTTAATAATTGTTATATTAACCAGAATCTATGAAGGTTCGTGAGATTTCACCTTTACTTTGGGAAACGAAACAGGATTTCAGATAGGTATGCGCAACCCTTTGCGTAACTGAACATGCAAATGTTCGCTATCAGCAGTCAGTCGAAGCCATTTAGTACTAGATAATTTTGGAATATCTAGGAAGGGCTGGAGGTTGTTTCCACAGGCCTCCCCAGGTAAGAACCTAATCTTTCCTTCCATCTATCAGCTTCATATACTCTGAGCAACCTTCGAAAAAAAGATGCTAAGCGCACACAAAAGGCTAGCATTCCAATTCGGAATGCTAGCCCTTGAACTATATTCGACAAAACCCGGGAAATGACAGGCACCAAAAAACTATTCCCACTTTTCTATTAAAGCATCGGTATTTGCAATTAAGGTGTTATACGCATTTTCGGATATTAATGCCTTTTCCTGCATATGACCGAGCAATAGCTTATAGCCTCGCAAATGTTTGACGATTTTATCACCAGATTGTTTGTCCTCGAAATGACTCACTACTTTCAGGTGAACCGTAAGCTGGTGAATAGCTTTAGGATCAATATCTCCTTTATCTGATAGTTGTTCCACGAGTGCCTGTAAATCGGCAACACTTTCTGCTTTGTCCGATTCTATTGGTTTTACAGGTTGAACGTCAGGTAATTCACTTCCTTTTGCAAAACCTGCAACATTTCCAAGCTTTTCATAGTTTTCTTTGAACGCACTAAAATCCGCAATGTCATTACTTGAGGTGTTCCAGGATTTCGAAGCTAGGGAACGTAATTCATCAGCAATATCTTCAGTGATAACGTCTTCTCCAACTAAATCCGGATTATCACACCATATGGCTAATGCTGCACCTTTAATAAAGGATGAATCATCATCAACCGTATTGCCTTGGAATTTTCCAGGTGTCCATTCCTCATATATTCTTTTATCTTGATTTAAGTAATCAAATGAATGTTGCTTACGTCCATCATCTGGTTTTTCGTTCCTTAACACATAATAAAAGTAACTTGCATTCATATTATATATATCATCATGTCCTCTTTCCACAAATGCGCTAAGTGGTGCAATGCTGCGATTCCAGCTCATTTGTGACCAAAAATCAATTCCAATATAATCATGCATTTCTATTTTCTGTTTTGGTTCAACTGGTTCCCACGCATTTTTATCTGTTTCCCCATAGTAAATGGCATCATTAAAAATTCGTGGCTTGAATCCACCTTCATACACGTGTGCTGCTATTTCATTAATGTAGTTAGCCATTGCGTCTTTCCATATATATTCTTCACCTAATGTTTCCTTTGCATATTCATTTAATACTGGCTTATAGTCTGAAATAAATGGGTCCCTATCGAATTCCATATATTCATCAGCACCTATATGGAAATCAGTACTACCCTCAAATAGTTCCATATATTCAGTGTAGAGACTTTTGACATACTCTACTGCTTCTGGGTTTGTAATATCTAATGCGACCTTGCTATGGTTTCCGTATTTATCAACTTGTCCAAATTCAGGATGAACTTTTAAAATATGCTCGGTATGTCCCGGTGTATCTAAAGAGGGAATGACCTTAACTCCATATTTCTTGGCCTCGGCTAAAATTTCTCTAATTTCATCTTTTGTTAAATAGCCGTCTTTTGAAACGATTGCCGGATCTGTTTCACTTTCTATTCTGAATCCCATATTTTCCGAGAAGTGAAGCTGAATTGTATTCATTTTAAAATAAGACATTTCTCTTATAAGTTGGATAATCCATTCTTTTGTAAAATATTTTCTTGCCATATCCAGATGAACTCGGCGTTCTGGTAATTCTGGGTAATCAATGATTGTACCCGAAACCAGACTATTGTTATTCGTAATCATTAAGTGCTGAATTGTGCGTAAAGCATACATCGCAGCATTTTCTGAAGCAGCTACTATTTTTACGCCATTATCGCCAATTTCAATCTTATAGGCTTCGTTACTGTTACTTTCTTCGGTAATTTGGCTGTTCTTAGCTAGCGTTACAACGATATCTTGAGATGTTACTTCCGAATCCTCGGCATATACTTTTTTAATTTCTGATTTTGCAGGAATTCCTTTTTCTAAGAATTCAGCTGATACCAATTCTACAACTTCTTTAAGTCGTTCATTTTCTAAGTATTTATCCGTAGCCGGAATTACAAATCTAGTTGATTCATCCATTTTCCACGTTGAATAATTTGAATCGGTTTCATACGATTGGACAATTGGTAATACTGAGCTGGCTAATTCATCATTTGATAATTTTTCCTTCTCAGCAAAAGCTGAACTTATAAGTGTCGAGAAGATAACGAAAAATGATAAGACAACCACTGTAAACTTTCTCAAAAATAACTCCTCCTAAAATTTTTATGAATATGCTATCATTCTAGTGCTAACGATGTGCAAAACATCATACGATTCTGCAGTAAATTTATACCCAAATCACCACCTTTGGTTAGAAAGACATGCCTGACACAAAAAGGCATGGGGATACGAAAAGGGACCACATAACCTTTTGCTTATCACCATGCCTAGTCGAATCAGTAACATGCGTTCAATTTAATTATTTTAACCTTAGCACTTCATTGTCTGAAGGGCAATGATCATTTCCATTTTTTCCAATATTTTTACTTTTCTATCCGGAATTGCGCCCGTTTCTTGAACAAGGTTTTACGCATGATGTCATTTCACGTTTTCAACCTATTACATATTTAGTTTGGTATCACCGAATCGCTAATTTTTATTATGCATTAAAAGTCGTAATGTTTCTTCAAGACCTTTTTCGAAGGGAGTTGCTGGTACGGGGCCGATACGTTTTTCATATTTTTCCCCACTCAAAACAAACCCTTCTTTGGTGAGGTACATGATCTCAACCACTTCCCTAATAAACGGATCAAACAACCCAATTAAACGAATAGCACTTTTATTTAAAGGGATAACCATCTTTCGATTTCCAGTTACCTTACGAGCTATCTGGATAATTTCCTTACCTGATATCAATCTTGTTCCAGGTATATTCCAATTTTCTCCATAGGCATTGTCTTTTTCTGCTATATTTACAATCATCTTAGCTGCATCTGGTAAATATACATATTCCCTTGGTGTATTCATATTCCCAATAAAAATAGAATTCTTATGGGCAGCCATCCCTTCCAATGTGGGCTGTAAATAGGAATTCTGTGAAGTAGCACCATAATAATCCGGCAGCCTTACAATTAATGCTTTTGCATTCTCCCATTTGTTACTAAATATTAATTTCTCAAATTCTACTCGTAACTTACCTTTTTTTGTGTGTGGCTGTTGTGGATGATTTTCATCTCCCTTTGCAACTTGATGCCCGTAAACATAGATGCCATCTATAATAACAATCTTCTTCTTCAGAATATCTGCTGCTTTCATTACACTTTCTCCAAGCAAATGAAGTTTTCCCTCCATCTCTTGATATTTAACGTTGGCACATTGGAATATAACATCCACGTCTTTTGCCGCGTTAACAATAGTTTGGTAATCAAATATATCACCCAGTTTGTATGACAACCGTTGATCAAAATCGTGATCCTCCATTAATGTTTTCAATTTACTTTCAGAACGGCCGAAAGCAATGACCTCTATCTGTCTCTCCAATAATTCTGAAACGATGACCTGCCCCGTTCCACCAGTTGCTCCTAATACAATCGCAATTTTCATAACCCCATCCCCTTTCATTAGTGATCGATCAATAACTAAACTTGGGTAAAAAAACCGATGATAATCCGTCATCGGTTTTTTTCACCGTCAATAAGCTCAGGTAAATCTATGAAAAAGGAAATATTACAGAGTATCCCCCTTGCCAAAAAGGTCGTGACTTCTCTATTCGCATTTGGAATTCCTGCCGATTGAAACCTTTCCAGTGTATAACTTCTAATACGTGACATGCCTTTCCTTATAGATTGTTGTATTGCCTTTTCCGTCACTGAAAAACCTATAACCTGCAACGAAATTTCATTAGGATTTGATTCAGACAACTCTTCATATGCAGCAATCATTTTGGTGACCAGATTGTCTTGGCTATTCTCTACATTTTCAAAAGTTTGAAGGATTCGTTCAAATGCTCTATCTAGAGCTGCGATAAACAACTCTTCTTTTGTTTTAAAGAATTTAAAGACATAAGGTTGAGATATGCCCGCTTTTTTTGCAATGAGTGCAGTAGTTGTATTATAATAACCTCTTTTCGCAAAAACTTCCAACCCAGCCTCAAGAATATCTTCCTTACGATTTTCCTTTTTTGGTCTAACCATACGTAAACACCTACTCACAGTTAATTATTGATTGATCAATTACATAATAACCAACTTTAATACCTATTTCAAGTGCAATACTTCAAATCTTTTAGGAAGAAGCCTGTACAATGAAAAGTGTTTTTGCTCCCCCCTTGTATAGAACTGCCCCTCATTACATATAAAATAGTTACTACTGTATTTTTACTATTTGCTGATTTCTTGAAGCGTCTCATTTTTAGTTTGGATGAACAGGAGTAATAAGCCAAGCAAATCCTATAATACAGAACAAAGTAATTCCAATTATTAATCCTAGGGTTATACCTATGTTGGCTAATAATCTTTTTTCACTTTTTTTTCGTAAAGCTAATACGCCCAGTACTATGGACACAGGGACACTAATTGGTACTAAGTATACAGTTAGCTTTAAATAAAACCCTGGTAGCGCATTAAGAAAAAATAAAACAGTTACAACAAAAGAAAAAGTTCCTAATCCAAAAGATGTATAGCTCACCCAAGAATATTTTTCTTCATCTTGCAATATTAACGCCACCTTATTGTCCATTCTATTACAAAAGAGCTGGTCCACATAATGGCCCTTAAATAGTTACAATTTTTATTCAGCAAAATGGACCTTCAAAGCAAAAGTAAGCGCAAGTCTTATTCGATTCTTGCACCCGATTGCTTAAAATGGCTGATATTATTTAATCCCTTTTTTCTTGATTCAAGGCCTTTACTATTTCAGTGAGTTTTTCGTTTTTTTCTCGGTCTAATTTCACTTTTTCATTCATGAATTTAATTACTTTTATTACAAAATAAACGGTAAAAACAATAACAACCAAGTAAAGAATAAAAGGTAAAAAAGTTAAAAAAGCAAACATACTGTCCGATGCGTGCATACTCATATTGACCTCCTCCCTAAAAAATGATTTATAAAGTGTCCAATTTGCAACAAAATGGCCCTTATATAGGAACTGACGCCGATCCTTATTCAAGAATGGCGCCTGATTATTTAACAAATAACGCTGAAAATTAATTCAAAAATAAAAGCCCCTACCAATATCCAAACTGCTTCTATGCGAATGAAAGAATTCATTGGGCCGCGGCTTTTTATAACAGCTATGTTTTTCGCGACTTTAAGATTGATTGGTATAAAATATAAGGAAAACAGTAGTCCAACTGAAAGTGAAACACCAATATGGGTAAGTACAAAATTAGATGTTATATCTGCTACTACGATTCCAATTACAAAGATAGGAAATCCCACCCATATAAAGAAAGTTACAATGAGTAAAACAAATGCCATTATAATCAACATAAAATTATTTTTAAGCACCGCCAGATAACTATCACAGTATAGTTGCACATTATACCTCCTGATACTTTACTTCATTACCTGGTCCATTTCAGCAATTTGGGCACTAGCCCTTATTTCGGAAGTGCGCCCTTATGTGGAACTGGAGAGGATTATTTAGATAACCAAAAGTACTATTTAAGGAGCAAAGGGAATAGCACCAACTAACACCAAAATAAACATTAATACAAAATAGATGGGCAAGGAAAGCGATAAAACCAAGTGATCCTATCATCACAATTCTTGTAGGTTGAACAAAAGTAATAAAAAAGCAAATAATTCCACTTGCTAGGGCGATATAACTTATAATACTGTATTTTCGTGTGACAGCATCATTGGCATTCACTAGGTCACCTCTCACCTCATATTTTATAAATATTAACTTTCGAATCCAAAAATAAAATTGGTGTTGTTTTCAATCTTCTGCCTTCACAATCTGCATCGATTTTAACATAAATATCCAACTATCTTTCTTTGGAAATGTTCCTCAACAATCTGGCCCGATTCAGAAGGACGCCTTGTTCGACAAGCGCGCCTGATTGAGGAATACTTAAGGCTCAACCGAAATATATTTTTTCGCTACTTTGGGGTACTTATTAAGAATATATCTTAGTTATGTTCCTGGAGGGACGCACTGTTCAATTAGTGCTCCCTTTTCTTGAACTATAATGTTCAAAATGTAATTGGGTAAATGAATGATGCAAAGACGTAATTACTCACGTAAGATAAATAGAACAAAAGCTGTTCAGTACTAGGGTATTATTTTAGTCAACGAAGTGGAGGGGCTAATCCTCCACTTCGCTTTAAGGTTTTTAAATGAACAATGAAACCACCTACATAATATGGTTCAGTTCAACAAGCGCGCCCGATTATTACACACCAGCATTAACCAAATAATAAAACAAAGCTACTGACCCAATTATAATTACAATACTTATTAAAGCAACAACTATGTACTGCTTTTTCATAAGGTTAAAGATTCCAACGATAACTCCAAGAGATAAAAGAACAAGAGTTAAACCAATTCCTTTTGCCATGTATATATAATTGAGTAACCCTGCTACTACCAGCAGCAAAGGTAAAAAACGCATAAATAATTTCATGTTTGCACCTCTTATTCCATTAAAATGGCCTGATTCAGAAACAGTATTTATTCTTGAAAAGCGCCCTATAACTGAAGATACCTTTTATAGCTAATTACTATTTGATCCTTCCCATTCCTCTCGCAATATGCCCATTTTAATGGCATCAAAATATTCACCATCTACCGTTCTCGCCTTTCTTATTCTTGCTTCCTCTGTCATTCCAATCTTTACTGCTACCTTCATCATTCTTACATTACCTGACCACGTAGACATACCCAATCTATGTAAGTCGGTCGATTTAAAAAGAAAATCAATCCATAACCTGTACGCTTCGGAACCATAGCCACCGTTCCAAAAATCTTTATCGTAAATGACAATTCCTGTTTCAAGCCAATATTTTCAATAATTTAAAATTACAATTATAAGTAATAAAAAAGTTCTTTACTTCCCCCAAAAGGTTTGGTATGGTTATCTAACATTAAAAGGCTACAATCAAATAAATGCAATGAAGAGAACAGTACAATCATGAAATTCTTCAAAGAGAGCTCCAGTTGGTGAAAAGGAGTAAGAATTAATGATTGGAAGCAAGCCTCAGAGCAGCACATTGGATCCATGCAGGTGATAGTGTGACAGGAGCTCCTGTTATAGAGCTAGGGTATATGTATGGTCTTCATACCGTACCTAATAAGGGTAATATGGTGACATATTACCAAACTGAGGTGGCACCAGGCGCGCAACAACTCGTTCTCAAGACTTAAGGTCTTGGGGGTGAGTTTTTTTATTGTCCAAGTTTAGATTAACAAAGGAGTGGAAATAAAAATGCGTATAAAAAAATTTGTTAGGTCGTGGAAATATCCATCTATTTTATTGTCCAGTATTGGTATTTCTAGTATTGGGGAATGGGTGTATTTTATAGCATTAAATTTAATCGTTCTTGATATGATGGGTGTACTTGCTGTTTCAGGTTTATATATAATAAGAGCTTTATCTACATTATTTACAAGCGTTTGGGCGGGCAGTTTAATTGATCGGTTGAATAAAAAGCATCTTATGGTGTGGCTTAACATATTCCAAGCAGTGTTTATTGCCTTATTGCCTTTACTATCATTTCTTTGGGCAATATACGGCATTGTCTTTTTTATAAGTATAGCTAGTTCCATGTATGAGCCTACATCAATGACTTACATTACGAAGTTAATTCCTCCTGATCAAAGAAAACGATTTAATTCTTTCCGAAGCCTAATTGATTCGGGGGCATTTGTTACTGGACCCGCAATTGCAGGAATGATGTTTATGATTGGTACTCCAAATTTTGCGATATATATTAATGCAATAGCCCTATTTTTATCGGCACTAATCACATTGTTTATGCCCAATATTGAAAAAAATGATTTTATTGAAACAAAAGATGAAAAAATAACCTTGAAAGTATTAAAAAATGATTGGAAATTAGTTGTTGACTTTAGTCGTAAACACATGTACATTATGGCCATTTATTTACTCTTCAGTTCAGTGATGGTTTTGGCAACTGCTATAGATTCACTGGAAGCAGCATTTTCTACAGAAGTGCTTTCATTATCAGAGAGAGATTATGGATTCCTCGTGAGTATTGCTGGTGTTGGGATAATTGTTGGAGCATTAGTAAACATAATAGTTGTTAAAAAAGTAGCTACCTCTTGGCTGATTGGTCTTGGATCCTTAATGGTCTCTATCGGTTATATGATCTATGCTTTTTCAGGTAATTTTTTGATAGCAGCAATTGGATTTTTTATTCTTTCATTTTCGATGGCTTTTCTTGACACTGGATTTTACACATTTTATCAAAATAATGTTCCTGTCAATGTAATGGGAAGGGTTGGTAGTGTGTACGGATTCATTGAAGCTTTTTTTATCATCATTGGGACGATAACTTTTGGAATAATGGCTGAAATGATATCGATTCAATTTGTCGTCATATTAGGTAGCCTAATTATGTTTGCAGTAACGATTATATTATTTGTCTTTAATACGCAGCCCTCGAAAGCAGAGTTTTATTCTGAGAAACATCAAATACAAACTTCCGATACTGATTAGGGGTGCTATATTTAAACTTAAGTTATAGAAATGGTAACTCTGGGTAATGTGGAACTTCAACTTTATGGAAAGTACGTTATAAATCCCAATCTTTCAGTGTCATAAATGAAAAATTGAAAGCTTGGATTTGATCCAAACACTTGTTAAACTCTTCCGTAAAATGAATCAAAGACTTCCGGTTATCTTCTTTGGTCATGCCGCGACTCCTTTAATTCTTTTGCGGCATAACGCTTCATGCCTGGATTATCAGATCGAATAAAAAAATTCAAACAAAGCACTTTCCATCGATGTATGACATCCTTCCCTACTGTGTTCAATTTCACGCACGGAAAGAAGCTTCGGAATCCGTTTGCCTAATTTAGGCTCTTTTAATTTTGCTGCCGGATTTTTTAAGAGGTAACCCTCCTCATGTGTCCATGTAAATAATGATTTAATGAATCGTACACGATGACCCAAGCTCTATTTATTAAATTTGAAAGGGAGAACCCAAAGCAGGCTCTCCCTAATTTTACTTCACTCGTTTATATATTTGATAACAGCCATTTCTCTTCCAAATCGGTCACCATTATCAATAAATCCTAAACTGGCATATAAGTAATGAGCTTCCTGATTTTCCGGATGATAACCAACAACAATTTTTTTCGCATCTGGCAACTTACTCATCTCTGCAATCATTAACTTTGTTGCAGCCTTCCCTATACCTTTGCCTTGGAAATTCTCATCAACCATTATTCTAAATACCCAATAACCATCGAGCTCCTCTTTTTCAGTGTTATACATTAGGAAACCCACTACTTTATCTTCAAAGTAAATTGCAAAAGGTTTTAATGACGGTTCAAACTTTGACTGGGCAATTGATATAGCATTTGACTCTAAATACTCTGCTTGTTTCTCTGATAATTTCAATTCACAGCATTCATACCAGTTTTCTTCGTTCAATTCTTCAATTTTCACATTATCTGTAAGCATATATTTTCCCCTTCCAAATTTCGGGGAAACGCTAAGTCTACTTTATTAGTTAGGCGTTATCCCCTTTAAGTTTTTCATTGAAAAAATGTTTGTTTGTCATAATGAACGCCTCCCTTAATGTCTAAAAAAAAATTCGTAACTTATTAAACATTGTAATTATACCATATTCTGTTCCGCAATCCGGCCCGATTGAAGCTTAACTCTTATTCAATTACTCGCAATATGTAACGCCAGTTCACCAAGCGCCATAGCCTCTTCCCATGGCCTGAAGTCAATATGTTCATCAAACCTGATCTTGTTACCCCGTTAAAGCGCCCTTTAGCTGAATAAGTCTGTCAGCCATTTTGTCCAATTATTCCAAGTAGATGTTCTTAAATCTTTTCCGTGACCAACACCTTCTTTGATTATAATATCAACTTGTTTAGCTCCGCTTTCTTTCAGTTTATTATAAAAATTTTCCGTATGATACGAACGAATTCCTTTGTCTTCAGTACCGTGGATTAGGAGTATAGGACGTTCTTTAATTTTTGTTAAAAACCTTGAAGGATCAGCTGAATGTCTACCTTCAATATACTTTTTCCACTCATCATCGTCTAAGTTACGATATACGTTTTCGTGGCATCTTTTTAAATATGGATAGAGTGTAGAGAGATCATCTTCCTGAAGTGAATGATCGGCATTCTGTTGGCTTGGTTCTAATAAAGGACAAAATGCTATTGCGCCAGATGCTAAACTAGAAGAACCTAATGCTGAAACAGCTATACCACCACCATAACTATTTCCAATAAAAATAATATGGTCAACATCCCAAGAAATCCCTTTTTCAGTATTTAAGTCTAACGTATTACCTTTTGATAAAAGTTCAAGACCCATTAACGCACCCTTCACAGATGAATTCGGGCCAAAATCCCCATAACTTTGCCAGTTCCCGGGATAGCGTGCCTGCAGTACGGTAAATCCCAAATCCGATAAAGATTTTCCCATTTCAGGTGCCATTGGTCTATTAGGTAAACCAGGTAACCATACTATTCCAATTTTATTATTCAATGGTGTATCGGGAAGATATAGTTCACCAAGTATATCTTCATTTCTTACATAGGCTATCATATTCGTTTCTCCTTTCCTTGCATCATACAACTGAAGAAATTTCTCTTGTTCCGTTAAATGGCCCAATGCCCCAGTAACAAGAAGGTATTTATTCCCGAAATGCGCCCACTTCTGGAAAAACCTATAATGATTTTTCCATTTTTATATTTGTTTCGACATATCCTAGTTGTTCATATAGACTCCTTGCCACTTTGTTATTACCAAAGACATGAAGTTCTATCATTTTCAATCCTTTCCAGATTTAATTTGTTCGTCTGCAAAGTTCTCAATTGCATAACTCAAATAATGTTCGATTCAAATTTATCAGAGTTTTCTTCATCCGTTGGAAAATCAGAAATTCCTTTTATAATAATGCACTCAATATCATTTTTCCTACAGATATAAGCAATTGCCCCCGATTCTGTATCGGCTATTGTTATTTGGTTTTCTTTAAGTTCTAAATAGTCCTTCCACATAACTACTGCTTTATCAGCGGTACCAATTGTTCCAGTATAGAAGTCATTTCCATATTTTGATAGATCAATATCGACTATAAAGGATTGTTTGATTAGAGGCTCAACTTCTTTTACTGTGCAATCATATTGAACGGCTTTATCGGGTACAAAAATATCAAGATTACTGAACCTGTAATCTATACCTGCACACGTTCCAGCAACGATTACTTTAGTTAAATTAAACTTAGAAATCATATACTGATATCCACCAACACCATTTACTTTTCTTACACCAGTACTATAAAAAACAAGTTCAGCATCATTAATTGTTCTTAAAAAATACTCGCCATAGGGATAACCGAAACGTTCGTTATCTTTTATGCCAAAGTACTCCAATGTTGCTTCATATTCCCATTTTGTTGCTATACTTATCCCTATCATCGACTAATCACCCTACAAACATAATTTGTCACATATTAAAATTTCAAAAGCACAAAACAGATCACTTATTGGCAACTAACCGCTAGTGACCTGTTTTATGATGTCTATTTTAAACCATCCTTTTAATAAGTAAGAGGATTTTCGTCTCGCCTTTTATCCCTTTAATTTCTAACTACAGGGATCCACATTTCACCGTATACTAAGCCGTCTTGCTGCCCCATTACAACCGCTGCATTTGGACCACCAACATAAGATACATCCGTTACTTCCATCAGAACTTCACCAAAGGCAATACCAGTAAGCTTGTTACTCAACTCTTCATCTGTGTTCGCTTCCCCTTTAACAACGATGTATTCTCCTTTAGGAAATTGGATCAGTCTAGATGCTTCTGGCAAGGACTCCTCCGTCATAACACCAGCGTAATGCATCATCTTGTTATTTACTGCCTCGTTTACGACAAAAATGTAGTCATTTGTTGCGACAGTTTTTAGTTTATCAAGCCTTCCATCTTGATTGACTGCTTGCCAAAAGTCCGCCTTTTCCTTATTAATACCAACATAGTCTGTGTAATCGCTCTTAAGCTCTGTTCCAATACCTAAAACAGTAAAGCTGTCCTTTTCTTCTAAAGTATAATTTGCCACTGCAAAATTCCTCCTTTTAAATTAAACAAAAGATTTGTTTTTTACTTGCTGGATTTATAATAGCATTGAACCATGTCAAAAAGTGATACTGTTTAGGAGGTCCCAATGAAAAAAGTTGAACGGATTAATACCATCATGCGGTATATCAACAATCGCTCCTACTTTACAATCTCTGAAATTATAAATTTTCAAAATAGTGTTGAAAATAAAACGACCATACTTTATACTATTTTTAATCAATCAATTGTAACTATATTTTCCGATTATTCCTAACTAAGTAAAGTAATATTCGAAATGGACAAACAAAAAGAAACTAGGAGGCATAAAATGCAACAAACTTTGTCACCCATAAAAGCTTTTAGTTTATTATTCCTATCTATTGCGGTTGTAATAACCGGAATCGTGATTATCGATGCGCCTACCTCAATTGTACTTATTGCGGCGGGGACACTTGTCATTATTTTTTCATTAGTATGGGGGATAAAATGGGATGATATTGAGAAGGATATCCTCGCAAGTCTACATGCCATGTTTAAACCGATTTTAATTTTATTGGCAGTTGGGATGTTAATCGGTTCCTGGCTTTTATCAGGGACAATTCCCGTCCTTATTTATTATGGACTCATGATTTTAACACCGGCAATTTTTCTGTTTGCCGCCGTGTTCATTTGCTCGTTAATGTCAATTATGGCTGGAACTTCATGGGGAACGATTGGAACCGTCGGCGTTGCATTAATGGGAATTTCGGTAGGCCTCGGAATCCCACCATCCTATACGGCAGGAGCAATTGTTGTTGGCGCAATGTTTGGAGATAAACTTTCTCCACTATCCGATACTACCGTTATGGCTTCAGCAGTTACCGATGTTCCATTGGTCGAACATATTAAACATATGTTGTACACAACGATTCCTGGTTACATTATTTCCGTTATTCTTTATATCATTCTCGGTATCCAGTTCAGTGGGCAAGATATAAATAAGGAAAATATCGATGTTATCATGTCTACGCTAAACGAGGCGTTTAATTTGAACTTGATTCTAATACTTCCTCCATTTATTGTTTTGTTTCTGATCTTCAAACGGAAGCCAACCTTACCTGTTTTTGGTGCAGGGATTTTACTTGGGTGCATGTTGGCTGTATTGTTTCAGGGAAGTGGGGCATTAGAGGTTGCAAATGCACTGAATGGTGGATTTACGGATAGTACTGGCGTTAAGGTTGTTGACGAAATGTTGCAGCGCGGTGGATTAAACAGCATGCTTGAAACCACAGCTTTATTAATTGCTGCAGCCTTTTTTGGTGCGCCGCTGCGAACATCTGGTGTCATAACCGTCATCCTTGAAAAAATAATAGAAGTTACCGAACAGGGTAAAACAATGATGATGTCCTCACTGACAGTACACGGTCTATTATTTATGATTACGGGCAGTTACTATGTGACCTTTGCAGTTTTGGGGCCAATGTTGAAGACATTATACGATCAATACGGTTTGCACCGGAAAAACTTATCAAGGACAATGGAGGATACTGGAACGACCCTTTCTCCCCTCATTCCGTGGGGAGTGACTGGAGCCTTTTGCGCCAGCACCTTGCAAACTCCGGTTTCCCAATATGCTCTTTATGCGCCAATGACCTATCTTGCTATCGTGTTTGCTATCATTTATATTTTCACAGGATATGGAATTGCGAAAGCTCCTCAATCAGGAAAACAAAATGCCTATAAAGAAAGAAGTTCAAAAAGTATGTAAGGCAAACTGGATTCAAATAAAAAGACGACTTTTCCCTTCTAAAAGGGAGAAATCGTCTTTTTATTTGGGTAGACTGTGGCTAAACTATTCAATAAATCGGTGAATCCCAATATTGTGCTAGGCACCATTCTTTGGTTTCTTGGTCGGCAAAGGATGCTTCTACACTAGTTAAATAAATTTGCCGATAATCCTCTTCGCATAGATTAAATTCTTTGTTAACCAAATGGATTTCTTTTGCCATTGTAGTATCGGATACCGTTCTGTTATCCGTATTGATTGTCACTTTTATTCCATCTTTATGAAACTTATAAATCGGATGTTCGGAATAATGATGAATAGCTTTTGTTTGGACATTACTTGTTGGGCACATTTCAAGCACTACCTGTCTTTCTTTCACAATCTTATAGCCTCAGCACAATCTTTAATAAATACTCCATGTCCTACTCTCTCAGCACCCAACAGTTCAACAGCTTCTAGAACGTTTTTTCCAATTCTCGTTTCACCAGCATGAATCGTGACCCTATAGCCATATTCTTTAGCCAATGCGATAGGGTCTATGAATCTTTCACAAAAACCTTCTTCCTCCGACGCACAAAGATCAATTGCCACCACACCTTTTCCAAGGAACTCTCTCCCCTTTTCAACCACCTCAAAAGCGCTTTCTACAGACATCGTCCTCATGCAAGACAGGATTATATTTCCCTTTATTTCGTAACGGCTTTCTGCTTCCCTCATTCCCTCTAAAACAGATTGAATAACCTCTTCAACACCAAGACCTTTTAATGTGTGCAGTAATGGAGCAAATCTAACTTCTAAATAGTTCACATTTTCCCTCGTTGCATCCTCAAATAGCTCAAACGTAATTCTTCTTAAGCTCTCCTTGGACTGCATGACTAAATTCGGAAGAGAAAATCTTTGTAAATACTCATCAAGGGATTCACATTCTAACGGAGCAATCAGTTCTCTTTTCAACACATCCCTATCAAATGAGGGTAACGGAATGCCCTCCTTTTGAGCAATATCGATAATAGTTTCAATCCTCAGGCTTCCATCCAAATGACAATGAAGTTCAATTTTTGGCAATGCTAAAAAGTTCATTGTTGACCTCCTGAAAATTTAACTCCGTAGCCAAATCCTCCCACTCCATGATTGAACCCACCATACCTGGTTGGATGATAATTGGCGTACCTTCCCCTTGAATCCAGACCCCTAATTTTTTATTGTCAATATCAATTATATTATTAATATGCGTCACTCCTTTTGTTAGGAAAAGGCGCCTTTTTCTAGACCATCATTCTCAATATCTTATTGAACAAGCACCAGTTAAATCTATTATGATTACTAATCGCGATTCCAGCTCTTTTGCATTTTTCTACTATAAATAATTGGCCAAGATGATAAGCGTTATGTGTCGTTACACTCGCTAATATTTCCCACCATTTGCTATCCACGCGAGCTGGTCCCATGACCACAACAACGTTATGAACTGATTCTGATTCTGATTCTCTATAAAGGAATGTTACGTACTTGTCACCTGAAAGGCAACAAATATTATAATTACATCAGCAATCTGATATAATGAGATAAAGGCAGTGATTCTTATTTTAAAACAGCAAAACAATGAATTTAAACGAAAATACGGCTGGGTTGACAAATGGGCCAAGATGACCGGTGAACGAGCCAGAATTGATGCAAAAGTTAATAACACATATATTATATACGACAAAAATGGTGTTCTTGTAAAGGAATACCCCAATGGTAAAATTATTCCTTTCCATAACGTTGGTAAATCTTGAAGCACACACATCAGCCAATACTCTTTGTGTTTGCAGGCAATAACGGCAGTGGAAAAGCACTATTCGCAATTTGATTATCGACAAAATTGGTGTTGATATTAACATAGATGCCGATGCTATTGCACGACGATTGGATCCAGAAAATCCGACTGCAAAAAGGGTTACCGGGGGAAAAGAAGTAATTAAATCAGTTAATCAATATATAAAAGAAGGTAAAGATTTTTCAATTGAAACAACCCTTGCTGGAAAGAATGCACTTAAACAAATAGCGAAAGCCAAAGAGTATGGTTATGAAGTAACTATGTTCTACATTGCACTCAATAATCTTAGCAAAAATATTGAAAGGGTTGCAATGAGGGTTAAGAATGGCGGTCATCATATACCAACTGAAGATATTCTCAGAAGGCATGAAACGTCATTTAAACACCTTTATGAATGTGCACCTATTATCGATAACATTGTTCTGATTGATAATAGTAAAGACGGTGGAGAAATTATACTAGAAATAAATGACGGAAAAACAACTTTTAAACTTAATCAGCTCCCCCATTGGGCGTTGCCTTTATATCAGCAATTTCAGAAGAAACCACCAACAAAACTATGACCGAACCAATTTTACAAATGGAAAATTGGTTCGGTCATTAAAATTTTGGGTTTATCAAATGATATTTATTCCAGAAATGCGCCCGATCGTATTATAGGGTCATCCAGTCATTTCTGGTTGACCTATTTTTAATAGGTTTTATTCTTGAAGTAGTCGGGGTAGAACGTAGGCGCCCGTGGGACACTGATCCCGTCCGCAATACTGTTTACCCCCTGCTTGTAGAAACATGTTTGAGGCTGGTTGGGACACGATCCCGTATAACAAGCGAAGCTATGAAACTACAAGTGATATAGGGGCGTACCGGCGAATCTAACAAAGGAGTAGTGATCACATATGGACCCTGTCATTGGCCTGGATATCGCCAAAGGAGAAAGCCAGGTCCAAGCTTTTTTACAACGGAAAGAATCGTATGGAAAAAGCTTTAAGTTTGAACACCATCTACAAGGGCTTCATACATTTTATCAGTTTTATCAGGAAGTGGAACAGGTTTCCGGACACCCTCCGGTTGTCATCTTTGAATCTACCGGGCACTATCATGAGCCCGTGCTCCAGTTTCTTGAGGACCACGATATAACCTATTATTTAATCAATCCGGTGGTTTCTTATGAGGCCAGAAAAACAAGCCTGCGTAAGGTGAAAACGGATAAAATCGATGCCTTCCATCTTGGGGAGTTGTACTACAAAGAAGATTTGGAGGCTTTCCAAAGAAAAACAGAGCAATACCTGAATCTGCGTCAATTAACCAGACAGCACAGCGCATTAACGGACAGCTATGTAGAGATTAAGTTACAGTTTCAGGCTGCCCTGGAACAGATTTTTCCGGAATACCATAATGTTTTCAGTAATCTTTGTGGAAAGTTGTCGTTGAAAACCTTACTGCATTATCCGACTTCTGCGGATATTCAAGAGGTCTCCCATCATGCGTTGGCCACGGAGATGCGTCAATTCGGTGCAAGACGGTCTGATGCTTGGTTCTTAGACAAAGCAACCCAATTAAAGGTTGCAGCTGCTCGCAATCCCTTTCGAGGAGCAATCTGTCATGGTCAAGTTCTTAGTCTGCAGATGTACATTCAGATGGTTTTCCAATACCAGGAGCACCTATCCAAGCTACAACACGAAATAGATACCCTGGCTCAGAGCTTTGGTGACTACGACTTGATCCGATCAATTCCCGGAATCGGAGAAAAGATTGCGGCAACAATCATCTCTGAAATTGGGGGAATGAATCAGTTTGAACGCCCTAAGCAACTGGTCGCCTATGCAGGGTTAGACCCTTCCGTGTTTGAATCAGGTAAATTCAAAGCCACTATCAATCGCATTACGAAAAGGGGCTCGTCAAGATTACGTCAGGCTCTTTATACAGCTGTACAATGTGGTCTTGCCAAGAGTCGGAATAAGAAAATTATCGCCTTTTATGAGCGTAAAAGGAACGAGGGCAAGCCACACAAAGTCGCTGTGATAGCTTGTGCCAATAAACTAATTCACTGGATCCATGCCATGTTAAAACGACAAGAAGCCTTTGTAGATCAATCGTAAGCACGTATTGAATTCACAATATTCCGATACCTTATCGGTTATGCGGTAAGGTTATTTGGTGTGTTCAATTTCAGTGTAACATGTTTTTTGAACCTTTTTAACTTTAAATGTTGACAGCTATTAGCTGGTATTATGAAAGATCATAATACAATCTTATTGAGGAAAAGTACCTGTTAGGTGATTATTATTTGTTTAAAAGAAATTCTTCTGTTTGACCATCCCATTCAACCGTACAAACGATTTGGTTATCTTCTTCAACATTGGTTTCAGGCCACTCAAATCTCAATACCCCTTCTTCATTTAACTTTCCGTCCCTCGAATTCAGTTCAAAACTAGTTCCACTAACATTGTAATTTACTGAACTAACTGATTTACCATCGGAACCATTAAACTTTAGCACAAAGTCCACCTTATCTCCCTTTTCACCTTCATCAGTATTCAACTCAGCTTTCCAATGATCACTTTCTCCGACAAAACTTTGTGGTTCAGTGCTACAGGCAGACAGTATTGATAACACCAATAAAAAAATAATAACTTTTTTTCTAGACATCAAAACACCCCCTACTTATAAGAGATGTCCAATTTTTGATTAATATGTTAAAAATAGTGGTTTATGTACATTCCTTCGCAATCCGCATCTACTTTAACATAAATATCCAACCGTCTTTGGATAGGATCTTCCACAAAATGGTCTTAATACGAAACTGACGCCAATCCTTATTCAAGGATAGCGCCGTTTGTGGCATAGTATATTAAAGTGCTTAAGCTAGCGTACCCATTACTTTAAGTATTTATTTTAACAATTTTTTTCAAATAGAAATTTTGTTTAATGATTCCTTAAATTCCTTCCATTTTCGTTCCAGTCAGCCATCTATCGTTGACAAAGTCTATGTATACAGTTTCTTTATAAGCTTAAAGGAGCAGCTTCATGTTACTCCCTCTTTCTTTATCTTATCTGTAAATAATACCAAGACCTGTCTTATTTTACCTTTATTGAAAAGGCATAATTTGCAAACATATTATTTTTCTCCCATTCAGCAGAGATATAATAAACATAGACCCCCTCTTTTTTAGGAGCAACTATTACATTATCCTCATTATCAAGGCGTTTTCTATCTCCTTCATTCTTAAACATTTTAACTATTAAAGTGCCATCACTAGGTGTTTTGTCAAAATTAAATTTAATTTTTGAATTAGGGAGAACCATAACCGGATCATGATTCATTCCCATAGCGAATGTAGAATCAAAATCATTTTTAGTAACACACTTTGTACCTAAAAATGCATCACCGCAAAAGCGTCCCTGAGTTGTTTTTATTTGAGTTCCATCGACGCTTAAGTCTAATCTCGGAGAATCTGGAAGTGAAAAACTTGTTGAAGGTAATATTATTGCAAGTGCTAATAAAACACCAAGCACAATGATTACAAAACTGGTACCTTTCTTCATGCCACATAACCACCCTTTTAAACGAGTTATCATAATGGTAGTGCACTTTTAATAAACATAGGTGAAATCAAAACCTTCAAAAATACGAATCAATCGTATAATAAATACTGTTAGGATCAACCCAAAACCAATAAACACTATCAAGCTTTTGTTTTTTACTATCCAATGGCAGCAATGTCTTATTGGTTGCGGTGGTTCCACATTGGACTACCCTCACAACCACAATCACATTTACACCTAATATTAAGGAAATTAATTACATTATCATTATTGCGAACCTGTGAAACCATTTTATTTCCATTTATTTTAGGAATGATCTTCCGCAACCTGGCCCTATTCAAAAGGACAGACGAAATTGGTCGGTTATTCCAGATTTGCGCCCGATTTGGTAACAGTCATAACTCGTTATCACCATCTTCCATTCGTAAATTATTTTGGTAATTGAAAATCAAAGTGATTACCAAAACCAGAAGAACAGTCGGTTAAATGGTACTCAACTTTATTTTTGTTTTCTTTGCTTTCAAGATCAGCACAAGTTGTACTTTTTACCTCTTTATTGGACCCCGCATATTCATCTTGCGAATCATCATAAATATATTTAATGTTTTCACCGTTATAATCTAACGTATGAAATATTGGGTCGCCTTCAGTTGTATATCTTACAATGCGCACCTTATTTTCTTCACCATTCTCAACCTTTTCGATAAACTCCCCCAGCTTATCTAAGTTACTTATTTCTCCATCGTTACTGAACACTACATCACTATCTTTCACCTGTTGGCACGCAACTAACGTTGATGAAAGTGTTATAAATAGAAATATTAAAAAAACTCCCTTCATAATTTCAGCTCCCACAGTTTAAGTTTGTTGCTACCGAATTAAACGTGTTACAGCTCTTTTAGTTTCAAATATCGAGTTCCTAAACAACCCTGGTCGCATTTGTTACATAAATCTAAGAAAAATAAGGGTGTTTTTGCACATCCCCCGAAAAAGGGGAATAAGCGATTAATCTTCCGCAATCTGGCCCGATTCAGGCGCTGCGTTTATTCAACAACTACGCCCGATTAATGAACAATGACTAAAAGTCTATTTCAAGAATCTGTTTAATATCATTAAATAGCTCTTTATGCTTTTCAACGGTTTTTCGGGGTTTTTGCAGGGAATTGAAATCTTTGTAAGGAAATATAAATGTTCCATCGCTTAACACATGAAAGGCGTACGGCGCCTTTTTGACAGTTTCCAATTTTTCACCCTTGGAGAAAATGAATGTGTAACTGTTTTGTGATTTCATTTGATCAAAGGCATTCTCGTTACTTGTTTCCTTTACTTTAAGTCCTTCAACCATTGTTAATATTTTTTTTATTTTTTGTTTGTCTTTAATCATTTTTGTCATTTCTTCAGAAGAAGTATTATTCTCTACCTTTTGAATGAATAACTGGCCTGATAAGCCCTTTTCTTTAACTTTTACGACTTCTTCATTTTCGGAACAGGCGCTTAATAAAAATATAACCAATGATAGACTTAAAATTAAATACCTCCTAATAATGACACCCCCTGTTATTTTAAATGGTCCAAAAGGTCAACGCGAGACACACAAAAATTTTATCAAACACCGAGTAGAAATTAGATACCAGTTATGTTTCGAAATGGTCTTGAACAATATGGCCCTATAAATCAATAATGGATGCAAACCTTATTCCGTTCTCGCGCCCTTTTGTTGAAGATTGTTAGTGATGTAAGGATACCATCTAATAAATTTTAAAAATTGAAATGTATATATTTTTAAAGCATGATACATTCGAATTGCACCAAACAAAAATAACAAAAAAGGAAGTGGCAAATTGGAATTTAAAGTCGAAACATTTCCAGATTATCGTATCGCTTATATGCGAAGGGTTGGTCCATATGATCCGGCCAATATCGTAGTAATGGAAGGACTAAAAAAATGGGCTAAGGACAGAAATCTTCTTGAATCGATAACCCTATTCGCAGTTCCACAAGATAATCCTGAAACAACACTGCCAGAAAACTGCAGATTCGATGCGTGTATTGTACTTTCAAAGGATTATCAAATGGATAGTTCAATTTATGAAGGTGAAATTCCTGGTGGAAAATACCTTGTTTACGAAATCGAACATACAGCGAAAGATATACAAAAAGCCTATTCTAATATTTTTCCATCCCTACAACAGAATGGATACCAAATGGATAACAAACCAATTATAGAAAAATACGTCGGTGATATGATTAGCAACCCTTATTGCGAAATATGCGTACCAGTAAAATAAAAAAGTAGACAGGGAAGAACAAGTTGTTTATAAATACTTATAACCTCTTGTTCTTCTTTATTAATCTGCCACAAAATGGCTCGATTAAGGCATAACCTTTATTCCGTTAAAGGGCCCGTTTGAGGAACAATGCTTTTACTTAAATAAAGTGAACGCTGAAGGCCATTTTATCAATCTTCAACCATTGAGCCCGTTGGTTATCTAACAAAATCATAGACCTTCACTTTTCTGTAATTCCTTTAGAGACAACATTAAAAACACTATACCTAGCAAGTTTAAAACAATACTTATACCAAGAAAAAGACCCCACCAATTTGTTCGCGCTGGAACCACGTATGACATCACTAAAGATGCAACCCCTATCATACCAAGGATGTATCCCATATTACCTTTTCTCATGTGAACAGTTCCTTTTTTAGTAAGTGTATTTAACCCAAATTAACATTAGCATAATTTATTTGACAAACTGGTCCTAATCAGAAAGATAGACGCAATCAGTTATTCCAGATTTGCCCCTTTTCTTGAATATAACTAATTACCTCACGCCTGTATCGATCACCAATTGTGCCGGCGACGTTGTGAGTTTTGCATTTGTTCCCAGCGGTACGCCATAATTAGGCTGGCAATGCCCGATGTGAAAACCCTTAACAACAGGGAAAGGCGCATAAGCGAAGAAGTCTTGCAGTACTACTTTAATCTTCGCATATTCGTCTGGTCCCGCTTGAAGGTCACCGATGACCACACCTTCGATCTCATCGAACACCCCCGCCTGTTTGAGATGGGTAAGCATCGCATTAATTAGAAACGAAGGTGCTCCGATTTCCTCAATTAGCAGGATGGCCCCTTTCGTATTCACTTGAAAAGGGGTTCCCAACCCATTGGTGAGCAGATCTAAATTCCCTCCCACCAAACGCCCTTCTCCTATGCCATGGGTTAGTGTTTTAAGGGGCATTTTACGAGAATCATAGGTCAGGGATTCTCTAGTGAAGAGGGGCAAAAATGAAGATTCTGTCTCTGCTGTTCTTATTTCATCATTCAGGTCAGTTGCCACCATCGGCCCGTGGAAGGTAACCAAGTCACTGTGCCTTTGAATTGCATTAAGCAGATATGTAATATCACTGTATCCCCAGAATATCTTAGGATTTCTCTGTATCTTTGCATAATCAATCATAGGTGCAATTCTTGCTGTCCCGAATCCTCCATTGGCGCAAAAGATTCCCCGGATAGTAGGATCAAAAAAGGTTTCATGCAAGTCAGCAAGTCTCTTTTGGTCGGCTGCGGCAAGCTTTTCCTCCCCATCGAACACATGTCGTCCAATGATGACCTCAAGCCCCATTTTTTCAAATACACGAATACCCTGCTTTAGGTTCTCTCTGTCTGATGGTCCGGCGGGGGCAATAACTGCTACCCGATCTCCTTCTTGTAAAGCAAACGGTTTAATCATACGCTTTCCTCACCTTCACTATTTCCTTATCTATTTCTAATTTAAACGCAATTTTTTCCGGAAAAGCGCCCAATCGTATTGATGAAAAACTTTTATCTGAAAAATACATCAATCAGTAAACCGATAGCAATGAGAATAAATGCAAGTTGTATAGTGATATACATAATCAACTCAAGTGACGCTAGCTTTCTTTGTTTTTTCGTTTTTTCTAAATGCCTTAGATAGAAACCAGAACTTAAAATAAGCAAAACGCTAGCTATGACTCGCAAAATTTCTGCAAAAAGAATCAAATGTATAACTCCCCTTCCCCCAGGCATTCTTTAATGACTCTTATATGCGATATTGGCGCGATTTCTTATTAGCGAATCGCCCGATTGCTTAAAACACTTGACTAATGCCCTTTAGTGAAAGAAGAATTATTAAAAGGCTTTTGTAATCATAGGTTTACTATCAGTTTGAAAAAGTGAATTTATTACTTTTATATAACTTACATCTGAAATCTCCATCAACCCCCATTTTAAATAGGAATTAGCATTATCGACTCCCATCATTAAAGAAGAAAACTCTGCAATATTCATTCTTAATTCAACATCAGCTGGGCCATCTTCTTTTATGTCTACAATTCTTCCTTCTTTAATGTCCAAAATAAAGGGCAAAGAATTTCTGGGGAAGAAATCATCTTCAATTAACCGCTTCCAGTTATCCTTCTGATATGTTTTTCCATCGAGACCTCCAAAAATATTTTCTTATTCTATATTTTAAACCACATTCCTTTAGCTTGATTTTCCGTGAGATTTAATTTTTTGATAAAAAAGGTTTGTAACAAAGGATTACTATCCAGCGTAACCCACTCTCGATAACATTTTATTAAATCTGATATTCGATGATTAAAATAGCCTTCTACCAGTGTTCGAATAACCTTAGTGCTTCTCCAGTAATCATAAAATGCAGCCGAATATATTTCGTTTTCGCTGGCATTTTCCCCAGATTCACCGAATTGATTAAGTGAATATTCTCCGTATTTATTTTTGTAAACATCAATCAATTGACTTTCCACTTCCATAATTTCATTAAATTTATATTCAGGCATTATTAGTTTTCGTGGAATATAAAAGCACATTCCCTCTTCAAACCAGGTATTTTCATAATCTATCCCATCAAAATCATCATGAAAAAACTCGGATTGATGGGTTAATTCGTGCCCTGCAATAGTTGCAATATCAGTCAAATCTAACGACATATAATATTCTGTTGCCTTTTTAACATCAATATCTTTTGTTGGTGATAAAAAAAGATCTTTCCATGTTTTGACTAAAGGCGTGATGTGAATTAAATCTCTTGATGTATATGCAGGTAAAGGTGATGTTGAATAAAGCTCAGTTGCCGATTCTAAATCATGAAATACAATACCCCTTGGATTATCAAAATCAGTAATTTGACCTAAGGATAAACTAAAATCTTTTAATAAATCAATAATCTTCAAACCGTTATTTTCAATTTCCTTTGTTCTTGATGTATCCATTACAGAAACTGCATACTTCATGTTTAATCCTCCCAAAACACCTAAATCTATTAACCCGTTAAATGACCCATTTCCGCAAGATAGAGCGCGTCCCTTTGTTTGGAATTGCGCCCTTTTCTTGAACGTCATTATTGATATCTTACTGAAAAGCACAAGTTAAATATATAATGATTACTAATCGCGATTCCAGCTCTTTTGCATTTTTCTAATATAAATAATTTGGCCAATATGATAAGCGTTATGTGTCGTTACACTCGCTAATATTTCCCACCATTTGCTATCTGGGAGACCTTGAACATTGTTTTCTAGTTGTTTTTCATGTAATATTCTTGCCAATATAAAAGTATTTCTAAGAGTTGTTTATGTAATTCATCAAATGTATTATTTTTTGGTATCATAAATGTACTATCATTATTTTCTACTGTCGGAACAGCATATACACTAGATTCTTTATACCTTGTTTGCCATGTTTTATTCCAGTAAATCAAATGCTGTACAATTTCCGCAATACTATTACTCTCCTTATCTACCTTCCAAAAAGCATCTTCTTCTGTCAAATTTTTAACTGATAGCGAAAATGGTACATACCAACTTTTCTCATTCGCATTAGCTGACAATTGGTCGTACAAGACATCTTTTGAATGACACATACATACACTACCCCTTCTTAATAAAATGGGAATCAATTCGCACCTTATATTGCTTCGAGTCTTTAATAAGTCCCTTCTTATTCAATATAATGACCCATTCCATAAGAAATGAGACAAAAACCTTATTCAGTAAATTGGCCCTATTACAGCCATATTTATACGATTATCGTTCCGTTTGTGATATATCTTACCTCTCATATCCTCACTGTCCAATTTATGGAAGATACGAGCTAGGATGCCAAGAACTGATCTAAAATAACATCTTGAACATGTGTCATGATTTTAATCCCCTTCAGCTAGTACACCTTGTCTGGTATTAACACTTTCTATCTTTATGTTCAAAACATCCATAAGTCGTTTCCTTTCCTTCTCAATGTCTACTACCCCTAATCTCAACGGACCACTTCCATTTGTTGGTTCACCTTATGCAACTTGTAGCCAAGTGTTAGCAACAATTTCCCATTCTGCGAAGTCCCCCATGTGGTATGAAGTATGGTAGCCTATTAAAAAGCCTTTCATACCATTTTATTCCTTTTTCATAATCAGCTATTCTTACTTGAAATGTTACACCCGTAATTAAGGATAAGCGCCCTATTCTGGAAGATCAAGATAATGATTACTGCCTATAGCTAATTGAACTAACGCACTTTTTAGTGAAACAAAAAAATTGAAATGCGACACTAAACATATTCCTAAGATTAACAAAATAGCTAAAACTGCTACAAGAGTCTCCATCAATTTATCTTCCCTTCTTAACAGGCTCATATTAAATCATCTCATTAAAATAATCCCTGATCTTATGCTTTCCATATACAGGTGCAATCACATTATGGGTCATCACGTTCATGAAGAATCGGTATAGCCCATAATAATGTTTGTTGGACCATTTCAATCCGACAGATACTGGTTTTAATAAACCAGTTGGAATATGTGTGATGTGTTCCTTTTGACACAATACATCAAAAGCGAGTTGAGCGATTTGTTCATAAGTAAGAATTTCAGGTCCGCCAATATCAATCGTTTGGTTTAACTTTGAGAAACATTGTATACAATATCTGCCCAAGTCTTCACCATGAATCGGATTCATTCTCATTTTTCCATCACCTATCACGTAAGCCCTGCCCTTTTTCGCCATATTAAGGAATTGCGTTAAGTCGGAAAAATACCCGGTCGGCCTTATGACAATGTGATCAACGCTTGACGCTACTAAGTCCTCAACAAAACGCTTTTTAGCTTTAATTAAGGGCCCAGGCTCCTTCCAATCATCGTCGATACAGACATGGATATACATGAATTTGTCAACGCCGCCCTGTTCAGCTTCTTTTAGTAAGTTAACATTTCCTTGATAATCAACATCGTCAAATGTCAAACCATCTATTTTACCTGTAATGCCAACGGATGAAAAAACGTAGTCGACGTCATCACAAATATGTTTTAATGTACCTGGCTTTGTCAAATCGCCAATGGCTACTTCATCAACATCTTCAGCAACGGAAGGTTCTAGGAATTTCCCTGGTTGATTCAATTTGTCTGGATCTCTCACCAGAGCCTTGGTGTAAAAGCCTTGATCCTTTAATGATGTTACAACATATCTACCCAGATAACCTGTGGCACCTGCGATTAATACCCGCTTCATACTTATTGCCCCCAAATTTCATTTCGACCATTGAGCAAATATAATTACCCTTGCCTTTTCAATTTTGTCATAATTTATTAAATAAACCGGCCCAATGATGCAATATCGGCGCCAATCCTTATTAAGGATTCGCACCCGATGATGGAAAGCCCTATAAAAAAAAGACACCTGGATACTCAATTACACCAGAAACATTATTAAGGGAATCTTCCTGTAATTCAATAGCCATTAATGCTTCTTCAGGCACTTCAAATGGTGCTTTAATTCGCCACTGAGATGACTTCCTAAAACCAAACTTCGGATAATAATCCGGATGACCTAGCACAATAACAGACTGAAATCCAAGCTTCTTTGCTTTTTCTAATGCCTTTTGTATTAAGGCCCTACCTATACCTTTATTTTGATAATCAGGTAAAACAGATACGGGTGCCAACGCTAATGACTCTACCTTTTGATTGCCATTATTAATTAACACTTTAGATAAAAGTATATGTCCTAATATCTCATCATTATCTTGGCTAACAGCCACTAAAGATAATTCAGGAATGAATACTTCCGATTGTCTGATTCGCGACACTAACTCATGCTCATTCTCATCACTTTGATCTGCAGAGGCAAATGCAATTTCTACAACCTTCTCAGTTAATTCATAGTCACTTTTTTGTTCTTGTCTAATAATAAAATTCATATACAAACCTCTCTTTCTTCCACAAAATGGCCGATTGAAGCATAACCTTTATTCCGTTAAAACGCCCTTTAGTGAAATAAAAAAATTTGGAATGCGACACTAAAAAAACAAATAAGACTAGTTACTAAATACAAATATCCATATTCCTTTCCTCCTTTAAGAAATTCGTCTAATCCCATCACCAACATAAATAATCCTAATAATATAGTGTTAAATAAAAACAAATCGAAATTTTTTGTCATTAACATATAAACTAACAAAAGAAATATAATTGCCGCTAAGAAAACTTTAGATATTTTTAACATGCTTTTGCTCCCTGATAAAATATTTCTCACCTCTTTTTCATCTTCATCCTGCTCCTTTAGCTGAACAAGGGTGCAGTTCCTTACTTAATTTAAGCGCCCGTTAGCTTGATATCATTTCTTAAATTGAGCTACATTCCAATTCCATTTCGCATTGATAGCATCCAAAAACCCATTTATTTTTTCTTGTGATAAATCTTTTTCTCCGGTTAATTTATTTGCATAAGATTTTAATACCCAGGTTTCATCATAAGGCTTTTCTGGTGCCTTCCATTGAACCCCAAATATGTAATCACTTTCATTTATCTTCGCTTCAACTGATAGTATGTCTCTGTGTAGTATAAAATTTCGCATATCCATTCCCTTACACCTCCATAAAAAGCTTAACCGTTATTAAACAATATGGCCCTAATACTGAACGGGCGCAGATTCTTACTCTGGTATTGCACCCGTTCAGTTGAATATTTATAGCCTTAAGTTGCTAAAGATTTTTTATTAATTAAATTTTCGACCCTTTTTTGTTGTCTTTTATAATACTTCGTCTTTGACATTTTTTCGATGTTGATGTTTCCAATTTCCTTACGTACTCTAGTATTATTAGCTATTAATTTATTGTGTTTTTCATTATTAACATACGCTTGAAACCACTCTTCCTGTTTTAGAAAGCCTATATTCTTTTCAATCCCTTTCTCTGTTATATCTTTAAATGATAAAAAAATCATCGTGCATATACTTCCTATTAAATTAAATATTGAACCTAGTATTTCCAATTACCTTTCACTTCCTTCAGCAAACCGGCCCTATAGTGGTCAGATTTATTCAGTTATCGCTCCCGATTGTTTAATACGGGAAATATTCCATTGGCTCCGTACTATAAACGTAACCATTTTTTTTATAATAATTTATGGATTCTTCACTTGGCCACACGATAACGAATTCATAATTGTTTTCTTTCACCCGATGATTAACTGAACTTAATACTTCACCTCCAACACCTTTATTTCTGTATTCCGGAACAGTATAGACATTTGTCATATACGCAAAAGGATATGTTTTTCTACCAGGTCGTGGTACCTTATGTATTAGTTCTATGTAGATATGCGATATGATTCTTTCATTTTCCTCCGCTACCCAAATAAACCACTGACGATTATTAAGCGCATCATTTAAAAAAGAACAACATTCCTTTTTAAAGTCATCGTATGATTCTTTTTCTTTATTTTCATCGTATTCAATTGTAAAATCCCATCTCATTTTTATTAATTGATCAATGTCTTTTGTTTTAGCAAGCCTAATATTCATCCAATCCCCCTTTCATCCCTTTGTTGAATAATTTTACCAAAGCGTTATTCAATTAACTGGACCTATTCAGAAGGACGCACTTATTAAGTTAGCGTGTCCGTTAATTTAACAGTGAACTTAATACAAATGGTGAGATGATCAGTATTACAGAGATAGAAATAAGTATAACGGAAACTTTCTTTGGCAGTTTCTTTCTACCCTCACCTTTATACCAACCAGAGAATTGAAACTTATTTCTATACAGAACAAAAAGTAAAACTAATATTGCTAATGCTCCGAGCCACGAATAGGTTTCGGTTGTTTCATTGATTGTATAAATGTTTCCTATAACGACCCAACATAAGGCGCCAAGTAACCCAAATATAACAATAATACGAAGTAACTCTAATAATGTTCCCACTCTTTACTCACCCTCCTTGTTTTATTCCATAAAATGGCCTGCCCTATTCAAGAGGACTCCTTATTCGACAAACGCGTCCTATTGTTTCAATGTCAAATCAAGGTTCTTAAGCTAACGCACCCATTGCTACAATCAAAACAACGTACTTCTGATTTTGCCTTTACTTTTGAAAAAGTTTATGAAAACCTTTGTCACGGAATAGAATACGTTCTACTTTGTGTTCTGCGTTCATATTCGCTTCTCCATCTAGAAATGTTACTTCTGATGAGTCACTGCCTTCTTTTTGGTACTGCACTTCTACCGTAAAATCATAAATAATTTCGTCGGATTCTGTTTTCTCGAATTCGATGTTCTTTACCTTTAATTTGTAATTGTTTCGAATTGGTTCCATCATTAATGACCAACTGAAATTATTTACAAAATGCAGGTAGGATGTATCATTTGCAAAATATTCTTTGTATCGTTTTTCTTCATATTTCACGAAATCTTCGAGACCATCACTTTTCAACACTTGTTTAAGTTCATCCGTTGGACCAGTAAGGGTCTTATGTACGACTGCTTCAATCGTTTGTATATGCGCATCTTGTGTTTGGTTTTCTGTTTTTTCAGTACAACCCACTACCATTAAGAGAATTGAAGCAAATAAAGCAGTTACCAAAAATTTGTACGTACATTTTCTCATATAATCTCCTCCTCGTATGTCATACCCATTTTACCACAATATTCCGAATAATATCTTAAAAAGTTCATTTACTTAACATCGAGCGAACTATCCTAGATAGATTATATAGTGAACCTCCCCCACCAAATCACAGATTTGGAAGGGGCTTCAATTGACTTAAATACAGCAAACGTCACGCTTAAGTTAAAGCACCTTTGGTGCTAAATGAGACCCAATAAACTAGAAAAACTAAAAGGAAAACTCCGGTAGTGATTAATCCATTCGAATCCTTATCTACAGGGAATCGATTTTATTAGGTTGGAAATATGCTTAGCGTACAAAACGTCCGAAATGTTGGCGGTACCCCATATAGCTTATCCCCCTTTAAGTGATGGTTATGACATAGCGTTTTTTACAATGTTGCGGTAGTAGCCTATGGTAAACAGAGCGAATACAAAATAGATAACCGTGTAAATCGCCATGACGATGGATACCGGAAACGTAATGTCCGACCGGATCATAAATGAAGCCGCCTTGATAGCAAAGATCGAATGCAGCATACCGATCGATAGAGGGAGAAGGAACACGATGGCCTGCTTTCGTATAATGCCTTTCATGATCATATCCACGTCAAATCCGAGCTGGCGCAACGTCTTATAACTTTGCTTTTCTTGCTCGGCTTCGGTCATTTGCTTGAAGTACAAGATGCTGCCGGTTGAGACCAAAAAGACAAGTCCAAGGAAAGCTGCAATGAAAATGAGCAAGCCTGTCGTCTGCAGCATTTCTTTGTAATGCGAATAGAAATCATACGTTAATCGTTCGTCACTGACGTATTTTGCGTTGTATAGAGAGGAAGCTATGGCAAGCTCTTCCTTGTCCGGAACTTGAAACGTATCAAAGTGAATTTTTTTAAAACCGGACGTACCGGCCATTTGTTCTGCGATTTTGTCCATAGTCGCTTCTGACACTAGCAGCTGCTTGCCGGGAGCATCTAAATTCATGATGTTCCTTTCCTTCAGTGTCTTCAATGTATACATAACGGTATGTCCATGCTGCTCCAGCTTTATTTCGGTTGGATATCGCTTCGACTGCTCATCTAAGTCCCCGGCAAGTGAGGCCCCAGCATCGTACAAAATGGCTTCGCCATCTGGCGGCACGTTGAGGTCTGTGCCTGTTTGTTTAAGCTGTTCGGCCGGAAGCCATAACAATCTTTCTTCAACCTTGCGAGATTCGTCATTCGGATCAAGGACGATGCCCATCGTCAGAACCGCTTGAACGTCGTGGTGATTAACATTGATGCCTTCCTTCTCCAACTCCATCTTGAACGACAGCGCCTCCTGCGGCTCGTTTTCAAACATAAAATCATAAGGGAGATTGCGGCTGCTCTCTTGCTCTGCGGAGAAGTAGGAGGAGTAGGCCATGGAAATCAGCGTGATGGCCATGGCCGACAACACTGTAATCAAGGTAAGTGAGTTGGAATTTGCTTTCGTATAGTGCATCAGCGGAGCCATCGACAGGCTGTTTGTTAAGCCCAGGTGTCCATCTTTACGTTTGCGGAACCGGTAAAAGCACCATCTGATCGTAACGCGAAACAATAAGTAAGTCCCTGCAACGATGGATCCGAGCACCAATGGTGCGTTGAGGAATAACTGTTCATTGATATGACCCGATAATTCATAGCCGTATCCAATCAGCGCCAAACCGAGCAGGGCAAAAATAGCGGATGCCACCGCTTTGGGCGGCTTAGTGAGGTCAGGCCGCTTGTCAGCTTGAAACAAATTCAGAAGGGTGCTGCGGTAAACCTTCAGCATCATCTGAATGGAAGTGATGACGATGATGAGAAGATAGACCATCAACGTTTTAAAAGCCGCTGGTACGGAGAAGCTGATGTCGACAATCCCTTCTAAGCCGAGCAGATTCAACAAAATCAGGACGAACAGCCTTGAAATCAACGCGCCGCAAATGATTGCAGCAATTAGTGCACCTAAGCCAAGCAGTATATTCTCGATCATTAGATATCGGGCTACCCAGCCTTTTGAAAGACCAATCAGCTGATATAGTCCGATTTCTTGACTGCGCCGACGCAGGAAAATGCCGTTGGCTGAGACAGTAAAGATCCCAACGATCACAATTAGCATGACTCCCGCAATTTGAAACCCGGCAGAGAAGTCAACGCTCGGATGTGTCATATTCTGAACTGCCTGATCGTGCTGTAGTGAGGTGAAGACAAAATACAGGCTCATACTAAAGATCAGCGCAAAGAAGTACAAATAATAATGCTTCACATTTTGCCGCATGCTGCGAAGCACTAATTTAAAAACCGTCAACATGGTCACCCCCCAGTACAGCTTGCACGTCCATAATTTCATTAAAGAAGGCATGTCTTGTTTTATCGCCGCGGTACAGCTCGGAATAAGTCTTCCCGTCTCTTAAAAACACAACACGGCTGCAATAGCTGGAGGCTACCGGATCATGGGTCACCATGACAACGGTGACGCCTCGCTTCTGATTCACCTTCTCCATCACGTCCAGTAACGAGGAAGCGGATTTGGAATCCAGTGCACCGGTCGGTTCGTCCGCAAACACGATCGAAGGCTTGTGGATCAGAGCGCGCCCGGCAGCTGTCCGTTGTTTCTGGCCTCCTGATATTTCATGCGGATATTTGTGCGACAGTGCTTTAATGTCAAGCACATCGGCGATGGCTGTGAACTCGCTTTCCGCTTTCCGCTTGCTCATTTTGCTAAAGGAGATGGGCAGTAGTATATTTTCCTTCACTGTCAACGTGTCCAGCAGATTGTAATCCTGGAAGATGAATCCGAGCTTGTTGCGCCGAAAGGCGGAAAGCGCGGTATTACTCAGCTTGGAGATATCTGCGTCATCGATTAAAACCGTTCCGTCCGTAGTATGGTCAATCGTGGCTAAGACATTAAGCAATGTCGTCTTTCCTGAACCGGAAGGTCCCATAATGCCGACAAATTCACTTCGAGTGACGCGTAAATCTATTCCTTTTAATACATGCTGTGCATTTCCTTTGGTACCAAATGTTTTGTGGACATTTCGTGCTTGTAAAACGGTTTCTCCTACATTCAACTGATCCATAACGCACCTCCAAATCATAATTTTTGCTTGATGATAGCTTTATTATACGGTTGGATTTTCCGCGTGTCGTACGTTTTGCATGACAATCTGGCAAGACAACGTGACAATCTTGTCAGGTTCACTATTCCACACCAAAAAACAGCCAGGAGCAATCCTGACTGCCTCATAGCTGGATATTACTCGCCCGCCCCTCTTCGGACAGCTTCGAATGCGTTGGGATCGACAAAGATCATTCGCATCACCGTACCTTTCGTTTGACCAGGTTGCGCTTTGAGGGTAATTCCTAATTTATCTGCAACGGTTTTTGCAAGATAGAGCCCAAGTCCGGTCGCTGCGTTTTGAATCCTGCCGTTTTCGCCCGTGAAGCCTTTCTCAAAGATACGCGGCAATTCGTGCGGCTGTATTCCCGGGCCTTCATCGATGACATCCAAAAAGACTTGGCCTGACTCCGTTACATCCGTCACAATCATAAGTTCCGTATTCGCAGGATTATATTTCACGGCATTCGTCAACAGTTGCCTAAGGATGAAGCGGCACCATTTTCGGTCTGTAATGGCCTTTACATCCGTTCCTTCGATACTGACCGCCAGATTTTTTGCCATACACCATGGCGCCAGATCCCGTACTTCTTCCGAGGCAAGGCACTGTATGGAGGTCAATTCAAGATTATAGTCTGATTCGATCGCGGTCAGACGTGTCATATGCAGCTGACGGTCGACCAACAAATACACCCGCAACCATTCCACTTCAATTTTACGTATTTCCGGATCACTTGGCCGGGCGTCCAGGATTAGCTTCATGGCGGTGAGAGGGGTCTTCACCTCATGGATCCACGAGGCCGTGAATTCATTCTCGATCAGTTGAGTTTCTTTATAGTCAGAAAGCTTTCGTTTAAACTGAAGGGAAGCCTCCCGTAAGATGTCGTTGGTCATCTGATCTAGGCCGTTCCCAGGCTCAGGAAGTGTCTCAATCCAGTCTAAGTCCATGTCTTCCTGCAGAGAAGCCAACGCGGCGGCATATTTTGTCTCTCTTTTGAAGCGCCATATAAAAAACAGGAGAAAGGACAGAATAAATAAGGCGTTAAAATAAAGAAGAGAAGTAGATGTGACCTGGATGCCTTGATCAAGCAGAATCAGAGCATTGGCTAAGCCGAGCAAGCCGGCAAACAGTAAAATCCAGCTTTTCCTTGCATCAACGTAACGGATAAACATGGCACGGTTCCCCCCTATCAGTACATGTTCACAATCTCTATAAAGTGATGGCCATATAGCCCAGCCCTTTTTTTGTCACAATAGTGTCTGCCAAATCAATCGTCTTCAGCTTCTGCCGCAAACGGGTTATATTCGCCGTGAGGGTATTGTCGTTCACGAACTGCTCGTCCTCCCACAGCTTTCGCATCAAGTCATGGCGCGAGATAATGACATTGTTCGATCTCACGAGCGTGATCAGTATAAAAAATTCGTTTTTTGTTAAATCTACTTCTTTCCCAGCGTTACGAATTACACCTCGATTCAAATCAATCAAGGCGTCGTTCCATTCAAGAATATCCGGTTGCTCTTCGCCATAAGCATATGTCCTCCGGAGAATGGCTTGAATTTTGGCATAAAGCACGTCTGTATGAAACGGCTTCTGGATGAAGTCATCCGCCCCCATGTTCAGCGCCATGACCATATCCATTGGGTGATCGCGGGAGGAAAGGAAAACAATGGGTACTTTGGATACAGCGCGAATCTCGCGAGACCAATGAAAACCGTCAAATTTCGGAAGTATGACATCCATGATGACGAGCTGAGGCTGTTGTTCAAGAAATGAATGCATCACACCTTCAAAATCATCTGGTCTCGTGACCCAGAACGACCAAGCCTCTAGACCTTTCTTCAACGCGGCAAACAAAGCATCATCATCTTCAACAACAAATATGTTTATCTTCATCGAGCCAGCCTCCTAGTGTCGCAAATTTGACTGTTGTAAATAAAATAATTTGAGGTAACAAAGAATTACTCCTCATTAAGGACCATTGAACCCGAATAGTTATTGTCTTGAAAGGCCAATGGTTTTTTAGACCTGATACCAAGTAACTTTATAATTTTCTGGTCTAACATTAACTAAATACTCTTTATCATCTTTCATTAAAAATCTCCCCTTATTCAAATACAACCATTTCCCCAACATCTATAAATCCAAATCGCTTGTAGATATTTTTTCCGTCATCTGAAGCCTGTGATACGACTGGCTTTTGTTTATCCTTTGTTTGACTTAAAAGAAATTGAAACATTTCACTACCATACCCTTTACCTCTTACTGTTTCCTTTGTCATCACATCATAAATCCCGTAGCTATCTTTGCCTTTTATTAGTAAACCAGTAGTTACAGCTATTTCGTCTATGCATCCAATAAACATTTGAACGTCCGGACCTAACTTTACTTGTGAAAACTTATTAAAATAGCTTTCCAGTGCATCTTGTTCTGGCGTGCCTTCAAATAAGCTTATAAACACCTCTATATATCTTAAAAGTTCTTCATTATTTTTCACTTGGGTGATTTTTAATTGATTGGAAAACCTTTGATCAGCATGGAGCGTATTTTCACGTTTCATCATCACATTACGTTCTGTTTCTTTTAAGTCATATGCTTGCATAAGGTTTTTCCAATCATCATTCATATGCTCAACATCCATCCAAACACTAAATGGATATTCCTTCTTAGAAAAATAATCGAGTCCCTGTCTAACTTTGAATGTTCCTTGTAAGTTTGAAGACTTTGCCAATAGTACATTAAATGTATCAGTAGGTATTTCCGTATTTGCTAAGACGAAATCTTCTTCGCTTGTTAGTTCACCACTAACTGCATAAGCAAATGCTTTTAATTTCTCTTCAAAATTACTTATCACTAATTGTTGATTTGTATTCATGTTTTTGCACCTTTCATTTTTCAATAATCTGGCCCGTTCGTATTATAAGGTTAACCAGTCATTTCTGGTTGACCTATTTTTTATAGGTTCTATGATTAAAGTAGCCGGGGTAGGACGATCTGGCCCGTGGGACATCGATCCCGTCCGCAATACTGTCCACCCTCTACTTGTAGAAACATGTTTGAGGCTGGTTGGGACTCAGATCCCGTATAACAAGCGAAGCTATGACACTACAAGTGATGAAGAGGTGCACTGGCAAATCTATTAAATGGAGCGTGATTTATATGGATCCTGTAATTGGCTTGGATGTTGCAAAAGGTGAAAGCCAAGTTCAAGCCTTTTTACAAAGAAAAGAAACGTATAAGCAAAGTTTTAAATTCACACACGATTTACTAGGTCTTCAAACATTTCATAACTTTTATCAAGAAGTAGAAAAGGTCTCTGGTCAGCCTCCGGCTGTAATCTTTGAATCTACCGGACATTACCATGAACCTGTACTTCAATTTCTCGAGGATAAAGATATAGCTTATTATTTGGTCAATCCAGTGATTTCCTTTGAAGCTAGGAAAACTAATTTACGCCAAGTAAAAACGGATAAAGCTGATGCATTTCATTTAGGTGAGCTTTATTATAAAGAAGACCTTGAAATCTATCAAAGGAAAACGAATAAAGCCCTTAATTTGAGACTTTTAACAAGACAGCACAGTGCTTTAACAGATAGTTATGTTCAAATAAAACTTCAATTTCAAGTGGCATTGGATCAAGTATTCCCAGAATACCATTGTGCTTTTAGCGATTTGTATGGAAAATTATCATTAAATACTTTATCGAATTATCCAACTGCTATAGACATTCATAAAGTCGCTGATGAGAAGTTAGCTGAAGAGATGAGTCAATTTGGAGTCAGGCGCTCTCATGCATGGTTTTTAGACAAAGCGCAGCAATTAAAAGAAGCTGCAAGACGCAATCCCTATCAATCTCAAATTAGCCATGGACAACTGGTCAGTCTGCGTATGTATATTCAGATGCTTTTTCAATATCAGGAGCATTTATCAGAGTTGTTAACAGAAATAAATGCGCTTTCAAATTCTTTTGAAGAATACAGATTAATCCAATCCGTACCTGGTATTGGAGATAAGATTGCGGCAACAATCCTCTCCGAAATTGGCGATATCAACCAGTTCGAGCATCCTAAAAAACTTGTAGCCTACGCAGGATTGGATCCATCTGTTTTTGAATCAGGTAAATTTAAAGCTTCTATCAATCGGATTACGAAAAGAGGTTCATCAAGACTGCGACAAACGCTTTACACAGCTGTTCAGTGTGGTTTAGCCAAAGGACGAAATAAAAAACTAATTGCTTTTTATGATCGTAAAAGAAATGAAGGCAAGCCACATAAAGTCGCTCTAATTGCTTGCGCAAACAAGCTTGTTCATTGGATTTATGCCATGTTAAAACGTCAAGAAGTCTTTGTAGATTAAGTGTAATTTGCTTCAAATTCCTTTGTTTTTTTTCCTTTTAATCAAAAGGTTTATTTAGTATGTTCAATTTTAGTGTAACATGTTTTTTAGAAACTTTTTAGCCTTAATTATTGACAGCTATTAGCTGGTATTGCGGTATAACCTTTATTCCGTTAAAGCGCCCTATTCTTGAATAATGTTACTCTGCTCCCCAAATCTGATTTACTTCAATTGTAACCCAATTATCCCTTAGAAACAGAAATAGGGTCGAAGCCAAATTCCTTTAAAATTTCGGACCGCCCCATTTCAGTAACTTGAATCGAACGATGTGTAGAACCTTCCTCAATCCAACCTAAATCAAGCAGACGTTTAGTGATTGCTAGGGCTAAAGGACCAGCAATATGGTGCTTACGTGCCGTCCAGTCGATATGATAAGGAATAGCCTCATAATCAACCTTCCGTGATAGAACTACTTTGAAATCACGGATCCATTCATTTCCGCTTTTTGTTAATTGGTACCTTTTTTCTAAAACTTTAACATAGTCAAGTTTGATAAGTGCCTCTGTAAGTTTTACACCCAAATTCCCTGCCAGATGGCCGTAGCATGTACGCCCCGAGTAAAGAGCCTTTTTATCATTAGATTCTCGCAAAGACTTCACTTGAGGTGGAGGTGAGATGACTGCGATTGCCTCGACCGCCTCAGCCACATTCGGTCCAGATAGCTTATAGTATCTGTGTTTACCCGACTTTTCTACTGTAATCAATGATCCTTGCATTAATTTTGATAAATGTCCACTGGCTGTTTGTGGTGATACACCGGCGGTTGAAGCAAGATCACCAGCTGACAATACACGTCCGTCTGACAAAGCAATCAACATGGCCATTCGGGTTGGATGGCTTATAAGAGATGCAGTCACGGAAACATTCGAATACACAGACATTTATGGTCACCTCCAGAGATATTCCAATTAAAGTATATCATTTTAACATTTCGGCGGCACATGAAATATCCAGTTGATATAATCACGGTGGTTAGTATTCAAATAACATTACATTGGAATCTGGGGTGATTTTTATGAATAAAAGAGCTGATCAAATTGTGGCCTTTACAGCCGGCATAGGCATGCTTTTGTCTACTTTGGACACAGGTATTATTAATGTGGCATTACCAACGTTGGTACGGTCTTTCGATTCATCTATTACTGTTATGACATGGTCTATTACAATGTATACATTGGCCTTGGTTGGGACCATTATTATATTTGGACGTTTAAGTGATAGGTACGGTCGTTTAAAAATCTATACTTCCGGCTTAATTATTTTTTGTATAGCTTCCATATTTTGCGGACTATCGACATCACCGGGAGAATTAATTGCATCTCGCACCCTCCAAGGGATTGGCGCTGCCATGTTACAAGGGACAGCGACGGCCATTATTACTACTGCCATACCAAAGGAACGTCAGGGGGCAGCGTTTGGAACCTTAGGTGTTCTTTTAGGATTAGGACCAGTATTGGGGCCGAGTGTTGGAGGATTCCTAATTTCAGTGGGTAACTGGAGATGGATATTTTGGATCAATGTTCCCATCGTTTTAGTAGGTTTAGTAGGCTGTGTATATTTGATCAAAAGGGTGAAGGAATCAAGACGTACAATCAAAATTAATTTGCCGGGCAACATTTTATTAACACTATCTGTATTGGCGTTACTTCAGGGTCTATCGATGTTATCAACTTCAAATTTTTTAAGTTTGCCCACAATCGGTCCTATTGTGCTGTTTGCTTTATTATTAATTTCGTTTATTCTTTGGGAGGTGCGAGCAAAACAGCCGATTATTGACTTAAGGTTATTCCTGCATGGAGCCTTCTCAGCACCTATCTTGGGGATATTTGTACTTGGTGGGACAACTTCACTAGGATTTATTATTCCACCTTATTTTTTGGAACAGGTATCCAATCTTGAACCGTGGCAAACAGGCCTAGTCAATTTGTCTGCCCCACTAGGTTTGGTTATGATGTCTAAAGTGTCTGGGCGACTGATTGGAAGGGTGAGCACTACCCGGCTAATGATAATTGGTCTTATTATCATGGCTATCCCATACGGAATTCTTGGAACAATACAATCTGGATGGAGTTCCATTCTTATTGGAGTCCTACTATTAATTTACGGCTTTGGCGCTGGTTTTTTTCTTCCTCCAAACACATCGGCCATCATGGGAGCAGTAAGCCAAGAAGTCCAAGGAACAATAGGTGCTGTGCAACGAATGGTACAGAACCTTGGGATTGCCTTATATGCGGCGGTAACCTCATCATTTATTCAGACCCATTCACATGGTGGTTTAGGTTCATTTATGAACGGATTCCGAGAAGCATGGATTTTTGCAACAGTAACTTTAGTGTTCAGTCTATTGGTTTTTATTTATACCGCGCTATTCGAAGGCGATCACAAAAGTTAATAGAGTGATATCCTTGCTTCAGCACATAAATTTTTTTGCGTAAGTTTTATATGAGGAAAAAGCGAGCCTTGTCCTTAAAGGCATCTCTCTAATTCCACAAATGATCTTATTCCTAAACATTGGGCGCAAATCATTATTTCAGATAAGCGCCCAATTTGAGGAAGATCAAGGGTGAATTTAACCACACGTTAAAATTTGATGTGGACAGTACTTTAAGAGACAGGAACATACATACACCAAAAAAGATTTTCGTTTCCATCCACGTGGGTAGCGGAATGAATTCGGAAATGATTGGTTTGGCCTTGCTCATCATTTATCGAAATGAAACTAACCTTCTTCTGTTCAATTTGATGCTGTTCCCATAGATTTTGAAACAACTTGCTTTGCTGTTTTAGATTTAAAAGGAGTTGATTAAGAATGGGGTCCTCCGGAAAGCGGTCATAAATGCCCCGAAAGACTGCAACCGAATAGGTTGAAAACTCGTCCCAATTTTGAATACGATCCATAATACTTCCTTCCAAAAATAGGAGTTGTAGTAAATACCGTTCTTCGGAAGCACAAGAAGAAAACGGAAAAAGCATTGTTTCTGCCCCTTGATTCCAAAAAATAACCTTGGAACGCTGATCTGTAATGAAGGATGGAAATGGTAAACCGTAGATTGTAGCTTGTAATGAATCATTATATTGTTCTTCATCATTCGGCAACGATAATGCTTCATTATACGCTAAGTTGAAAAGATGTTCTTTCTCGTCAGGACTAAGTTGTAACGCCTGGCCAATATTCATTAAAACATCCCGTGAAGGTTGAATGTCTTTTCCCTGTTCTAACCATGTATAATACGTCACACTAACGTGGCTAAGATAAGCAACCTCTTCCCGGCGCAACCCCGGCGTTCTCCGCCGTCCCGATGTCATGTGAATGCCAACTTCTTCAGGCTGAACCCGTTCTCGCCTGGATTTTAAAAATTGCCCAAATACCTTGGAGTGTACACTTTTTTGCATAAGACTTGATTCATTCCTTTCTCATTGCGTTACCAGTATAGCTTTCATTTTGCTTAAGATAAAATGATTTGTTGTCCAACTTAACTGGTTGATACAGGTGTTTTAATATGGGCAATTTTTACATCCTGTTACTACCATTACTAGTATAAACATGCAGTGGTTGCAGCCATGTTTATTCGTTATGATAAAAGCATATCGCAAATTAGGGGAGGACATTCTAATGACTTATAATCAAGACATTTCAAAACGAAAGCTCGGGAACGAAGGGCTGGAGGTTTCCGCTATCGGACATGGTACGATGACCATGCCCGACAACCAATCTTCCATTGATACAATTCGAGGAGCTTTGGATAATGGTGTCACTTTGTTTGACACCGCAGACCTTTACGGAAATGATGGTTATCTTGAGGCAAGGTTTGGAGATAATGAAAAGCTGTTGGGCAAGGCATTAAAGGGAAGGCGTGATGAAGCTGTAATCGCAACAAAATTTGGGGTCACTCATAATCAAGGTTTTAAGGGAGACCCAGCTTATGTTAAAAAATCCGTTGACGCGAGTCTGTATAGTCTCGGAATTGATTACATTGATCTCTACTATCAACATCGGTATGACCCGAATGTTCCTATCGAAGAAACTATTGGAGCCTTAGATGATCTAGTTAAACAGGGTAAAGTTCGTTATATCGGCCTGTCAGAAGCACCAGCTGACATCATTCGTCGCGCACATGTGGTACATCCGATCACCGCAGTGGAAACGGAATATTCCTTGTGGAGTAGAGATGTAGAAGACGAAATTCTGCCGCTACTCAAAGAACTAGGAATTGGCCTCGTCCCATACAGTCCGCTAGGCAGGGGATTCTTGACAGGTCAGGTTAAAAAATTGGATGATCTCTCAAAGGATTACCCACAGGAAATGTATTCTCGTTTTCAAGGTGAAAACTTCACTAAAAATGTAGAGTTAGCCTCTCGCATAGAAAAAATGGCTACGCAAAAAGGATGTACGACTGCACAGCTTGCGTTGGCATGGCTGTTGGCACAGGGAGATCAAATCGTCCCCATACCAGGTACCAAACGGTTAGAAAGAGTCCAGGAAAACCTCGAGGCCTCTCAAATTGCCCTTTCAAATGAAGACCTGGCAGAAATCGAACGTATATCTCCGAAGGGTGCAGCCTATGGGAGCAGGTTCTAATTAAACAAATTTATTATTTTAAATGTTTATAGGTATCAAAACAAAAAGGCTTAGGCTATTCTTATGAAATGTAGTCTAAGCTTTTTTCATGGCTTTTTCCAAGAAAGCGCCTGCCGTCCATATTCCGCAAAATGGCCCTTTTCATGAATAGTACTTATTTATAGTTCAATTTCAATCACATGCTTCCCACACTAATCATTCAATTAATTTTAACACAAAAGGTAATATTTAGAATATATCGGATATGAAAAATCCTTATTAAGGAATAGCGCCCGTTTAAGGAAGATCATTAATCCCACCTTATAGAAGATAAGCACCATTTAGTTTTATAAAAAATCAAATTACTGATCAGGTCGTTCTCCTTTTGAAGAACAGAAAAAATAACAATAATAATAAGTCCAATGTTTTCAATGATTTCATTATCAACTAGTTTGTTAAAAATATAAACTAAAATTCCTGCCTTTAAACCCGATAATAAAACTCTTAATATACTACCTTTAATATTCATAGCCCCCTACTATACTCAAATTTCAACTGCTGCTCTAGGGTGCATTTCTACCTTTTTTATTCCAATAGCTCTTTTTGCTTAAAGATTTGTATGGATGAGATGAGAACGACGATGATAATAGCAATAGTTGTAATAAAAGCTAGCAAGAAACTAGAATCTAGTTCTCCTGACAACAAGACCTGTCCTGTGTGCTCAGTCATCGTAGCCGGGCTCCATTTCATATACTTTCCTAGAATGGATGTAACCGTCGAAATGGCAAAGACCACAAAAATTGTAGCAAAAGCGACACTGCCATTTCCTTTCATTATCGTACTAAAAAAGAGCGTCAATGTAACAACAAAAACTAACCATATACTGTAGATCACTACACTTTGAAAAATGCGCTCAAAAGCGACTGTTTCAATGAGTAAACTCGTATAATACCAAGAAGCTACATATCCGATAAACAATGAAATCAGTGTAATTGTAAGTAACCCAGCCCATTTCGATAATATATACGAGGAATAAGGAACTGGTTTAATCATGACCATCCCTGCTACTCCACTCTGTCTTTCTGCGGAAACGACACCCATTGCACCCAAAACAAGAATAAGTACACCAAGCATCCCATAATTAGATAGAACCTTCATTAATACTTCTGCCCCAGTTGGAGTTGGCATTTCAAGGATTGTACCTTCTGGAAGACCGCCAAAAGTGTCCAAAATTTCCGGCATATAATACGAACTAACCGGCTGCATGACACCTAGCAAAATAAAGACAATTGGAATCCATAAAATTTTATAATTTCGCACCATTTCCGTCATTTCTTTTCGATAAAGAACAGTCCATTGTGTCATGCCTTCACCACCTTCATAAATAAATCTTCTAATGTTGTTTGGGAAATCTCGAACTTACGAATCGGAAGTTTTCTATCCACGATATCTTTTAATAATGTTTGCTTCCCATTTACCATATCTTTTAATACGATGCTGGTTTTATTATCTTGAATGTTTACTTCAGATACGAAGCTATAACTCGCTATGCTCTTTAGCCAGTCGGTAGGCTGTGATTCGAATTCAATTTGTAAAATAGGTTGTCGATACTCTTCCATTACATTTCCCAGGCTACCTGATATCACAATTTCCCCGGTATGCATGATAAGAATGTCGTCACTTATTTCTTCTGCATCGTGAAGGACATGGGTTGAAAAGAGAATTGTTGTTTCCTCTTTAATCTCTCTCATCATGTCCAACACTTCCCGTCTCCCAAGTGGATCGAGTGCTGAAACAGGCTCATCTAAAATAAGTAATTTCGGACGATGAATTAGTGCCTGTGCCAATCCGAGGCGCTGCTTCATTCCACCAGAATAACCCCCTATTTTTCTTTTCTTCGCATTCATTAGGTCCACTCGTTCAAGTAATTCTTCACTTCTTTTTTCTGCTTCTTTATGATTCAGCTTTGCTAATTGCCCCGCGAAAACAAGAAACTCCTTTCCGCTCATCCAATTATAGAAAGCAGGATATTGAGGTAAATACCCAATAAACTGCCTTAAATCCTTTGCTTTCTCCCCTTTAAAATCAATACTACCTGAAGTCGGTTCCAACAATCCGGATAGCATTTTTAATGTCGTTGTTTTACCTGCTCCATTTGGTCCAAGTAATGAAACGCACCTGCCTTCTTCAATATGAAAATTGATTCCATTAACAGCATTCGTATTTCCAAATCTTTTTACTAAATCGCTTGCCTTTAATAACTCCATTAATTATTTCTCCTTCCAACAACGAAATAAAGCACTGGTCCTATTAAGCCGATAAAGAGAATCAAAAGGATCCACAACCATTTTGGTCCGTTCGTTTTTTCTTCTCTAATACAAGAAACTAATGCAGTAATCATAAGAATTAATTGTAAGACAAGAATTGGCGCAATCGCTCCCCAAGGGATTTCATTTAACGATACATTCATTTTTTTCTCCTCCAAATTGTTTATTTACCCTTATTACGATTACGTTCGCCTAATCGTTCACTCACGAAAAAAATAAAAAAATCTCAGGAATTTGATCCTGAGACCTTTCTTTTAAATATTTTTCTTGCAAAAATAAGATAGATAATAAGATACGTTGGAAATTGAATAAGGCCTAAAAAGCCCCATAGCCAAGCATTGTGTCCCCTCTTCCGTGCATCCCAAAACATCCATGAGCCCTGGCAAATCAGAATAAATGCAATCACGACTGATAACCAAAGCGGTATGCTACTTAGTTCGTTTGGGTTCATTCATTACTGACCTTCTTTCTCGTTTTGTTAAGAGCTAAGGGCAGTAAGATAATCCCCACTAGCTGAAAATATAGAAAAAGAATTGGCTGACGATAAACGACAGCAATCACAACTGAAAGCACAAATACTGCAACAGAGATAAACGTGAGGAGGTCTTTCCATTGTTTTTTTCGTATTCTTTTTTTCTCTAATTCAACATTCTGTTGAAACCATTGTAAGTTTGGAGTAGATACTGGATTCCATTGATCCAGTTTTTCTAAACCATCTATTAATTGCTTAACCGTTAATTCATCTTCATCATCCAACATAGAATTACTATTTTTAGAATCATACTCCTTCAAGTTCAGCCAACTCCTTTCGTACACTTTTTAGACCATTTGAAACTCGAGATTTTACTGTTCCTTCAGCAATACCCATCATTTTTCCAATTTCCTCATATGAATATCCGTAATAATGCTTTAACACGATTGGCAAACGTATTTCTTCATTCATTTGGGCAAGTACATCAAGTACATCTATCCATTCTTCGTTCATATTGGCTGCATTCCATTTCATTTTTCGGAGCGCTTGTTCCTGCTCTAGCCAGTTTTTCTCCCGCTTCTTTCTACGCTGTTGATCGATGAAAAGGTTCGTTGCGATTGTGATGAGCCATGAAGAAAACTTGGATTCACCATTATACAGTTGGATTTTTTCAATACACTTCATCATCGTCTCTTGTGTTAAATCTTCCGCGATTTGTGGATGAAGGGTAACTTTCATTAAATACTTTACGAGGAACGAATAATTCTGTTGTAGCAGTTTCGAAAGCGCCAATGTATCTCCTTTTTTCGCCTTTCGAATTATATCCTTTTCATCCATGAGATCTACTCCATAAAATAATAATCTATATGTAATACGACTAACTGGGAAAAATCGTTCATTTTCAAAATAAAGAATCACAACAAAAACGTTTAGCCACCTATTAGTATTTATTAAGTTTTTACTTGAAAGTTATATATTTGACCAAAAACCAAAGTATTATTGTTCATTCAACGGGTTCAGAATACTTGTTTAATTATTATAGTATTACCAAACTACTCACATGATTTGTTTAAGTATCTCTTCTTTAAGTAATGTTCCACAATATAGCCCGATTCATATAAACTCACCTGGCACCACCTCCGTTCTGAAGGCTAACCTGACATCCCTTGATGAACATTATCTACTACTAGTATATTAATCACATTTTCTATTGGTAACGTACATTCACACATGATGCGTATCCATTTTTATAATTGCTGGATTAATAAATCACACCCCGTAAAAAACATAGAATGGGTATTTTTGCACATCCCCTCATAAGCGATTACCGAAAACTAATCTCCATACCTATCACCATTGCAAAAAAGGCGCTTCCTTATTATTCAAGAAAAGCTCCCTATTGCTTGAAACTATTTTTCACTTTCTGTCTTGTTTAGGCTTATCGTCCTACAAAGGCAAAGATACTGAAGAGGAAACCGTTCGAAAAGACGGTTCCCTCATCAGTTTTAAAACTTTTTCCTTAATAAGCACTCCATCCGGCATCGGCAGCCAATGTGACACCGTTGACATATGAGGAATCTTCGGTTGCAAAAAATAGTGCGATATTAGCAATGTCATCCACTGTTCCAGACTTAGGCATTAAATTTGTTCCGCGTGTGGCAGCCTCCATACCAAATGAGTCAATATTTTCCATAGACGAAGCAAATCCGGTTTGCACTTGTGCTGGCGCAATAGCGTTACAACGAATATTATGTGGTCCATAATGCGATGCTACGTTTTTTGTCATTCCGACCACGGCATGTTTGACTGCTGTATATGCTAGTCCACCACGACCACCGGTAAGGCCTGTAATTGATGCCATATTAACAATTGTTCCTTCACCAATGTCCTGAAAGTGAGGAATTATTTTTCGTATGGTATACATAACACCATTCAAGTTGATGCCCATGACCCGATTCCATGTATCATCTTGAACATTGGCAGCCGATTGCATATTATCACCGACCCCAGCATTGTTTACTAGAATATCCACCCGTCCAAACTTTTCAATCGCCTCATCAATCATATGCTCTACTTCAGCGTTGACAGCAACATTCGCTTTCACGCCGATAGCTTCATAACCAGCATCTGTTAGTTCCGTTACAGTATTATTCATCGCTTCCTCAGCAAAATCTGCAATAACGACCTTTGCTCCCTCTTTTGCATATGCGGAGGCGATTTTTTTCCCGATTCCGCTTCCACTTCCAGTAATAAGCGCTACTTTATTTTCAAGTCGTCCCATCTAAGCATCTCTCCTTCTAATGATTATAAGCTAACATCACTATTGTACACCTATATTCATTCATCCAGAATTAGAACGCCCAAACAAATTATGTGCCCTTTTTAAATAGACGCCTTCTTAGATTACTGCGCCCGTTAACGGAATTGTCCTTTCAACCATTGGCTGGTATTAGTTTAAGTGTAATCCTTCACAGATTTTATGCTGCGTGAAGGTATGTATGAAAAATGCCAATAAAAAATAACATTTTATCTTCATATTCTTGGTCGGTTAAATTAAAATAGGCTTTGAATGGAGGTTTGAGATTTGATTTCCATTCCGCAAGAATAACACCATTCTTTGTAATTTTAGCCCAATCTGTAAAGCTTTGTTCCAATTCATATGTTTCCTTGTTAAATTGAAAAGTAGTGTATTGTCCTACACCAAAGTTTTTTTTATCTTCCAGGTGAACATAATAATCAGTATTATCTTTATTATAATTAATGTAATATTGCCTTCTTTTAAATGGGTTAGGTTCCTTCTTAGATTTGAACACCACTTGATGGTCTTTACTTTCTAATTCGTAATTTACAAAGTATCGACCTTTTAGCAAAATATCTAATACTTTTTGTAATGGGTTAGAATATTTTTTTGTGATAGTCCCTATCGTTTTAGCGTTCTCATCATAAATAGAGGAAGGTTTTGTGGAAATAGTGTTATAAAATCTGTATTCGTACAATGTTGAAACATCCTTTCAATAAATTACTTTACCCTAAGACATTTTTTACGTTTAAATACTTAAAAGGTTTCATGTTCTTATTCAATAATCTGGCTCTTGTATGCCATGTTGGCGCCATTCCTTATTGGGGTCCCGTCCCGAAAATGCAGATTTACAACTCTAAATAGCTTGTGACGTTAAAAATGGAAGACTTCACAACGATAAGGCCTTTGGGATAAGTCATATGAGACATCGGAAAGCCTGATTTTATAGAAAATCGATTTAGTATCAGTAGATTAGACCCTAATGAAATAAAAATAGACTGATGGCAAAAACCTACCAGTCCAAAGACCTTTTCTTCGGTAATCCTTAGAAACGTAAAACCTTCGTAATTGAAATAAAACAGATTATCTATTTGCCGCACAAATCTTAATTTTACCGGAGTTGAGATCACGGATGATATGACCAATAACAAACAACTTTAATATTGGTGATGCAGCTGTTAAAAAAGGTGAAATATCGGAGGGAAGAATCAATGAAAGTGTTCGTCGAACCATTGAATTAAAACAAAAGTACGATCTAAAAAATAAAAAAGTAGAAAAGATCAATTTGAGTAAACTGAATCAATCGATTAAAAAAGTACTTAATAAATATGAGTAAAATGATATGCTATAAGTATAAAAGACAACAAATAAGGTGTAGATAAAATGGATGATCCAATCAATATTTTAGTAGTTGAAGATGATAATGATATCAATCAATTGTTATGTAACATCATACGTAAAAGTGGTTATACCCCACAATCCGCCTATTCAGGAACCGAGGCAATGATCCATATGGAAAAACAAGATTGGGATATGGTCTTACTGGATTTAATGCTTCCAGGTATGACGGGAGAAGAGATCCTCGCGAAAACTGTTGAACAAAAAGCAGTTCCTGTCATTATCATCTCGGCAAAACTAGAGAAACAGACGAAGATTGATGCATTACGAACAGGTGCAGATGATTACATAACGAAGCCGTTTGATATTGATGAAGTGTCGGCAAGAATTGATTCGCACCTAAGACGATACCGTCGCCGAAATATCGAATCCCAAGCAAAGAAGGAATTAAGACACAAGGATATTTGTGTGGATACAGAGTCTAAGACGGCGGAAGTAAACGGTAAAGAGGTAACGCTGACAGCACGCGAATATGCTATTCTAGTTATCCTTTTATCCTCTCCTAAAAAGGTATTTACGAAAGCTAATTTGTTTGAAAGCGTTTGGCATGAGGATTTTCATGGGGATGATAATACAATGAATGTTCATATGAGTAACCTAAGGAATAAGCTGGCCAAGGCTAATCCGCAGGAAGAATATATTGAAACAATTTGGGGAATGGGATACCGACTTAAAACTTAAGGTTTTCTTAAGAATTGTCTTAAGCCTTTCTTATGTTTTCGTTTTTATAATTGAACTATCACATGAGGGAGGTAAATGGTAATGGACGATTATGTTCTTAAAACAACTAATTTAACGAAGAAATATAAAAGTCAATTCGCTTTGAATAAAGTGGACCTTTCCATACGAAAGGGTTCTATTTATGGTTTTATCGGCCAAAATGGGGCAGGGAAATCAACATTAATAAAACTTGCTATGGGACTTGCTTTTCCCACGAATGGGTCCGTCGAGTTATTCGGTGAAAGTAGTGGGGATAAACTGATTCAAACAAGGAAACGAATTGGTACAATCATAGAAGGCCCAGCATTATTTCCAAATATGAGTGCTAGCGAGAACTTAGAAAGTCAACGGCTTCTAAAGGGAATTCCAGGAAAAGAATCTATCCAAAAAACCCTCGCGCTTGTAGGATTAGAAGGTACAGGCACAAAGAAAGCAAAGAACTTTTCGCTAGGGATGAAACAACGACTTGGGCTTGCCATTGCCTTGTTAGGTGATCCGGAATTCTTAATTCTCGATGAACCAACTAATGGGCTGGATCCAATGGGTGTAGTTGAAATGCGGGATCTTTTGTTAAGACTCAACCGTGAAAATGGAATTACAATTTTAATATCAAGTCATATCTTAAGTGAGCTTCATTTGCTTGCGACTCATTATGGGATTATCCATAAAGGGGTGCTGTTGGAGGAGTTAACAGCGAATGCGTTACATGAAAAATGTCAACAATATCTGCATATAAAAGTTGATAATACGGATAAAGCAGCAGTAACGATTGAAAATGAACTTGCTACCACCAATTTTGAGGTGATGCAAGATGGTACCATTAAGTTATATAACTATGTTGATCAACCAGGTAAAGTGTCAACAGTCCTGTCATCTACGGGATTAGTCATCGAGCAATTCATGCCAATGGGTGAAGACTTAGAAGGCTATTTCACCAAGTTGATTGGGGGTGTGCAACATGGGTAATTTAATGAAAGCCGAATTATTTAAATTGCGCAGAGACCGATCTTTTTGGACAGTAATTATCATTTTATTCCTGTCAGCTATCGGTTGGACAGTGTTAGAATACCTTGATCATGATCCAAATTTAAATAGTGGGATGGAAGTATATCTTGGGTCGTTTGCAGGTAATAACTACATTACGAAAATAGCTCCCTGTATTCTTGCTGGATTTTTTATTTCAAGTGAATATTCCATAGGAACGATGAAAAGTCTTACGGCTACTGGTAATAGCCGAATGAAAATTTTTTGGTCAAAATTATTCGTATTTTCATTCGGGTCCATCATCATTTCATTAATATTCCCTATTGTTGCGACAGGTACCGGAACGTTACTATACGGTTTTGGCGAAATGCCCAAAGGTATAGATGCTACTTATTTTGGACAAACGCTTGGGCTACTGATTCTTTATGCTGCAGCATTTTCATCGATTATGGCATTGTTCGCAATTATGCTGACAGATAGTGGGAAAGCAATTGGGTTTTTAATTATATTTTTCCTGCTATTTGATACCCTTTTTTATGTATTGGCTACGAAAATAGCAATAGTGGAGCCTGTATTCAATCATTCAGTGTTTAAGCTGTTTCTAGAAATTAGTCAGCTGGAAATAGAAACTAAACATGTTATTGTGCCAGTTCTAACCTATATTGGTTTTGGAATTCTTGGCAGTTTCGTATTTCGTAAAAAAGAAATAAAATAAGAAAGCGGGTGAGAAACATGATTTATATAAGCGTTATTTCGGCTCTATTAGCAGTCATCTTTCTCATCCGTTATTATCTAGTAAAAAAAGAAATGAAAAGTATTACAAAACAACTAGAGAACTATAATTATCATAATACTGAAAAGAAAGTTGATATTACATTTTTTGATAAGGATATTGAAGCACTTTCGGTAGGTGTTAATCGACAAATTGATTTAATTGTTCAAGCAAATGCTGATAAAAGAAGAACGGAAATGGAGTTGAAACAAGCAGTAGCAAATATATCCCATGATATCCGTACCCCTTTGACATCCATTTTTGGGTATATTCAACTATTAGAAGCGAAAGATGTTACACCTGAAGAAAGAGAAGAATATGTTGCGATCATTAAGGATCGGACGAAACGCTTACAAGTGTTGTTAAACGATTTTTTTGAGTTGTCGATTATCGAATCTGTCGATCATTATTTAAAGCTTGAAACGATAAAAATGAATAACGTGGTTTCAGAAGTGCTCATGGAATTTTATGACCAGTTTACTGAACGTGATTTAAAACCAATTATTATGCTGCCAAAAGAGAAGATTAGTATTATCGCAGATGAGTCAGCCGTAAAAAGAGTTATGGAAAACCTTATCAACAATGCGATTAAACACGCGAGTGGTAATGTGTCGATTAGTCTTGTACAGGGTGATTCAAAAGTTATAATGACAATAAGTAATGATGCGAATCAGTTGGATAGAAATGATTTAGATATGCTATTCAATCGGTTTTACACAGCCGATCAAACACGATCCAGTCAAGGTACAGGACTAGGGTTATCTATCGCTAAGGGACTTATGCAGAAAATGAATGGAAACCTTATCGCGGAATATAAAGAAAGTAAATTAATTATGAAATGCGAGTGGAAGATGCAATAATTGTATTGCAATCTTTTTCAAGATATAAATTTGATAGCATATCCTGATTGCTTCTCTTCTATACTTAGTAATGGACATTCATAAATCATGGAGGTAACGCATGGAGAACTGGATAACAGATTTCATGGAGCAGAACAAGTTTAAACGATTGGTTCGATATAGTCAAAGCAATTTTTGCAGATAATTTCCCATTCCGATTAAAGATTCCGTTTTTTAAAAAGATCTTGTTCCACAATATGGCCCTAATACGCAAGACGGGCGTCTAACTTTATTCAAGATAAGCGCCCGATGATTGAATAAACCATTTATCTTTTCTTGTTAATTTAGTTACCCTTGCTATCGCCAAACTCACTAGAAAATGGCTTACTTTAATATTCTCTTTTAATTACAAAAAACGATCCCCGAATTGTTCCGGCTAGTTTAGACTTCTGCCTAGCAAATTTAAATTTCCCTTCTAACTCCTTTGGTACCTCCATCCCCTCAGAAAGCTTAAAACCAACAGCTCGCTTCTTAGGGTCATCAACCGTATACATGACGTTGACTCCTAGACCATCCTCATAAAAGACGTAGGCAAATTTGATATTTTCCACTTGAAAACGCGATGTTTCTATAGGTTTGGCAGTAAAATCAATATCACGTTCTTCTTTCAAAATCTGTTTTACATAATCAAGGGTCTCCTGGCTTTCGCTAGCTGGGACAACCGTAAATTGATGTTTGTATTTGTTCATAAAGTAACGTCCTTCATTTGCACGTAAACCAGCAAGCGCTTCTGCCGCAGGTGAACACTCTAAACCAACTGTAGACACATTTTTAAAATCAACGATATAGGACACTTCCATCCCTCCCTTTTATTTTCAAACAACAAGAAGCCAAATTTACCAAAAATCCATCCTTCTTTACAGTTTGCGGCTCTTCGAACGCAGCGACCATGAAGCGATATTGAGTGCAGCGTAGAAAAGTGGAAGGATAAAATGAAATCCGTAATCACCATAATCATCAGCAAACGCATGAGACAAAGCCGCACCGGTCATTAAAAAAAAGAGACCAGCATGAGCCCATTCCTTAAGTCGAGGAAAACGTGGCACGACGATAGCGATGACTCCAAGTATTTTCCAAGTCCCGAGAATAGTCGTGATGTATAATGGGTAACCGATATTCGTCACTAACTCAATGTTTCCCCCAACTCGCATCAGTTGCCCGATACCACTTAATGTAATCGATCCTGCGAGTAGTAATGTGACTAACCAATAAGCAATCATTTTTCCTTGGAGCGGGGTTTCTACCTTCGCGGTTGTTTCCGTACCAATAACCTTGCTCATTTGATTCCTCCTCATCATTGTTTCAAGTGAAAACTTATTCAAGGTTGCACACTTTCCGAATGATTAACTCCTAAATGGACACATCCCTTTATTTCCTAACAACAGGAATCCACATTTCACCATATAGGAGGCCGTTTTGTTGCCCCATCACAACAGCTGCATTTGGTCCACCAACATAGGCAACATTATTTACTTCCTGCAAGACTTCACCAAAGGCTGTGCCAGTAAGCGTGTTACTTAACTCTTCAGCCGAATTACCTTCCCCTTTAACAACGAGATATTCCCCCTTAGGGAATTGGATAAGCCTCGATGCTTCTGGTATCGATTCCTCTGTCATAACACCAGCATAATGCATCATCTTGTTATTTACCGCTTCGTTCACAACAAAAATGTAGTCATTTGTGGCGACAGCTTTTAACAGATCAATCCCTCCATTCTGATTGATAGCCTGCCAAAAATCTGCCTTTTCCTTGTTAATGCCAGCATAGTCTGTGTAATCACTCTGAAGCTCTGTTCCAATACCTAAAACGGTAAAGCTGTCTTTTTCTTCTAAGTTATAATCTGCCATGTTCAAAACCTTCCTTTTTTAAAAATTTATCAAATGATTTGTCTTTTCTCTTGATACGTATATAATAACCTTAAATCATGTCAAAAAATGATACTGTTTAGGAGGTTCCGATGAAAAAAGTTGAACGGATTAATATTATCATGCGGTATATCAACAACCGCTCCCACTTTACAATTTCCGAAATTATGCGGGAATTTAACATTTCCCGTTCGACGGCTATTAGAGATATCAGAGAAATTGAAGCCATGGGTATGCCGCTTGTCCCTGAAGTTGGAAGGGACGGGGGTTATTTTGTCATGAACAACTTCGTCCTGCCCACTGTTCGCTTCACCGACAATGAGATTAAAGCTCTATTTATTGCCTTTATAGCGACACGAAATCAACAACTTACTTATCTAAAAAGCCGTCAGTCCTTAGCTGAAAAATTACTTGGCCTCATCTCACAAAACCAGCAAGATGACCTTGTTCTTTTAAATCAAATCTTGCTTTTTGAATGGACAAACCCTAATAATCCTGACCTACTTGAGCTTTCAGATTTACCTCATCCTATATTAGAGAAACTTATTCAAACCCTTCTTTTGGATCGCAATTTGCTACTTATGATCAACGAAGAGAAGGTAATAAGATCTTATCCAATTTATCTCTTGCACCTCTATCGTGAAAAAAGCCTTTGGTTGATTCAAGGCTATAACTTAAAGCAAGAAGAAAATCAGATTTTTCCTGTTGACCATCTCATCGATGTCAAACCCTACCCACCAAAAAAAGATTAAGTAAGAAAAAGATTTTAGAAAAACTAAGTAAACAAGAAGAAGTAACCAAGCTTGTCCTTGAACTTGGTCCAAAAGCGATTGCCCAGTTCAAAAAATACCATCCTTTCCGAAATAACAAATTGGCTACTTTTCCCAGGTAGGGATATCAAGGTCAGGGAAGTGCCACAAGAAATCTTAGGAGATTTACGAGATAGATTTAGCTTATATATTGCCCATAAGTAGTTAAATCTTTATTGGTATAAAATATAAAAAAATCTAAGGCTTTCACCATTAGCTCTTGGCAAAAAGCAGGATTTTCTAATAAATCATCAACCTTATTCCAACTCCATCATTCACCCCACCACATTCTCAAACCTCCCATACGATTTATCAAAATTCAACCGCACCGTTCCAGTCGGGCCATTTCGCTGCTTAGCCACTATTACCTCTATTGTTTTGCTGGGTTCCAGACTGTAGTAATCGTCCCGGTACAAAAAGGAAATAACATCCGCATCCTGCTCGATATTGCCTGACTCTCGCAAATCTGACATGAGCGGGCGTTTATTTTGCCGTGATTCAACGCCCCGTGAGAGCTGCGACAGCAATACGATTGGAATGTCCAGCTCCACTGCAAGCAGCTTCAGCTCACGCGTTATTTCCCCAATCTCCAAATCCCGGCGCTCGTGTTTATTTGACGGGGTCATCAGCTGTAAATAGTCAATGAATACGGCGTGACGGCCACCTGGATGTTCACGAACTGCTTTTCGGACTGTTGACCGGATTGTCGCCACAGTCCGGACGTTATCGTACAGATGCAGGTCCCAGGTGGAAATGGCGCCAATTGCCTGTAACGCATGCGCATAATCCTGTTCGGAAAAAATCATGTTGCGCCATTTCTGACTGTTAATAGTCTCTTCCGCTGAGACCATTCGCTGCAGCAATTGCTTCGTGCCCATCTCCAAACTGAAAATCAACGATGTACCACCATTTTTGGCATGACCAGCTGCCATATTCAGTGCAAATGCCGTCTTCCCTACCGATGGCCGTGCCGCAACAATAATCAATTCGCCACGCTGCAGGCCGCCTGTCATATCGTCCAGATCATGAAAGGACGTGCAGAATCCCGATTGTTCATCGGTCGGGAAGCACATGTCATCGGTGATTTCGAGCAGATAGTCATACGCCGTTTTGTCCTGCTGACGCACACCAAGCTCACGGTATTCCGTCAATTGGCTAATCAAAAGGTCAAGCGCTTCATCAGTAGGATTTTCCGCAAACTGCAAGGCACTGGACCTGGACATTCGATTTCGGTACGCATCGAAAATCAGCCGTTCGTACAGCTTCACACGTTCCAGACTAGGTACAGATTCCGCCATTTCTACTAACCTGCTCGATCCCCCAACTGCAGCAAGCGACTCGCCCAACACCGTTACAACAGAAACCAAATCAATGTTATCCCCCGCACCGGCGACCTGCTTCATAGCACGAAAAATCACTTGATGTTCCGCATGATAAAAATGTTCCACCTGCAGTTCCAGATCAGTAAAAAGTGACCCCTCCAAAAGCAACGACCCTAATACAGAAATCTCTGCGTCGAAGTTAGCTAAGCCCATGATTCGTCTTGTCCTTTAATAATTTTGTCAGCTTCTGGTGGAATGCCCGCTTCACTTCGGTTGGAACAGTAGCCGCTTCGGCCCGCCATCTAGTGATATTTTCCAGATGATCGTTACAGACAGGCGGGTACGCAGCAATTTCCGCAAGTGTCGGTGCAAAGGCATGGGCCCCAACATAGGCGGAAAGCTTCTCCATCACGAGGTCGTAATCCATTTGAATCAGCTGTTGAATCAGCAAGTGCGCCTTCTGTTTGGACACCTCGAACTTCGGGTAAATATCACCGATCGTTTCCAGTACGTGAATGGCCTCTTGTTGATTCATAGCCCTGCCTCCGCTCGTAATTCATCGAACACCGACCGCTTACCCGCTGCCGGCTGCTTTCGAAAGGGAATCGTATTATCCCGCATCATTTTCTGCTGTTCATATTTCCAGACATCATCCAGTGACTTCACATTAGCCCCCGCCCACTCCTGCAAAATTTTCTCCAAATAGCGAAACGTCCGCCCATCATGCTTCACCATCAGCTTAATCCCCTCGAGCACCACATCTTCTCCAAGTCTCCGGCACCATTGCAGCAAATCAGTCTTTGTAAGCGGGTTAAGCTTGCCGATGTTTTTCTCGTAAATGGAAACAAGGTTGTCCTCGCGTGTTTCTTCTTCTCTTCTCTCTTGTTTCTCTTTCTGTTTAGGTATGGTCAAGGATTCGCCTGGTGATTGGTCCACGGATTGGTCTTGTAATTGGTCAAGTAATTGGTCCGTGAATTGGCCTGCTGATTGGTCTGATAATTGGTCAAGCGAATGGTCTGTTGATCGGTCAAGAACTCGGTCAGCATTTGGCAAAAGGGAAATCAATTCATAGATCGGCGCCTTCCCTCTTTTGCCATTTTCACACGTAATCAGCCCTTCCTCCATAAGGATCTTCCGCGCATCCAAAATCCCCTGCTTCGATAAGCCTGATAATTGTCCAACAACCGCATTCGGCGCATTGAACTGTTTTTTCCACCCAGCAGCATTATTCATGCTCATCAGTGTATACCATAAAACAATTGCCCCAGCCGTAAGCTCATTCATAAGTAACCTGTCCCTAAACGCATTCAACTCTTTAATATAATTCATCATCATTTCCCTCTCCGGTATGTAAAATAGTTGATAACTGAAAGCACAACAAACCCACGTATATTAAATACGCAGGCTGGAATACTCTTGATCCTGAATCCACAGGCTAATTGATTCTTTTGTAAACAAAATGCGCGTCCCAATCTTCAGGTGCGGAATCTGCTTTTCTTTCACCAATGCATATATCGTATCCGTATGCACCCCAAGAAAATCCGCAACCTCTTTCACCGTCATTGTCTGCCTTTCCATGCAAAAAACCCCCTTCTACAAGATGAAAGTGAAGTCTACCGGAATGAATCAGGTAATATCACCCTCTATTATGTATAATCGTAAGTAAGGGGTCATTAGGGGGCATAAAAGTTGAAAATAATTTAAAAAATTTTTTATCAATGAAAAAAACATCCTTTTCCTTGGTGACACAAGTAGCCAACCATAAAGAAAAATGATGTTTTCTTTCGTTCCATACTATTTTTTTAAGGTGACCAAATCCCATTTGCGATTTGGTCATGCTGCAAGGATTACATTTCCTGTGAAAGATCCGTGGATAGTTGATCAAGTCGCTGAATTCCAGTTTTCACTTGTTTTTCAATGGCGTCATACACTTCATCGAGTGAGCGGGTAACTCCTTGCCCATCCTTAAATACAATATGTTCCGGTTTTAAATGAACAGGAGAGTCGATTCCGACAGCAGCTGCGACCCGGAAAAGACCTTTTCTCATCGTAAGAAGATAATTCGCAACACGATATTTTTTCTCATCGATAACAAGTGCGTTTTGCAGTTCTGGATCGGTTGTTGCCACGCCTACTGGACATGCATTCGAATGACACTTTAGCGTTTGTATACAACCAACAGAGAACATAAATCCGCGGGCGATATTGACAAGATCGGCTCCCATGGCGATTGCTACGGCAACCTTATCAGGTGTTTCCAATTTTCCAGACGCAATGATTTTCACGCGATCCCGAACACCATAATGACGCAGGGTGGCATCGACAATTGGCAGCGCTGATTTGATGGGCAATCCAACGCTTTCCATTAGCTCCTGGTAGGAAGCGCCTGTTCCGCCTTCCCCGCCATCAACGGTAATATGATCAGGTCCCTTCCCGGTTTCCTTCATATATTTCGCAAGCTCAACGATACTATTATTACGACCGACGACCACTTTTATGCCAACGGGTCTGCCTGTATGCTCACGAATGCGCTCAATAAAATCAAGCAGCGAAGGCACGTCGGTAAACTGGTTAAAGCGGTTTGGACTCTCAATGGAATGATAGGCTTTCACCTTCCGAATATCAGCGATTTCCGGGGTCACTTTCTCCGCATCCACATGGCCACCACGCTGTTTCGCCCCTTGAGCCAATTTGAGTTCAAACGCTTTAATCCGGCCCATATCACTTTTCCTTTTTAATTCATCCCAGTCGAAATTTCCATCCTCGTCGCGAAATCCGAAGAGACCCGAACCGATTTGCTGAAAAATATCCACGTCGCCCTTCAAGTGATACGGCGATAATCCGCCCTCACCAGTGTTCATCCATGTTCCCTTCGCAATCCCTAAACCTTCCGAGAGTGCTGTTATCGCACGATCACCCAATGCCCCGAAACTCATGGCGGATTGGCCGACCAGACTTTTGACAACAAAAGGATGCCTCGTATTCGGTCCAATCACCACTGCATCATCATCATGCAATAAATAAGCAAGTGTATTGCTGTCCTCCCACTTTTCCTTCCTTTGCCCAAACAGAGAATCCCTTAATAAAATATATTTCTTGGTATTTATTTTCGTATCCCTGTCCATTTTCATTTCCTCGGTTTGTTTTGGAAACATGGTATTGGCAATATAGTAGCCTTCCTGGTCAAAGTTACGTTCAGAACCAAATCCTAAAACTTCCCGCTGGTATTTTGCACTCTTGATCACATTTTCATATTCCACCCGGGAAAATGGCTTTCCCTCCGTGTCACTGTTAAACCAGTATTGCCTCATTTCTGGGCCAATCTTTTCCAAAAAATATCTCACCCTGCCAAGCACAGGGAAGTTGCGTAATATCGGATGCTGCTTCTGCTTGCGATCAGATGACAGTAACACTAGTACGGTAATCACTACGGCTAGAATAGCCACTACTAAAATGACAAATCCAATAATGACTAGGTATTCCGCTAAATTCATGGTGGAGGCCCCCCTTTTTCGTGTAATATTGGTGTTGAGAAATTATGATGCTGATAGAATGAACCGTAAGGACGGCCCAAATAAACCAAGGACTGTAATTGGTAACAATACCCGTTAGTCCTTAGCTTCCTGCTGCCTTTCCCATTCAGCCCGTTTACTTTCCGCGACATCCACGGGATTTAATTTCTGTTCGTCCTTCGATCTTGTTGTCGGCCTTACTTCCTCACCATGTTCAGTGAATAACCTCTTTTTCATGGTAATCTCACCTCCGAATAACTACTTATGTAACTGGTCTAGCTGGATTCGAACCAACGAATCACGGGATCAAAACCCGATGCCTTACCGCTTGGCTATAGACCAATGAATGAAACCTCTACTATATCCTTTGCTGAAATGTCTGAGATTATACAAAGTTTGTGGGACGGAGGGACAGGTTTATTGTCCCAGGTCACTGAAAAAGTTAACTATAGCACAAAATGTGTGGATCTTTCACCGCATCTTGAATATACTTCGCTTTCCGCGTGCGAGTGTCGAGTCTCCTTGCCCCGACAAGGGGTAGCCGACGTTGCCCGCAAAGGGCGGTTTTAGTCGGGCCTCATTAACTGCCGTCCTCCGGGGTCTCGCCGATCTCTCACTTCCCGCAGGACAAGGAAAGCTCCCCTGAATAGGCATCGCACGAAGAAAAAGTGCTTTCCTTTTTCGAGGAGTCTTCGTATATTCAAGATGCTAAGTGAAGGTGGAAATTAAATTTTTAAATCCATCATTTTTTCAGTAGACCGGACAGGTGGCTGAAGTTATTTTTCTAACTGAAAATTTACCATTGAAAATGACATCCTATGAAAGAAAACATCCTTCAAAATAAGTAATTACTATTTATAGAATAGGACGGTACATTTCAATGGCCATTAACCATACTTTACTATTAATCAGTATTTATCTTTTCCTCAATGGCGCTTATAACTTTAGGCATGCTTTTATTTATTCTGCTTCCTGAGAACCTGAGAACACTCCAGCCATGTTTTCTCAAGTAATTATTTTTTCTTCTGTCGTGCGCTTTTTGAGCAGGTGTTGAATGGAACGCTTTACCATCACATTCAATAGCTAGGTTAAATACTGGTAACGTCAAATCTATTCTATATTTCCCACAAGGTACCTGTGTTTTTACATCATGCCCTCTAAAAGTCAGAGCATCATATAATCGGTACTCTATGGGGCTTTCACATTTCATTCTTTCATAATCAACCGGCACTTCAACGCTAACCGGGGAAGGATCTCTAATAAGTGAAATAGTATAATAAAGCGGAATAACAATAAATATTAATAAGAAAGCAAGCATCCCAAATGTATCCAATGTCAACACCTCAACATCAGAATTCACATTAACTTGACGTTTGATACATTAACCGCCTAAACCTGACCTTTTAATATAAAAAAGAATGAACCCGCACCCAGGTCCATCCTTTAAGATATAAATCTATTATTCTATATTTTTGTGCAGCGATTTATTTCAACAATGATATCCTTCTTTTTCCCATTGCTTAACTTTTTCTAACATGGATTTATGGCGTTTTTGTTCTCTGGTTTCCCCTTCCCACTTAGTAATTTTCTTTGATTTAAGCATGTTTTGATTACGTTCATTCATTTTTTTGCCCGACATATTGAATTACCTCCATTAATGGGTCATTGTTACTTATATATTGTACAATCGAAGACAAATCCAACACAACATCGGGTTATGTGGGTTGATTAGCTGATATAACATCATTCTTTTGTATGTATTCTTTTATTTCATCGTGTGGTCCAAACTCAGTTTTACAGGATCTGATAAAACTTGGACCAGACTCCAAACAACTTACTTGTTTCGATTGAAATGTGCTTAATGTTAAACCATTTCAATAATCTGTCTGAACACGCCCGAAGGATTCTTCATTAATTCATTCATTGAAATTATTTCAACAATATTATCTCCGTTTATTTCTAGTTTTTTATCATCTGTTAACTTAAATTTCATTCCAAGAATATTAAAGTACTGAACCTTTCTAGCCTTATCCAAGTACAGATCATTAAGTTCAACGGTTACTTGGGAAGATATCCTTCTCAACATTTTCCATAATTTTATTTCTTCAGGTGTTCTCATAAATAATTCCGGTAATTCCCTAGCTTCTCGAACATTAGCTAGAGTAGTCATCATATAGTGTTTTATACCATAGTTCACTGGTTTAATCGTCTTTTCAATTGATTCCCATGCCTTAATTTTAATAACAGCATAGTCAACTGTATCCTCACCAAGATCTAGTTCCTTTTTAATGAAATCCACCTTTTCAACAGTATCAAGCTGTGAAACCCCCGCTTGTTCTCTAAACTTCTTTTTAGGAAGATATAGCCCTACATATCGTGCTTCCTGCCAGCCACTTTTAAGATACGACAATGGTATTATAAATCTTTTATTCTGAATAAAATCCTGATATACGTCCTTATTTTCTACTTTTCCTATCAATACTTTTTCCTCTGATGAGGATTGCCATTCCTGTAATGTACCTTTGGGAAGCAGCCCTTCTTCTTGTAATTCCTCTGGGCTTTTTTCTATTAACCTTTCAATAAACTGCTCAACCAATCGAGTACTGTTAGGAAGAAAAGGAAATCCACCAATGTTTACATCATTAATACTTTTATAAAAATGATGCGTTTTGTATTCCTCCTCACCAAACCAGGGGAATAAAACATATGCACCAAATGCATACCGCTCAAACGGCCCATCCTCCCTTGATACAAGTGCATCTCTATATCGGTGCATTGTATTAATATCTTCTTCCAAAGGGCCAGGTTGTTTATATCTGTTTTTATAGTAACTACCTTCTGTTGCAAAATCTATACGGTACTTTGCGTCAAAAATGTAGTGGTAAGAATAGTCTTTCCCCCTTTTTTCAATGCCTAGCATGGAATCAGGCTTTTGGGAAACTGTAGGCAAATTTTGGTCAACCTTTTGAAAGTGTAAGGTAATCTTTTCATTCGTAATGGGGTGTTTAAATACTCTCTTTGCTGATGCAGATTGATCAAGCTGGACAAACAGACCATCACGTCTAACCTTAATAATATCCTGACTAATCATAGGATATTTGAAACCTAGTATTTGTCCTAATTTAATAAACGTCCAATATTCATAAAGTGTGGCTACGTCTTTAACAAACATGTTATATAGTTGACCATGAAGAATAAGTCCACGGGATACTGTTAAATAAATTTGGTACGCGTCACGGTACCCTGGAGCCATTTGCATCACTAAACTCATAACAGAGCGTTTTAACTGACTTATCTGACGCCAGAACGATGACTTAATTCTTCTATCAAGTTCAAATTTCATCTCATTTATTTTAGTTAATAAATCTTCATTCATAGCTTGTTGATAAGGATGATTTGAAGCTTGGATAGTTTTCTGAAGATGTTCTAGCTTATTAACTAATCGCTTCATCATCCACTTCACAAACTGATTTTCCAATGTATCATATGATAGTTGTTTCTTTACATTTAGTCCATGGCTTGGCATCACGTTTTGCTTACTAAGTTTAATACCATTGTGTACTTGTTGAAATAACTGAGCATGCTTCCTTAGAAAATTCCGTCCAGTTGAATCTACTTTTTTTAATTGGTCTCCACGAACTCTTCTATAAGTTGTTTCCAAATGATGATGCGGTTGTCTTTCAATTACATTAATCGACTTTATTAGTCGTTTAAAGTGAGCATTAAATAATCGATAAAATTCAGACCAAGAGGGCTGTGAAGTAAAGGAAGTAGTAGATCCTAAAAATGTCTTTTTAATAAAATGAAATGCAAGGTTATATACTTCTTCATTAACCTCATCTAACAATTTCTTATAGTCCTGTTTATAATTCAGTTTAACCGGGAATATCTCCATGGTCACTTTCAACAAAATTCTATCTTCTTCATGAATTTCAAAAGTGGAATATCCAACTTCATTTTGAAATTTTAGATTACCCATAAGGAGTTGGTGAGGATGGCTACCGACTGTAGTGACTGCTTTTTGCAAACTAGGTTGTTCATGGTAAAAGGACAATTCCTGCCCATTTTTTGGTGTTACAACTAACTGATAAACTCGATTCTCGAAAAAGATAGGCGGAACTTCTGTAAGATTATTTAACTTCCCCTTCTTTAAATCATAAACTAACGTAGTTTTAATGTTTTCACCAGAAACGCTCATGTTCATTGTTTCATCTGATTGAATCATTTGATAGTTTCGCAAGCCCTTATACCGTTCATGATAGGGTTTTCCTTTAATGTATAAATAAAAGTCATCCGTCTCAATAACAACTAATTCTGCATCATCATTACCCGATCCAGAAGGAAGTAAAGCCATCTGATTGTCCCCTCCCCAACATTTCATGAATTTTCTTGGCTGACTTAGGATATTTAGCATTTTTAATAACTTCTGCTTGGTTATCAGGTTCAATTTCTTCAAATTGGTGACTGGTACAAAATTGATATAGTCCCTTGAGCACTTCAAATGCCTGTGTTTCACTAGCTGTAATTCGTGGTAAGATCTTCTGATGCAACTGATAATCAAAGGCTTTATCAAACTTCATTAGGTACCTGCTATAAATTAAATAAAAGCAAATTTCATCTCGGACCCTATAGCCAATATGCGCCTGAATTGGTGATAACAATTCATTAATTTCAATCAGTCTTTCGGTAACATCATGAATAATACTTTTATGTTTACTATAAGCATCCTTCAAATATAAAAACTGTGACTGGATTCGTTCATTATTTAGAAGCTTAGGTTGCGCCTCGTCATTACTATCTGGAAACAAAAAGTGGTCTAACTTCACTTCATTAAATTCAATTGTGTTTGCACGATCTAACACTTTTTTACTAAATGGGTGTGTAGTCTCGTCCATGTTTACTGTACCGATAATGTATAAGTTTGGTGGAATATTTAGTCTATCTTGTAGTTGTTCTTCAGGCAATATAGCTGTAGTGACAATTTCTCCTTCTTCCCACTTTCTACTTTCCATAACACTTAAAAAGTCACTGAAATAATACTCTACCCTTGCTAAATTCATCTCATCTAACACAACAAAGTATGGATTATCTTTGTCATTAGAGGCATTCTGTATTATTTTTGTTAAAGGCCCAGGCTGGAAGTCTCCTTTTATATCTACGTAGCCAAGCAAATCTGACCCATCGCTCCAGTCAGGACGTACAGGTATAAGTTTGTAACGACCATTATCATCCGTTGCACCTAAGCTTTCAGCAAACAATTCGACAATTTTTGTTTTGCCAGTGCCAGATATAATAACAAAAGGTTTTGTTCTAAGGGATAAAAATAAGTTTTTTATCTCTTCAATCCTGTAGAAAAATCCCTTCATAGAGATGTAATTATGTATGTGGGAAACAATTTCTTCTTGTGAGAGATTTATATATCCATTTTGGTAGTCCTTTATTTTATTCCCAAGCATTAAATTTTCCACAAAGTTAAAACCCTTCTCAGGAATTTCTAATATCGTATTGGAACTCAAAGCAGCCTTGTTCTGTATGCCTAAACTTAATAAAAAATCATTTTCTTTATACCTAACAGGTTGTTCTAGGGAGAAACTCCAACTTACTCCTATTCTTTGTTTCCAGGCACCCCCATTCACACTTAAATATTTAGATGGGTTTTCCTCGTTATAAAAGTTCCTTATTACCTCCCCATAACCAAGAAATCCCTTTTCCCCAGTATAAGCTACAACTATATCTCCTTTTGAAATTTGTTTTGCTAGACTAACATTCCTAGTTATTGATGCCTGATTTTCTTTTCCTTTTTCATATTGCATTGCAGCATAGCTATTTTTTTGGGATTCTTTCCACACTGATGTATTTTGTGAATAATATGTATTATATAGCCAGTATCGCTTAAAGTTTCTTCTATCAGTTTTTTCATATAACCATTTTAATTCACTTATTCCTTTTAATATTTCTTCCGCTGGATCTAGCTCAGCTATTTGCTCTTTTGAATATAGTAATCCAACTCTTATCCAATCTGTGGCGGATTGTTTAAGAAATTTTGTCATAGTTATCTGGGTTTCTTGGTTGTTTAAAAAATTCTCTAGTGTTATATAATCGTCATTATCTTCTTGTTCTGACGTCCAAATGCTATACTGTGATTTTTTGATATTTTGTAATCTAATCCAATCATGTAAATGATTAATCCAATTATTATGATCCTCTAAGGTATTAGAAGAGTCTTTACCTTTATAGTTGTGCCACTCTAGATATACTCTTAAATTATTTTTATTAATCATTACAGCAATACAAGAGGAAGAATCAAGTCTATCTTCAAGTTTAATTCTTGTCCAAAATCTCTTTGATAAACTTCCACTATTTTGCCAGTTCTCGGTCCCCGCAACAATTAATCTATTCGAATCAGACAACTTTAGTGAATTTCTGACTAACGTTGCCCATTGTTTCCAGGCATTCTTATATTCTTTCTTGGTCTCTTGTGCATTAGGTCTTTCCAGTCTATATATGAAATCATCTCTATCAAAAACATTAAATATGGGTAAGCGTCAAATAGAACCCACATATTAATTTTTAGTCTGTCATGCGATAATCTTCTTATCAATTAAATGGGAGGTTATGCAATGACTTTAAAGGACAAAAGAATAGAATGGAAATTACGTTTTGATGCCTGGAAAGAAAGTGGATTGAGTATAGCTAAGTGGTGCCGGGAACATAAACTTAACGAACCTCAAATGTATTACTGGGTTCAGAAATTCGAGCGTGAGATAAAATCTCCTGATCAGGAAACATCTGATACGCAGTGGCTGACAGTCGACATGAAAGATGAGCCAGCACAGATTTCTAGTCAAGAACCCGTGTTTATTCACTTCGGTACCATTTCTGTTGAAGTACGCCCCGGTGCCAATATGGGACTGTTATCCGATGTCGTACAAATCCTACAAAATCAATGCTAACAAATTCTCAGTTTGAACGTGTTTATATAGCCCGTGGCAATACAGATCTTCGCAAATCGATTGATGGACTAGCGGTCATTGTGAAAGAATGCTTTGAACTTGATCCCTTTTCTCCTTGCTTGTTCGTCTTCTGCAATCGAAAACGTGATAAGTTAAAAATTCTTCAGTGGGAGCACAATGGTTTTTGGCTTCATTACCGAAGGTTAGAACGCGGGACATTCCATTGGCCTTCTGAAAAGGAGGCCACACCACTGCATATAAGTCAACGCCAACTTCGTTGGCTGTTGGATGGCTTACCCATTGAACAAAGACAAGCACATCGGGAAGTGAAGGCGCGCACCATACTTTAGATAAAAAATCTATTAAAATATGGAATCCGACTAGTCAGGGCGGGTTCTTTTTCGTATAATTATTTTATGAAGAATACGGAGCAAACATCAAACGACACAATTGAATTTTACATAGAGCGCAACGAAAAGCTTGAGATGGAAAAGGAAGAGCTGGAGGCAAAAATAAAATGGTATGAGGAGCAGTTTCGTCTAAGCCAGCAACGTCAATTCGGTTCATCCAGTGAGAAAACCAATCCAGATCAACTCTCCCTTTTCAACGAAGCTGAGGCTTCAGCTGACTCAACAGTTGAAGAACCGACTATTGAAATCATTACATATAAACGAAAGAAACAGCGTGGCCAACGTGATGGAAAGCTTGAAAACCTGCCTTCGGAAACGATTGAATATCGTTTACCAACTGGGGAACAGGCTTGTTCGTGTTGCGGTGGTGAACTGCATGAAATGAGTACCGAAGTACGCAGGGAGATAGAAATTATCCCTGCACAAGCAAAAGTAAAGAAGCATGTTCGCTATGTTTATAGTTGCCGTCACTGTGAACGCAATGAAATTGAGACACCGATTGTAACAGCAATTGCACCTGCGCCTGTTTATCCGGGGAGCTTGGCTTCCCCGTCAGCTATGGCTTATACGATGACGCAAAAATATGTAGAAAGCATGCCGTTATACCGGCAAGAGAAACATTTAGAACGTTTCGGACTGTCTATCTCACGTCAGACTCTAGCAAATTGGATTGTATACGGCGCAAATACTTGGCTTAATCTCATTTACGATGAAATGTATGTACATCTCTTGAGACAGGATATTGTTCATGCGGACGAAACGACCTTGCAGGTTCTTTCCGAACCAGAGCGCCCTGCCACTTCAACTTCCTACATATGGATGTATCGTACAGGAAGAGAAGGTCCACCAATTATCATGTATGACTATCAGCAAACCCGTGCTAGCAAACACCCGAGGCGTTTTCTAGAAAACTTCCATGGATATTTGCATGTGGATGGGTATGCTGGATACAACGGAATTGCCGATGTAACCTTGGTTGGCTGCTGGGCGCACGCACGTCGCAAATTTACAGAAGCCTTAAAGGCGCTCCCTGAATCCGCGAGTACTTCTGCCGTTAAAGGCAAGGAAGGCTTGGCATTTTGTAACCAACTTTTTCAAATTGAACGTGATCTAAAGGACGTCAGTCCTGTAGAACGTTATGAGCAAAGATTAGAACGTAGCCAGCCAGTGCTGGAGGCTTTTTCAGCATGGCTTCGTGAACAAACACCACGTGTTCTGCCAAAAAGTGCACTTGGTCAAGCAATCAAATATTGTCGTAACCAATGGGATCGTTTGGGGTCATTTATGAAGGACGGCCGTTTGGAAATAGATAATAACCGTGGAGAACGCTCTATCAAGCCTTTCGTAATCGGCCGCAAAAACTGGCTTTTTAGCAATACCGCAAAAGGAGCTAAGTCTAGTGCGATAATATATAGCGTTGTCGAGACAGCCAAGGAAAATGGATTAAATCCATTTAACTATCTCAGCTATCTGTTCGAGACACTTCCCAATGTTGATACGACAGATAAAAATAACTTGGTTCAGTTGCTGCCATGGTCACCAACAATTCCAATGGAATGTCGCGTTCCAAATAAATCTAAATAAATCATATACAAAATCCCCATCTGATAACAGGTGGGGATTATTTGACGCTTACAAATATGGAATCAATCTCATTCATATAAATCAATCCCCGTATATTATGTTTACTATTTATGTAAGCGTCAAATAGAACCCACATATTAATTTTTAGTCTGTCATGCGATAATCTTCTTATCAATTAAATGGGAGGTTATGCAATGACTTTAAAGGACAAAAGAATAGAATGGAAATTACGTTTTGATGCCTGGAAAGAAAGTGGATTGAGTATAGCTAAGTGGTGCCGGGAACATAAACTTAACGAACCTCAAATGTATTACTGGGTTCAGAAATTCGAGCGTGAGATAAAATCTCCTGATCAGGAAACATCTGATACGCAGTGGCTGACAGTCGACATGAAAGATGAGCCAGCACAGATTTCTAGTCAAGAACCCGTGTTTATTCACTTCGGTACCATTTCTGTTGAAGTACGCCCCGGTGCCAATATGGGACTGTTATCCGATGTCGTACAAATCCTACAAAATCAATGCTAACAAATTCTCAGTTTGAACGTGTTTATATAGCCCGTGGCAATACAGATCTTCGCAAATCGATTGATGGACTAGCGGTCATTGTGAAAGAATGCTTTGAACTTGATCCCTTTTCTCCTTGCTTGTTCGTCTTCTGCAATCGAAAACGTGATAAGTTAAAAATTCTTCAGTGGGAGCACAATGGTTTTTGGCTTCATTACCGAAGGTTAGAACGCGGGACATTCCATTGGCCTTCTGAAAAGGAGGCCACACCACTGCATATAAGTCAACGCCAACTTCGTTGGCTGTTGGATGGCTTACCCATTGAACAAAGACAAGCACATCGGGAAGTGAAGGCGCGCACCATACTTTAGATAAAAAATCTATTAAAATATGGAATCCGACTAGTCAGGGCGGGTTCTTTTTCGTATAATTATTTTATGAAGAATACGGAGCAAACATCAAACGACACAATTGAATTTTACATAGAGCGCAACGAAAAGCTTGAGATGGAAAAGGAAGAGCTGGAGGCAAAAATAAAATGGTATGAGGAGCAGTTTCGTCTAAGCCAGCAACGTCAATTCGGTTCATCCAGTGAGAAAACCAATCCAGATCAACTCTCCCTTTTCAACGAAGCTGAGGCTTCAGCTGACTCAACAGTTGAAGAACCGACTATTGAAATCATTACATATAAACGAAAGAAACAGCGTGGCCAACGTGATGGAAAGCTTGAAAACCTGCCTTCGGAAACGATTGAATATCGTTTACCAACTGGGGAACAGGCTTGTTCGTGTTGCGGTGGTGAACTGCATGAAATGAGTACCGAAGTACGCAGGGAGATAGAAATTATCCCTGCACAAGCAAAAGTAAAGAAGCATGTTCGCTATGTTTATAGTTGCCGTCACTGTGAACGCAATGAAATTGAGACACCGATTGTAACAGCAATTGCACCTGCGCCTGTTTATCCGGGGAGCTTGGCTTCCCCGTCAGCTATGGCTTATACGATGACGCAAAAATATGTAGAAAGCATGCCGTTATACCGGCAAGAGAAACATTTAGAACGTTTCGGACTGTCTATCTCACGTCAGACTCTAGCAAATTGGATTGTATACGGCGCAAATACTTGGCTTAATCTCATTTACGATGAAATGTATGTACATCTCTTGAGACAGGATATTGTTCATGCGGACGAAACGACCTTGCAGGTTCTTTCCGAACCAGAGCGCCCTGCCACTTCAACTTCCTACATATGGATGTATCGTACAGGAAGAGAAGGTCCACCAATTATCATGTATGACTATCAGCAAACCCGTGCTAGCAAACACCCGAGGCGTTTTCTAGAAAACTTCCATGGATATTTGCATGTGGATGGGTATGCTGGATACAACGGAATTGCCGATGTAACCTTGGTTGGCTGCTGGGCGCACGCACGTCGCAAATTTACAGAAGCCTTAAAGGCGCTCCCTGAATCCGCGAGTACTTCTGCCGTTAAAGGCAAGGAAGGCTTGGCATTTTGTAACCAACTTTTTCAAATTGAACGTGATCTAAAGGACGTCAGTCCTGTAGAACGTTATGAGCAAAGATTAGAACGTAGCCAGCCAGTGCTGGAGGCTTTTTCAGCATGGCTTCGTGAACAAACACCACGTGTTCTGCCAAAAAGTGCACTTGGTCAAGCAATCAAATATTGTCGTAACCAATGGGATCGTTTGGGGTCATTTATGAAGGACGGCCGTTTGGAAATAGATAATAACCGTGGAGAACGCTCTATCAAGCCTTTCGTAATCGGCCGCAAAAACTGGCTTTTTAGCAATACCGCAAAAGGAGCTAAGTCTAGTGCGATAATATATAGCGTTGTCGAGACAGCCAAGGAAAATGGATTAAATCCATTTAACTATCTCAGCTATCTGTTCGAGACACTTCCCAATGTTGATACGACAGATAAAAATAACTTGGTTCAGTTGCTGCCATGGTCACCAACAATTCCAATGGAATGTCGCGTTCCAAATAAATCTAAATAAATCATATACAAAATCCCCATCTGATAACAGGTGGGGATTATTTGACGCTTACGTTGATACGACAGATAAAAATAACTTGGTTCAGTTGCTGCCATGGTCACCAACAATTCCAATGGAATGTCGCGTTCCAAATAAATCTAAATAAATCATATACAAAATCCCCATCTGATAACAGGTGGGGATTATTTGACGCTTACAAATATGGAATCAATCTCATTCATATAAATCAATCCCCGTATATTATGTTTACTATTTATAAATCTCCTCCATTTTAAAAAGTATCTATGGATCATCCAATAGATACTTCTGAGTTTATGGCTGAAGACTTTTCATAAAGATGTATTAATGACCTACCAATAGATTGTGCAAGTTTAGGAGGAACCGCATTACCAATTTGACGGTACTGATCATTTCTTCCACCACAGAAAATATAGTCTTCTGGAAATGATTGTAACAATTGCGCCTCATAAGGTGTAAGTGTTCTTGGCTGCTCTGGGTGAATAAATTTAAGTCCGTCTTTTTCCATATGGGCTAATATTGTGTTTGATGGCTTTCCCCAACTGTGTTTTACATAGGTATCTTTATGTTTACTTTTGTTATATGGATAGAGCGAATCCAAAAATTCATTGTAATCATCTGATGCCCGATTCATAAAACGTGCAGAATTGCTTCCCTGTTTTGTTTTAATAAAAATTATAATATCTCTGAAGTTGTGTTCACGTGATTGATGATTCTTCAGATGGAAACTATCTTCAAATTCATTAATCCCGTATTCTAAAATTAATTCATTATATAAGGCTATAAACTTCTTCAAATTATAAATCTTATAACTTCGTTTTCCCTTTATATATTCAGATTCTTCTTTCAATCTCTTATACAGTTGTTCTAACCCTTGCAGTTTTTTGGTTTCGGCTTCTTTTATAGCAAGAATTTCTAAACTTTCTATAAAAAACGACAAACTCTTCCTATAGTTTTTTCTGATTACGTCAATATTCTTCAGATTATCCAATCTTGAAACTGAAATCCTAGGTAATCTAACAGGAAGGTGGGCAATTGAATGCTTTACTGTTAAAAATGATGGTTTATCAAAAAATCCATTTGTTGGTTCAAGCCTAGGGTTTTCACACCCTAAACGGTTTGCAATAATAATTATTCTTCTTCTATGTTGAGGAACCCCGTATTCGGCTGCATTAAGTACTTGAAAACGGTCAGATATGCTATTTTCTATATTTGTGGTATATCCTTTAGATTCCAGTTCATCACATATAAGCTCAATTACTTGAACTTGCTTGTTATTCAACCCCTGTGTAGCATCAACTTTCTTTGATAGCATACCTTCCACATTTTCAAACACAACAAATGTTGGTTTAATATAATCTACTATTTCGAAAAAGTGCTTATACAGGGTATTACGTGAGTCATTTTTTAGCTTCTCGCGCATTTCTGCGGTTCCGGACCTAGCGGGCCCAGCTAAAGAGAATGTTTGGCATGGTGGTCCACCAATCACAACGTCTACATCACTACAAGTTTTATAAATTTTTTCTTTAGTAGAGGTACAGGTAATATCACCTTGTATTACCCTTTCTTCTCCTAAATGTCCCCGCAAGGTATCAGAAGCGGCTTGATCTAGCTCTACTGCCTTTACAATTTCAAATTCAACATTAATATTTTTCGATTGCAAAAAACCCGTTGAGAACCCCCCACCACCAGCAAATAAATCAAGTACTTTTAATGTTTTCATGGTTTTCTTCCTTTTAAAAGTGCTATTTTTCACCCAATATTATTCTATCTTTTTAAGTTAGACAAAACAATAGATCTAAATTTTCTGCATTACATCTAATAAATTTTTTTCATTTGATTATTTCTAAGTAATGATTGATATTGTTTCCATATATCCCGAGTTACTTGATGGTTTTCAATAACAACACCAGTTTCTATATTCTTCATAAATCCATGAAAAGAAAAGTTTGCTGAAGTTAATAACATTTTCGTCTGATCAATGATGATTAGCTTTGCGTGCAAACTCGTATAATCAGAAGCACTACTTCCAACCCAACTATAAATATTTAACAAATATGGTTCTTTATTCCAATTATTCATAATCTCATTAAAGTTTCGTTCTTCCGTGTTAACAATTAAATTTATTCTACATTTTCTATCAGCGGCATTCTCAATACTTCTAAGAAGTTCACGCATCGCATCATCTCTAAATGAGAAATTATATCCGACTATAAAAATTTCTTCATTTGCTGAATCAATTAATTGTTTCACAGTATCATAGGTATTATATTGGACCAAATTCCTTTCAAAGTTAGGTCCCGTCCACACAAATGATATTCTGGGCTGAGAACTAATTTGATATTTTGCCATCTTCTCAGCTACTTGCAAAGCATTTATTAAATCAGATGACTTAAATTCACAAGTGTACGCTTCTTCAAATATCTCAAAAATAAAGTATTCCAGATCGAAAGGAAAGTTTAACTTAGATTGAAGGTGACCATACCCATTTTTAATTTCATTACACCCCAATACTTCTATTAGCTTACCAAGCAAATGATCGGCATAATTGTTGGTGCAAACAGATACAAAGTGTACAATATTATCCTGTAGTCTACACATTATTAAAAAATTCCCTTTGATAATTAGCAACTGTTTCTACCAACAAAGACCGATCCAAATAACGGTTTGAATTTTCACAAGAAGTTTCCGCAATTAGTACACAACTATGACACGCGGCGCCGTTAACATCTATAAGTTTTTCCGCATCGTGTTCGGCACATTGTGGATCCCCGGAACAGTACCTTGCTGCCGCCAAAGCTCTTGCCATTATAGACTCGAATTGATCTTCATTTCCTAATTCCACTAACCCACCTAAACTTCCTTCCGAATCAACTGTAGAAGTATAAATTAGTATACCAGACATTTCATTTTTTGCATCGGAGTATATTCTTTCTTTTAAAGCCGACGATGAATATCCCGAATGTAAAGTTAGTTCCCTGATTAAAACGTGGGAAAGGGTGTGCAGCAGAACATAGCGCAAGCCTTCAAATGGGGGTATTGCATCATCAGGCAAATCACGTTCTTGGTACATTTTTTTATGTGCACTTTCCATAGACTTTTCGTAACCCCTAAACTTATTTTCCCATTTATTTAATTTATCATTGTTAATGGTTAAGAAAATCCCTTCTCCATATGTTTCTACACCTGGTAACCAGTTGGGTTTGTTTTCGGAACTTAATGGGGCCAACTCTACTTGATCACTAGAACCACCATCTTCTCCTTCAGATTCTCTTGAAAGTCTCGACGTCACATCCGGTGATGGATGAATCCGTGTAAATCCTTTCAAAACCATAACTTCTTTTAAACGTTTCACCTTAATTAAATTGGAAATAAAACCCCTATACCTGCGAGGTACATTTGCTTTTTCTACTTCAAATTCAATACCATCATAATTATACTGTTCGGTAAGAAGGGCATTGTACTCTGGTATTTTCAAATCATCATCTTCCTTATTTTTATTACCATTTTTTATTTGCTGTACAATACTCCAAACTTTATCCAAACCAATCCGATTTATATCTGGCTTCCGTTTAAAATATTTATCGAAAAAGCTTCTATCACTAAATAATTCATCATCATCCAAATCAACATTATTTCTAACAAATTCCTCTAAATTTTCTTCTGGTTTAGACGGGATTACAAGTGAGCTTTCCAAAGAAGAAAAATAAATATTTGACGCACCTCTTAACAGTAGTTTTCGTTCCTCTTCACAACCTTGTACTTTATCCCTTAGCCAAGGTCTATTACCAGAACAGTTTCCTAGGATTCGATTATTAGACATCGCTTCACTAATAGGCCTTTCCTTATCACATGTTTTGCAGCGGACTACAAGATCTTTTAATGATCCCGTGGCTCCTTCATCTTCCAAATATAATTTGCACTTTTTTGCTTCATATTTTTGTCCTCTGTGAACATAAAATTCCCAAGGAAAGTCATCTATATGTCCCTTTTTACATGCTGTTATAAAACGTACAGGATGTGTTTTGACTTTGGGACAGGGTCCATTTTCGTTATCAGGGTTTTTACAGTAAAGAACTCCATCTTCTTCAAAAAAGTCTCGGCCATTCCTTTTTCCTAATTTCCTACATTTTGGGCAAACGTGGTACTCCGGAAAACGATAAGCAGGTATTGTTCCATAATCTGATCCAGAATTCGCATTTATAGGTATTGATTTTATTTGCTTAATCCTTAATTTTTTCATAATCCTCGGTTCATCAATACTTTTTGATTTAGATACATCTAAATCGTCCCACTTGTCAATACCACCCATTATTACTGAGTAGTCAGGTAGATCAACTATAGAGCCTGGTCCAAATGTAGTAATAAATTGACTTGGTCTTAACTCACCGACTTTGTTTCCCATAATATTCAATCCCTTCCAATGTATATACCTGCCGTTGTTTCTACGTCTCTCATGGAATTAGGTGTTTTAAAGGTACCTTCTGTTTCAGCTTTACCTATGTGATATAACAGATTCGATTCGCTTTTTGCATTCGGTTTGTAATAGTTTAACCTGCTTCTATTTGCATCGTCTTCCCATTCTTCGATTAGCCCTCGCAAGTGATTTTCTATTGCATCTGTTGGCAAGTTCATCTTCTTCGCCCTATTCAAAAATATATTCATTATTTTATTTGAAATACTGTTAACCTTTTCCATATTTCCAGCACTACTATTGTTTGTAAGTCCTAATTCACCAAGTCTTAACATAGAAACAAATACAGCCGCTAGCCCTCTATCCCGAGCCCTTGAGGCAAATGGAGTAACACTGATTGGCTCTACATACCTATATAGTGCAGAGTGATAAGCAAAAAACTCTTCATAATGCGATATATCCCTTGGTCTAGCCCAATTATAAGAAGAAATTATTAGCCCAGGGTGCTTTCTACCTACCCTACTTGTAGACTGTATATACTCCGCAGTAGTTTTAGGTTGACCATTCACTACCATTAAGCCCAATCTTGAAACGTCGACACCAACAGATATCATATTACTTGCTAACAAAACATCTACTGGCGTAAATTCACCCTTTTTATAATAAAGCTGTTCCAAACGAGATAAAAGTTCTGGAATTTTCCCAGAATCAATCCGACTGGTCAATTCTGGAACATCCCGTTCTAATTCCCTCTTCGTAAATTGATATTTGTTATTCTCGCTAAATTGTTTTTCAAGTGTATTCATTCGTGCAGGAACGTCATCTTCAATTAAACGTACAGCTCCACCCAATTCTCGTATGCTATTAAAATATCCTACTAATGTATAATATGGATCGAGAAACTTTGAATCATAATCTTTTTCCATTTGAGAAACACTTGCCAACATGTTGGCATAAACCCTTAATTGAGTGGTTTTCATGCTTTTGCCGGGAGCAAACACCCCAACATATAAACGTCCCGGTGTTTCGGAAACCGGTCTTTGTTGCGCAAAGAAAGAATCCGTATGAGATAAGCCTGGACTAGGAAAAATCTGAGCCTTTCGAGTATAAAGTCCTTCTATCTGTTTTTCAGCATTCTTAATGGTGGCTGTAGAAGCGACTATTTTAGGTCCAACGTCTATTCCTTTGACTTTAATTGAAGACAGATAATCTACAGCCGTCTCATAAAGCCCTACCATAGTTCCCAAAGGACCCGAAATAAGATGAAGTTCATCTTGGATAATTAAGTTAGGTGGAAGGATTGGCTCACTGTTTATAAGGCTTAAGCTACCAGATACATTTTTAGCATTACCCTGTTCTATACTTGATCCACCATTTGATAGGAAGCCCCATTCTTTTACTTCACCTTTTACTTTTCCAAACAAATTTTGAATTTCGGGTTGCCATGGCATACGTGCAAATTTATCCACGGTTCCAATAACTAAATCAGGAAGTAATCGATAGATTTCTTCATCTGTTACCAAAACTGGTAATCCCTCGTTGTTTGAATTTTTTCTGTGAAAAGAGCAGTCACTATTTGGACAGCAAATATTAATTCTTCTTTTCTTGTCTCTATACTTATATGTGCTTAAAAATAATTTCGGTTTTTTGTCATCAATTAATTTAGTACCACACCACGGACATGAAACCAGCTGTACTGGCGTCCCTTTTGATAGGTCAACAAAGTTTTCTCTTGTTCCTTTACTAATGCCATCTGCTTTTGCACTTATTACTTTCTTGGCGTCTTCAAATTTATTAGGTACACTACTTTGTCCAACCCAAAGTCCAATTCTAAATGTGTTTTCTCCCCATACATCAGAAGATTCTTTCCTAATTTCCTCACATGCACAAATCATTGCTGTTGCACGTTGGAATTGTTGTACTGTTAAAAGTCTTAAAGTATAGCGCATAATAACTGAGACTCCAACGTCATTCCTATAACCATTCAGTTTTACCAACCTTCTATAGCCTAATGTAAAAGCAGCTAGACCAAGATATGCCTCAGTCTTACCACCCCCGGTTGGGAACCACAATAAATCCGCAATCTGTCTGTCTTTTGATGTTGAATCAGCAACACCTTCAATATTTTGTAAAAAGAAAGCGATCTGAAATGGACGCCAAGTTGATTCTTCTTTTACTTCATTGTGGGAAATCCCTTTTTCAATAGCTAGAGTGTGCACACGTTGACTCGCCATTACCCTATTAGCAAAAATAAAAGATTCAAAGGCCATTTTATTTTTGTCCAATTGTTTTATCCCATTTTCCATTCTTGCAAGGGATTGCTGACACCTTTCCATATGTTGTATTGCAGTTTCCTTATATTCCGTTATTGTTCTGATCTCTCTTTTTCTTTCCTCTATCCATTTCCCATACTCATTTAGTAACGGTTGCAAGGCAACTCTAACTTGTTCAGGCGAAGTCATTGCCCCCAGTTCATCCATATCTAAAGTGCCACCTTTATCCCATTTTGGTGGTATTACCATTGGAATCTCATGTGCCGGTATAATTTCGGTTTCCAGCATGCCACATCTTTTTAATTGTTTGTCAACACCACGCCAGTTAACGGCTATACTGTGACCAACCCCATAAACAGCTTCTTCCCGATAAAGTAGTTCATTGGTTTTAGTATCATCGTCTTGAAATCCTTTTTCATTATTTGAAAATGCGTTTCTTACCATAAATGATTTATCCGACTTGCTTTTCACAACTATTTTAGGTTGGAAAACACATTTGTGATCGATATTATGCTCATCCGTATCTTGCGTATAACGATTTACCATAAACATGCTTACTGCATAACAATTATTGTACGTTCTTACTATCCATTCTAGTCTAATTGACTTTATAGTTTCGCTTTCATTCACTATATCTAACTTGGGTATTTGTATGTATTGTTTTTCTCCAAGTCCTTTTGTTACGTTTATTTCTAGATTTTTTATCCCAAAAGGTGTCCTTGACCATTCTTTTTCACTACCTTCTTCATACATACCAAAATCGACATCCACTAATAAATTTGGCATTTCCTTATCTACCAAAAATGATAGACCTATAGCTGATGGATTCATAGCTTTTGCTAAAGGAGCAATGGATTCAATTGTTTCTTTAGCTGTATCCCTTCCTTGAATATTTTCGCTTTCATCCTCAAAAGTTGCAATGCTGGATTTCATGGGCCACAGTATTCCGGCTAGATATTTCTGAAGTGGTTTATTTTTAATTGTCTCAGATTCAGTTTCAGGACCCACCAAGTCATATCGAAGGCGGTTTAATAATTCTGACCTAACGTCCTTTGCAGAAATACTCATAACAACACTCCTCGAAAAATATATATGAAAATGATGATTCGATTATTTGAACTAACCAAAAATGACGGGATTTTACTTGCTAAAGTCATAACAAAGATTGATGAATTTATAGGTAGTAATGGATACCAGTACCTACCTACTATACTTCCAAAAATAATCCTTTAAACATCAATATTTTCACAATTTAATAATAACACACTATTTATACTACTAATAGACAAATAAATTTGCTAATATAATAGTAGGATGCAAGCTATAATACCCGTAAAAGGATGTTATTGATGAGCGAAATAATAAATTATTTAAATAAAGAACAGAAACAATCTGTTTTATATAATGGGAAATACTTACAAATCAATGCTGGTCCTGGGACTGGTAAAACTACAACATTGGCAGCTAAAATACTTTATACACAAAGTGAACTGGGTATAGATACTGAAGAAATATTAGGTATTTCTTTTTCTAGATCTGCAAAAAGTCAATTACTTCATAAATTAGAGGAATTTTCCGATAGAATTGGATACGGTGGAAAACCAACAATTTTAACGTTTCATAGCCTAGCCCACCGAATTATTAAAAACGGAATTTATTGTAAAGAATCCCGATTCCGTGCAGGTTTTCAAAGAGTAAGCACTGAAGAATTTCTAAACTTAGATCAATCATTAATTAAGGGATTATGTAAAGCATACGCAGACAGAGACGTTGTAAATAACGCATTGGCTAGGGCTTACACTGAAATTAGGCAAGGTAATCAATTAGAATTTGATCCATTTAATCATTATGAAGAGATTGATGATAAAAAAGTTTATAATATTACCACATATGAAAGTGGTCGTATTCTAATTAAAGGCGAAGAATTAAAAAAATACTGGGCTAGAGTAAATAAGATAGAAAAAATTAAAAACGTCACAGATTACCAAGGAATGATTTCGGAGGCTATAAGATTACTGCAACTAAAAAAACTCACTTATAATATGATTTCTTCCAAGTATAATTATATTTTTGTGGATGAATATCAGGACACTTCCTTAGCCCAGGAAAAATTGCTTTTTTCAATTATTCATAATTCCAGCCACGTTACTATTGTGGGTGATAAAAACCAAACAATCTATACATTTAATGGATCCAATAGTCGGAATTTAAAACGATTCTCAGATTTTTTTAGTAGGAAGGATCCTAATAATTACAAAATGGTAAATTTGATCCAAAACTATCGTTCAACTAATGAAATAATTGAACTTGCTAACGACTTTATAAAAGAACAAAATATTATACCATATAAAACCCGATCAGGTTTTCAACCTACCCTAGTTGAAACTCACTCTATCGAATTAGCAGCAACCTATGTTGCCAACAAAATAAATGAACTAATTGATAATGGCGAATACAATCCATCCGATATTTGTGTACTGTATAGAAAGAACTCTGAATACTACCCTCAAGGCGAGAAAGTATTCAAAAAACTAGAAAGTATGAACATAGCCTACACCAAAAAACAATCTAAAAGTGGGGAAACCATATCTTTGTCAGAACGAATTATTGCACTAAGCAATAAATATGAAGAAGAGCCATTAGATGAAATTATATCTATACTCATAGAAAAAAATGAAAATGAAGATCTTATTTCTTTTGTAAAAGATGCTATATCTCAAGGTGCTGTTGACACAGATGATTTAATTGACTACTCAGTAGAATTGGAGGAATCAGTTTCAGTTGAAACTGATGACGCAGTTATTGTAAAAACAGTCCATGATGCAAAAGGTTTGGAATATCCAGTTGTATTTATTCTTTATCTTGGAGATCGTGAGTTCCCCCATAGTAGTCAGCCAGATATTGATGAGGAAAGTCGCCTCTTTTATGTAGGCATAACAAGAGCACAAAATCAGTTATATATTCTTGGGAAAAAGGGAATTCATCAAGAAAGTTTTTTGGACCGTTGCCTTCCCTCTAATATTAAGTTCGAACAGTACCATAATTCAAACCAAGAAGAAAAAAATGAAGGATTTAATTATAAGGATAAATCTATCATTGACCAAACAACAAAACAACTAAAAGAAGCTGAAAATAAAGAACAGGAAGAGCTAAGAAGATTAATGGATCTTTTTTAATAAGGAGGAACCTTAATGTCTACAACACCAGTAGAGTTAACAAGAACACAGCAAAAGTGCGTAACTTTCAAACCAAAGGGAGATTTGCTAATCCAAGGTATACCTGGGAGTGGTAAATCTACCATTCTTTTGGCTAGAGCACACCACTTAAGCAAATCCAAATCGAATGATAAACTATTATTGTTAACTTTTAGTAGGGCCTTAACTAATTACGTTAAACAACTATCCCTTAAAACAAATCCAACACCATTAGAAGCAAAAACATTCCATCAATGGGCACAGGAAATGTTAAAGGAAACTGATTATCCCCATACACGTCTTATCCTTGGTGATCAAAGGGAAAATACTATTAAATTCGCAAAAAATATTGTGAATAAACATGGAAAAAATGTTAGTTTCCCTAGTATTAAGGTTAAAAATAATGAGGATAAAGCCTTATTAAAATTTCTTTGTGATGAGATTGAATGGATTAAAGGAGCAGGAATCACTTCGCGAGAAAAATATATTGAAATTAAACGCGTAGGTAGGGGAAACGACATTAGGGTTACCAAGGATAACCGTCAAACCATTTACGACGTCCTTGAGAAATATAATGAGTTATTAAGCACTCATACAAAACATCAAGGAATTGATGGGGATGATTTGGCACGAGTTATTGTTAAAAAAGCAGATCAAATTCCAAATCATCTAAAGCCAGACCATATCTTGGTTGATGAAGCACAGGATCTTCACACTATGCAATTAAAGGCTATTAGTTCTATTAGTAAGAGGAGTTTAACTATTGGAGCTGATAAGGGACAACAAATATATCGCCGTGCATTTACATGGAAACAAGCAGGTATTGATGTAATTGGTAATCGTAGTCGTTTACTTAAACAGACTTTTCGTTCAACACGTCAAATAGTTCAATTAGCTAATGATTTTCAAGAGAAAGATAAATTATATGTAAAAGACAAAGATTACCAAAAAGCAAGTGTCCCTGAGATCGACGGAAAAATGCCTACTTTATTACTGTGTAAGGATAAAAAAACCGAAGAACAGCAAATCATTGATCATGTTAAAACTATTAGAAGCTCCTATCCAAATGATAATATTGGTATTATTGCTACTACCCACTACAAACTTGATCAAATTGACCTGCTACTAGAAAAACAAGGGGTTCCTGTGTATAAATTAAAAGATAATGAAGCTGATATTATATCACCGGGCGTAAAGTTAATAACTTATCAATCTTCAAAAGGGCTAGAATTTGATCATGTTATAATAACAGATCTTAAAAAAAATAAAATGCCTTATAAATCACCTTCACCAGGAGAAGATGAGGCAGAATTCTTATCACGCGAAAGAAAGAAGCTATATGTTGCGATGACTAGGGCCAAAAAAACAATTCTCCTAATTGCGGTTAAGGAATATTCTTCTTTTGTACAGGATCTTAATAGTGATTTGTATGAGGAAATAATCCAATGATCTAATGACTAAGGTTTTTTAGTAGGTAAGAGTGATTATTTTAAATATCCCTTGTATACTTTATTTGCCACTAAATAAACAGCAAGTAGCACAAGAATTTGTCTAATTTAGATGACATATTATATGAAGGATTTTTCTTTCGTTTGCCCTTCAAGCAATTGTATTTTATCTCATCAGCATAAACTTATCCAAAAACCATTTGAGATCATTTTTCATTAGCTTCCCTTTACCTTTAATATGAACTAGGAGAGGAGTTTTCCTCTCCACATTGTAATCAACACCGTTCTCAAGAGCGGCGAGTGTTTACGTCCACATTCAATTTACCGTCTTCACGTAAGCGAAAATCCTCCTGTTCTGTGCTACCTTTTGTTTCACTTACAAAAAACAGTTTTTCTACGCCATCATTTTCAACTAATATTACCCAGTCGGGATTATAACTTCCTAAAGGTGTATCAATAACAAACGATCCAGGCAATTTCACAAATAACTTAACATCTTCGTCATTATTGAGCTTCTCAGCAAATATTTTCTCTGTATCTGAATCATATTTTATATAATTATATACTGATATAGCATCATCAACCTTCACAGCATTTGCTTTCATATACCCAACAAGCTCCCCATTCTTAAATAATGACTGTTCGTAATATTCGTGGTCGCCAATTTTCTCGTACTTAATACCGTCAATAATAAGTTTTCGCTTTTCACGATTAACAATTTTCATTACTGATTCCATAAAGGCTTGAGGGTTTCAGTTTCTGCCCCGCTCTACCACCAATTACACCGCTTTCACCATCAACAAACAACGTATCAATTAACGCGATCTCTTCCTCACCAAGTTTCCGGATTAAATCCTGTGGTCTAGTATATTTCTCTTTTTCCAACTCCATTAATAAATACGGAATAATAAAATAGTACTTCGCTCTAGCCTGGATCGTCGAAGTAACCGGAAACAAGATATCTGCAAACCCATCACGGATTAAGCCAATCCCTAGTTCATCCACTGCCTCTGGCCCCGAAAGCGCATGGAGGACAGCCATCACCTTATCCTTATGTTCACTGGAGTAGTCTATCCAGCCTAGTTTTAATTCGTTTAACATGATAAGACCCCTTTGGTTGTTTGTTATACTAGATTATTTTAATTGTAAGGGATATTTGTTATGGTTTAAAGGTTGGTTGGGAGTGTTTTTACTTTAGTTAGTTAAATCTCATTTACTTTTGATGCGGTTCACTGTACCGGTTTGTAAGGTAAAAAAACATGCTATTAATACCATAGAATAAAGGTGGCAGTCGATTATGGCCACTCCCTGTCAAAGGTACAACATTTAATCTAATAATATTTTTTAGAGTAGTCCGTACCCCTATATATTTTTAAACCTATTATGTAATGATTAACTTTGAAGTCCAACTGTTCTCTACTATATAGCTTAAGAAAATCTAATCTTCTTCCTTCGACATGGAAATTACCTGAAAAATATGTTCTACAATTTCATCTATCGTAAACTTTTCAGTGCTTAAAGCAAACTTATCAACTAAATATGGGTTATATTGTCGGACTTCTTCAACCGAAACATCATGCCATATCGGCAATATGATTATTTTTTTTTCATTAATTTCTCGGTTTAAAAAGCTCTTGAATTCGTACTCAGACCATCCACTCTGAATGAAATTAGATGATAGGAAGACTACAACAAATCTTGAATTTAAAATTCCCATATTCATCATATCAGTTTGACTTTGTCCTATTTTGAAAACCTTAACATCCTCAAAGACATTGAGCCCTTTATTACTTAGCTTTTCAGAAAGTTCGGTAACAAAAATTTCCTTATCAAGACTTGAATGGGATAAAAATACGTCATATTCTATAACTTCTTTTTCATGTGCAGTATGCTTAACATCTATTGCCAGTTCATTTAACCTTTCTGATACTTCCGATACCTTGTTCATATAATTCTCATTCGTGTTTGTTTGAGATTTAATAGTTTTCATCATTCTTTCGTACTCCCGCTTTTGTTCTTTATCGACTTTTTCTTTATTTCTGTTAATATCATCATAATTTTTGCGAACCTGTTCCATTAACTGTGTCATTTCTTTTTCATACTTTAATAGATTCTTCTGATATCGTTCCAACCTTTGTAAATCCGATCTCGTCGCATTCTTTTTCTTTGTTATTTTATTTATTTTCTTTGCTTCATCGTCTCTTCTTTTCCTTACTGCTACCAGTTTTTTTGAAAGTTCACCTTCTTTTCTAATGGTTCTTCTTAAGTTAGTCTCGTTGATGCTCATTACCTTACCCCTTTTCTACATTTGTAATTTAAATTATCAATATCGTATAAATAAAACGCTAAAGAAACTGTAACATTAATAATTAACAGCCTTTAGCGTTCTTGTTAGTTGAGATCCTATTGTGTCTAAGCTAAACACTCAAGCAAAAAATTATTTTATACTTTCTCTTTCAACTGCTCATAACTACTTGCAACATCGTACTTAACACCATTCTCAAGTGCAGCAAAGTGTTTACGCCCACATTCAATCTTACCGTCCTCGCGTAAGCGAAGATCTTCTTGATCTGTACTTCCTTTTGTTTCAATGACGAAGAATAGTTTTTCGACACCATCATTCTCGACTAAGATTGCCCAATCAGGATTATAGTTTCCTAATGGTGTATCAATAGCAAACGACCCAGGTAATTTCACAAATAACTTTACATCTTCATCGTTGTTGAGTTTTTCAGCAAATGTTTTTTCTGTGTCAGAATCATACTTGATGTAATTGTACACAGACTTGTCATCATCAACTTTAACAGCATTAGCTTTCATATACCCTACAAGCTCTTCGTTTTCAAATAATGATTGCTCATAATATTCGTGATCACCAATCTTCTCGTATTTAATGCCATCGATGATAAGTTTACGTTTTTCCCGATTAATGATTTTCATTACTGCTTCCATAAAGCCCTGAGGATCCTTTTTAAAATCATCCAGACGTTCGGACTTTATAAGTATATCCACTATAGTTCGGCGTTTAAGATTTGTTTGCTCCTGCAGATAACGTAATATGTCAGGTAGCCTTCGCTCTTCTTCCAAAGCTTCATATACCCTTAGTGTTTGTCCTTCACCTGTAACCCCAGAGTGCTCAACTTTCAGGAGTGCATTTTCCCGTTTAACTTTTCTTGCTCTAAATGGGGCTAATTTTCTAATCGCTGATACACTTTCATTCATTAGTCTTTCACTATCCAATTGAACGGAATATGTAGTTTTATATTTAATCTTATCCCATAATTGGTTGAAATCTTCACTTAGTAATACTTCTTTGTTCAACCCAATGGAGACTTTATGTTTTTCATTAAATACAGGTAGCTTTTTAATCGACTTTTTAATTACCCGCTCAATCTCTTGCTGTACAGGTGAAAATTCATCGGGCACCGAAAAATCTTCACTTACTAAATCCTGTTTAAGAGAATCTTTTACTTTACCTTTTCTATCGATGTATTTCTTTTCTAACAGATAAACAAACAATTTCTCGGACTTTTCATAACCAAGTGTTTGTTCTTCATTATTTTCATCCTTAAAAGTAATTGGTGCGAAAGCCTGTTGCTCAATATATCCAAACTTAATGCCTGTTTCACCTTCCATTTCTTTTTGAAGTGAATCTGCAAACTCCTCATAGGATTCATTTGCAACAACGGTTAATATATTGTCGTTTTCATCATAAACACGGTGACCATCTTTATTAACTGGTAGACGAAGACCACGTCCGATTTTTTGTCGTTTTGTAAGTGTGTCTTTTGTTTCGACTAACGTACAGATTTGAAATACGTTTGGGTTGTCCCATCCTTCTTTAAGTGCCGAGTGAGAAAAAATAAACCGCTTCGGTTCATCAAAACTTAGTAATCTTTCTTTATTCTTCATGATCAGCTCAAAGAAGGATTCATCATCTTTATTTGAACGGAGAGAACCGTCTTTTGTTGTTCGACTGTCTTTAAAATTTCCCTTTTTGTCTTGCGAGAAGTAACCTCCATGAACATCTTCCACATTAAAGTTTGTAAGAAAGCTATCTTCTTCAAATAAAGTATGATATTTCTGATGCTTAATTAGGTTCAAATACTCTTCTTCAAACATTTGCGCATATCTCCCATGGCTCCATGTACCATCATCGTTATAAACACGATAGTTAGCAACCTTATCAATGAAAAACAAGCTAAGTACTTTTATTCCTTTATTAATTAGTTTTAACTCTTTGTCTAAATGAGTCCGGATTGTTTCACGGATTTGATATCTTTTTAAAAGGTTATCGTCCATTCCACCAATCACTCCACCAAGTCCCAGTACTTTGCCATTTTCAAACTCTATCGATTCATTGCCTGGGAAGCAATCAATTCCAGCTACTACATAACCTTGATATAAATCACGCTCACCAGATAGTAAGAAGAGATTATTCTTTTTATTAGGATCTATCTGTTTTCGAACACGCTTTACGTTACCATTCTTCTTTTTCTCGTCTAGCTCTACCGTTGCTTTATATCCACTTTTGTTTGAAACACTAATAAGCTTAATGTATGGATCGTTATAATCATCATCCGAATTCACCGACAGCACTTCGATCTTTTTCACTAATTGTTGGTCATAAGCATCAATAGGATCCAATTTATACATCAGATTATACGTTTCTCTATGTGTTGCAGAATAACGCAATTTACATAATGGATTAAGTGATGAAATGGCTTCCTTTGCTTTCTCTGTATTATCAACACTTTGAGGTTCATCGATAATGACTATAGGGTTTGTTTCTTGAATGAACTCAATTGGTTTTTTCCCATTCATTGTATCCCGCTCACGATGGATAAGGTTCGCTTTTGTCTCTTTCCCAGGATCATCGAAACTTTTCCTGAATGCGTCGATGTTAATAATCATTACTTCAATATCACTACTTGTTGCAAACTCACGAACTTTCTCTAGCTTTGATGAATCATAGATAAAATAATGACAATGCTGCCCCGGGTATAATTCATTAAAATGATCAGCAGTCATTTGGAACGATTTGTATACCCCTTCTCGTATAGCCACACTTGGTACGACGATTACAAATTTCGAGAACCCATACTTTTTATTTAGTTCAAAAATACTGCGAGAATACACATACGTTTTCCCTGTACCTGTTTCCATCTCAACGGTGAAATTCCAGTCTTGGATAACATTACTTTTTTTCAAGTGATTTCCCTTTTGTATCGTTTGTATATTTTCTAATATTTCTTGTTCTGACAGTTCAAGCTTATTACCAATACCTAATTCAGTTTGTTGCTGTCCTAAAATATGTCCAGCACCAACTGAGAAGTTAGATACTTTTACAGGTTGTCCATCAAAAATGTCTACAATAGAGTTGGCAGCATCTAATTGGTATTGTTGTTCATCAAATTTAATCTTCATTACTGAACACTCCCTTAAATAACACGAATATCCTCTACATTGTGACGTTTTAAGATTTGCTGTGCATTTGTTCGAACAGTGTCATCTTTGAATCCTTCATCGTAGAAAACAACACGCGCTGGGTTTATTTCTGCGATCTGTTCAATGATGTCTAAAGTAATATCACGTTCCAAGCAAATTAAGAGATATCCCATACCAACATCATAGACCGACTTACCAGCTATATTTTTCTTCTCAATAGGGATGGTTAAATCTACTCCATACTTAAGTAATACTTCATAAACAACATCCTCCTGAGTACGCCCTTCTTTAACCGGATCAATCATATTCAATAAGTCTTGTTCTAAATCAAAGGATTCTTCGTCCCATTTTTGTAAATTTGTTTCGTCTAGCTTAAAAGCTTTAAAACCAATGTCAACTTTTCTGATATATTCATTTCCTTTAATTTCCTCAAAGACTTTTTTTCCAGCAAGTCGAATGCGGTCTTTACTGATGTCGCTTATAGTTCTATATCCATTTTTATATCCATCACTTTTTTCATCTAATGGTTCATCTAATTGGACCATAATAAATTTACGATTTTTATACTCTTCAACATTTAACTCAAACACTGCTTGAGCAGTAGTGCTGGAACCCGCAAAAAAATCTAGTACAATATCATTTTCGTTTGTACCTAAATAAATGGCTTTTTTAATTAGGTTTACTGGCTTAGGGAAATCAAAGTATTTTTTATTACCGAACAATTTCTTTAAATCTTGTGATGCTGACTGAGTATGACCTACTTCTTTATGGTACCAAATACTAATTGGTACTCTTCCTTGTTGAACGTCAGATAAAAACCTTTTTATCCTTGGTGTGTTTTTGCCATTGGGGCCGAACCAAATTCTATTGTCATTAATAAGCTCATTCATCCTTGTCTTTGAGGTATTCCAACATCTGCCTTCAACAGGTTCTACTGTCTTACCTGACGGAGTCTTAATAGGATAATCATAATCTGAGTTATATGTGGCTACTGTCAAATTATCAGATTGCCAAGGGCCTCTTGGATCATTATCTGGATTTTTATATCTTGCTTTTTGTTCTTCAGTCATCGGGAGTAGGTTCCGATTAAATTTTGTTTTATCCTTTGCATAACATAGTAATTGTTCATGATTTAACGAAAAATATTTGGCATCGTTTTGTGGAGAAAATTTCTTTTCCCAAATTATTTCTGTTATAAAGTTTTCCTCTCCGAAAATCTCATCACACATCTTTTTGAGATTGGCAACCTCATTGTCATCTATACTTATGAAGATAACGCCATCCGCTTTTAAAAGATTCTTGGCCACCTTTAGTCTTGGATACATCATATTTAGCCAATCTGTGTGAAAACGTCCATTTGTAAGAGCATTAGACTTATATATATCACCCATTTTTTCTTTATAATTTGTAACATTATCATGAAAGTTATCCTTATAGACAAAGTCCTTTCCAGTATTATACGGTGGGTCAATATAAATCATTTTAACCTTATTACGATAAGAATTTTGGAGTACTCTTAGAACTTCTAAATTGTCACCCTCAATGTAAAGATTTTGAGTTGTATCCCAGTTTACACTCTCTTCCTTATATGGCCGTAGAGTACCAGTAATCTGTTTCTGTGCCAATTGAATAGCTTCCGTCTTACCTTTCCAAGTAAATTCATACCGCTCTTTATCTTTTTCAACATGTTCACCTAAATTCAACATGAACTTATCCATGTCAATTTTCCCTTCTGTAAATATGTCAGGGAATATTTCTTTCATTTTCTCAATGTTATCTTTAACTACATCGAATGTTTTACCGTCTAGCTTATCCATCTAACACAACTCCCTTATTTGTTTCAATATCTGTTCTTTTTCTTGTTCCCTTTTCTTTATTTTCATATGGAGTTCCATCTTCCCCCAAAATCAAGCTGTTCTTTTTGTAATTGTCGAAGTTGATCTATGCTTTTATCGACATCATTAAATGAAGTTATTAGAGGTAATAATTCTTCAGATGATGTACTTATTTTTGGATAGGTACTTATATTTTCAATTAATAGGCTCATTGTTATCGCTGAATGTACACTTTCATAAAACGCCCAGAGATTACTATATGATAAGTTATTAAAACGAATCCGCTGTAGAAAACGTTGTACTCCATCATTAACATCCGATAATTTAATCCAAGGTGACTGAATTACATTTCCAACTGCTATCTTAGTCTCATCATTGTTGTTTATCCTCTTATGCGCAGCACTAATGCTGATGTTCTCATTTTCATCGGATGCAATAATCACAATTGGATTTGGCAAGACTTTGTGAAACAGCTTCACCATTCGTTCATACCTGTTTATCGTTTTAAATGAAACGGATAGCCAATAGATTTCTTCATACCGTTTATCTTCATTAACGTACTTAGAAATTTTTATAGTATCCTGTTTGCAGATAGCCAGTAAATAGATGCTTTCAATTTCAGTAGTTAACAGCTCTTTTTCATCAGGTGTTAATTGACCTTGCTCATAAAATTGTTTCTTCGCTATTTTACGATTAAAGATTGTTTTTTTCGGCATATCGAAAATGTCAATAAGTTGACGTCGCATTGAATCACCTACTTTACGATAAGATAAGAAACTAACTCAAAGTCTTCTGCTTTTTGGAATGTATCATATGAAAGGGAGGATTCACCGATACTGAATAACGATGCCATACCCATCTCCTCATTTTTACCGATGATGAAATCAGTAGCACTGGATAACATTGACTGATACTTATCCACATCCTTAATTTCCTCCGTTTCTTGTTCAAATGCATGAATTAATTCCGGATAAATTTCTGTTTGACCAAGACTAAGTTTCCGATACAAATCAAGGATTTGCTTGCTTTTTACGTGACTGTAGTAGATACGTTCATTTTCATCAATATAAATAAGGTAATATGGTTCTAAAGCACTTTGATCTGGAATAGTTGCTTTTTGATTAATTTGACGTAGACAGAAAATGACTCCTGGTTTTAGATCTGAATCTGGGTCTGAATGATTTGGTGCGATTGCATATAATCCTAATGGTGCTTTCTCAATCATTTCTTTATGATTCTCCATGTATTCAACCAGATCCATTTTAAAATCGTTTAATGTCAGGTCTGTAATAGATAGTCCACCCGACATTTCTTCAAGATCTATTACTTCCTCCTGAAGTTGTTCAAGCTGTTTACGACGATAATCCAGATCATTCATTTTCTCGCCCTGGTAATCGATAACATTCTCCTCACCCGTTGCAGATATATCGACTAATGCCATCCGTCCTGTTACACGTGCTTCCAAATTAATATATTCATCCAGTTCCATATTTGGCCAAAAGTTTACTAGCTGGATTTTAACGTTTTTCGAACCTAGGCGATCAATTCGTCCAAACCGTTGAATTATACGTACAGGGTTCCAGTGAATATCATAATTAACAAGATAGTCGCAGTCTTGTAAGTTTTGACCTTCTGATATACAGTCTGTGGCGATTAATATATCAATTTCTTCTGATGCATCTGGATACAGTGTGTCTCTACCTTTTGATACTGGTGAAAAGTGTGTTAAAACTGCATTTAAATCTTTTGTCTTTACACCCTTCATTGTTGTTTTATTACTGCCAGAACCAGTAACAAGTGCTGAATGGATTCCAAGATATTCCTTTGCCCATCCGGAAATATTGTCATACAGATAATTAGCTGTATCTGCAAAGGCTGTAAAAATAATAATTTTTTGGTTGTTTTTGTTTATTGGCTTTTTAATTTTCTTGTTGATGTGTTGCTTTAGATATTGTAATTTTTCATCACGATGTGGTTGTACCTTCGCTGCTTCAGTGATTAGTAGTTCTAAATAATGCCTATCATCTTCTAATGCTTGTCTCCACTTAATACGATCCATGTCCTGAATTAATACTTTGACTTTGGAACCTATTAACATGTCTTCTATTTCATCATCTTCAATATTAATCTCATTAATTTTCAACGCGCTATTAGTATACTCTTTGTAATGATCCAACTTGCAGATAAGGTCATCAACCCTATGAAGTAACGATGCAATAGTTTTCCCAAACGAATGTATGGAACTTTCCATCCGTTTTAATAGGTTGACTCGCATAAGATGAATTAAACTAAGCTCACGATCTAACTGAGTTAGTACTGATGTATTATTTATTACAGTATCGTACTTTTTGCTATATTCCGTTCGTTTTTCAGGCAAAAGATACCTTAAAGGGGCGTAGGCACTTAAATTAAGTCGATTTATGAGTTTGTTAACCTCTTCCAATGACGGAAACTCATTTTGATTATCAATCGGTGCATGTTCATTAATTGGTTTTAAACGGGTTGGAAATTTACCTATCTCCTTTAAATCATAATATTTTTCAACATGCTTACGAGAACGTGCAATCGTTAATGAGTCAAGAAGCTTAAAATAATCCGTATTTAACATTTCTAATAGTCGATCAGTATTACGTTCATGATCCTCTAACTTTAACCACTTATTAAAAGCAGTCTGTGATCTACGTAACGATGTTTCGATACTATGAATCCCCACTCTTTCTAGGGCATCGTCTTTTCCTTCTGTGATAAAGGCTATTTGGTTTTTCAAATCTTTCATACGATTGTTGACAGGTGTTGCCGATAACATTAATATCTTTGTTTTAACACCTGCCTTAATTACCTTGTTCATTAATCTTTGATAGCGTGTTTCATGATCCTTCCTTGCATCGTTATTACGAAAGTTATGTGATTCATCAATTACAATCAGATCATAGTTACTCCAATTGACAGTCTCTAAGTTAATATCTCCTGACATGCCAGAGTAGCGACTCAAATCTGTATGATTTAAAACATCATAGTTGAAGCGGTCAGCAGCTAAGATATTTCTTTTATCATTTAGGGTATATATCGTCCAGTTCTCACGTAATTTTTTAGGGCTTAATACTAGAACTCTATCATTTCGCAATTCGTAGTATTTAATAACAGCTAGAGCTTCAAATGTTTTACCAAGCCCAACACTATCTGCAATAATACAGCCATTATGTTTTTCTAGCTTGTCGATTGCACCAAGAACGCCATCCCTTTGAAATTTATAAAGCTTATTCCATACAGCCGTTTCATGAAAACCGGTTTTTGATTTCACTATTGTATCTTCATCAAGCTCATCCAAGTAATCTTTAAAAATATGATAAAGAGTAACAAAATAAATAAATTCAGGATTATGATCTTGATACAATACTTCAAGTTGATCAAGTAATTCTTCTTTTACATCCTCAAGTTGATTCTGATCCTCCCAATAGGTATCGAACCACTGAATGTATTGTTGTGTCATTGCTTTATCATCCGTATAAGTAGTTAGGGCTGGATCTTCAGAATAAGTAAATCCCAGGCTACTACTTCTGAAGTTAGCACTACCAAACATGGTAAATGAGTCATATCTTGGGTTTTGAACATTCACCATGTTCATGGTTGGAACAGATGTTTTAAATGACTTTACATCCACTTTTTCATGTATCCATGCGGCGCACTCCTTCGCAATCCTACTCTGAGTTAACAAGTTACGAAACCCTGCTTCATCTTCAAAGCCGGAAAGGGAAAGTTCCCTTTGAAGTTGGGCAGTACTTTCCTTTATATCATGTGGTGTGTTAGTAAAAGATGGTTCAGTGAATAAAAACTTAACACGATCAACTTTTGACAATTCCTTTTTTAACGCATTAAATGCATAAATAGTAAAATAAGCCGACATAATCGACAATTTAGCATTGGATCTTATATTTTTTTTAATAGTTTCACCTATGGATCCCATTTTCTTATTATCAAGAAGCTTTTGCATATGTATCCCTCATCTCCAGTACTGTATACAATATAAAGCCACATTCACTCTGCATATTGATCAGAACTTAAAATAATTCCATTGCTTATCCAGAACTCTATGCCAACTCATAGTATTTTTAATACAAATTTAACACCCTACTAACAACTTCCAATCGTCTCTTCCCACATTGCTGCTGAAGAACAGTTGTGAATCTACTGTCCTTAAGAAATTTATTCTGATTATTACTATATAACTTCTGAATTATTTCAATCATTTCAACTTCACTTATGTCATCTTCCCAATATGTATCAATTACTAGGTTTATAGTCGCCGCTAAACCCCTCTGTGTCTTCTGAAATAGCTTTATATCCATGGAATCACCTCGGTGTTCTTACTTTTTTTATACTTTATCTTTATTCTATATCTAGTTCTTTAGTAACACAATAAAATTTTAAGAATATAACAGATTTTCTCGCTATCTTCTTTTTTTATTTCCAAAGACGACATGCGCAGTGAGCGGATCATTCGTGGAAGGAGTCAGAAAAAAGAATATTTCATTAACATGTTGGTGCCAATAGTAAGGTTTTAAATAAAATATGTCATACGTGATGTGGATCTCTTAGATATAGATGTTCAAGGTTTACTACTGATTCACTGAAGTAATTCTTTGATCTAACACCAAATGAAAAGTTGAAGTCATTAATTAGATGTTAAAAAAAAATTAAAGGATATATTAAAGTAGTGCAGGTGAGTTGGAAGGTTCTCCTTCAACTTTTTCCCTCTAAGGGTAGTACGTGATAACTCAAACTATCAATACAATCGAAATTTAGAGCAGTATTACCCTTCGCCCATAAAATGAAGGCTATCTAGATGGGTTTGATGATCAAAGTATATTTGTTCAGCCAAAGTATAAACCGCCTATAAATGATGACACCTCCAATTGTTCGACAGAACTAACAATTGGAGGTGTCGTTTTAAATGCACATAATAAAGACACCTTTTTGATCAGATGTCTAATGTTTTTTACTATTTAATTATGTTTAGAATTCCTCTATTGTTCCAATACGCTTCGTTTAGCGTCCAAACATCCCAGTTTTCCTTTCTTGCCTTCCAATCCCCAGAAACGTGATGATGATGGTGTGGCTCCGACTCCACCCTATATTCAGGTCTTGTCCAGGTTGCATTATGTGGATCATTTCCCCATGCTGAAATATGATGATTTAATTTTCCTAGCTTCGGAATAATGATTTTCCATTGATAAGAGTATTTACTAACTATTCCATCAATATATTTTTCAGTTGCAAGTAATCCTGTCTTTCCATGTACCGGATGCTCTTCTAAAGGAAATAAGACAGAAAGTACATTATTTGTTTTCTTCAAATTAGGATAAATTCGATCCTTGCCAGGAACATTTTCATGTGATGTAAGAAGATGTCCATATTTCTTCAAAATATCAGGGATTTTTGCGGGACGGAGAGGCGTTTGTACATGATTTTTATTTCGCATTCAACCGTTCCTCTGACACTTTTTGTTTTAGCTCACGGTATTCTTCTTCCAAGCTATCCCATTCATAATAGTCCTGCAGCTGACCCATCATATCTTCGTTTATCATTGGAAAAGCTTCTTCTACCTTATCCACTTTATATTTCAATTGAAACTCAAGTATTTCTTCCACTACTTCTTTCAAACGTTCTTCTGCCGATTGATTCCGCAACTTGTTTTCTTGGAAATTCATCTGCATTTTTAAACAATACTCTGGATTTCTCCAAAGTTGTACAGCATGTTTGGGTATTTTCCGGTGGGAAGTTGTTACCATTTTCTCTAACCCACTATTCAAATATTTATTAATGGTAACGGTGGAGACATTGAGCTTTTTTGCAGCTTCACTTGTGGTTAGCAGATAGTCATCATGATAGTCAAAGGCTATGTTCTGTCCACCAATCCGGTAATACCAATCCTCAAAGTCCACTTTTAACTTTCCAAACTCTTCGTTCGAAATAGGTGATTCCATTATCATTAATTGCTTCAACCATTCAAGTAAAGCCCCGTAATTATCTTCTGAATAGATATATTCTTCATTGTAATCCATGGTTCGGGCATCCATAGAAACACTTTTCACTCGATCTTTAAAAGTTCCCATCATGATCATAATTAATTGACTTAAAATGTAGCTCGTTTCTTTTTCAATTTTTGACTTACTTTTTTCTTTATAGGCAGTTTCAATATCCTTTTTTGTTTCTTCAAATACAGCTAAACTCATGATTTTCTCCCCTTCTCACCTCCATTATAAGTTATATATTAACGAAAAATCAATATAATTAACTTTGTTATTTATTAATATCCTTAATAGTATATTCATTTATAAAAGGAAATATACTGATTTCACCTATCCTGTCTACACCTTTCATATCTTACCTTACGTAAATATATGCGGGTAGAAAGAGGGTTAGACATGATCAATTTTCGTGTTGCACACACTCCCTGCCAATGGGTTTCAACTACAATACCAGCACATTGGAATACATATTCAAAAAGGCCAATGCTCCAATGAACATTGACCTCTTTGCAACTCCTACCTACCACAACACTTCTTATACTTCTTCCCACTTCCACAAGGGCATGGGTCATTTCTCCCAACCTTCACAACCGTTTTGCCATTATGATTAGCCTCTTTTTTCTTCTCCTGTTTGCTTAACTCGTTTGATGTATATCCTTTCAAAAACCATTCCCTCGTGTTGTTCATCAGATCGACAACTTTATCCATTAGCGCACGGACGGCATCCCCATTATCAAATTCAAGGGAATAGCTTAAAAAAGTTAGGATATTGTTTGGACTGTCTCCAATTCTAGTTGCATAGACGCATTCCTCCACCATTTCATCTGCTTCCGACCGATCTACTTCAAAATTTTTCACAAGAAAGTTGACTAGATTCAGATAGCTTTTGTTCCGATCAACGAATTCTGGTTCACCGGCCGCGAGAAGCTGTTGTTTCGTAAACGGATAATAATCTAAGCCACTTCTTGCCTGATGCTCTTGCTTTACCCTTTTTGGATCAAGTATTCTACCAGTTGAGAAGCCATCTTCATTAATATAAATTTCATGACGATATGCATTGGCCTCTGAAATTACATCAAGGTATGCACCAAATTCGATTGGCTCTTTCGTATATTCCTCCACCATTTCTACCAGTTGGGTGGCAGTTAATGTACCGTAATAATACAACAGTCCCTGCGAGAGCTTAATCCAATCTGTATTCCTGCTAATGGAAGCCCGGAGATTTAAATAGTTCTTTAACGTTCGGATTGTTTCAATAAGTTCATCTGGTACCGCTACTATTTTTTCTCCGTTATACGTTCCTGTGTATAGAAAACCCGTAGCACGAAGATAATCGATTTGTTCGTCTTTTAAATTAGGTGCACTAATGTACCCACCTTTATCGGCTATTTTTGTTAGCATTTTAAATCGCTCCGTATCAAATAAGAAGCAAATATTTTCTAGATGCTCAGGTATCCTCTCCTGTAACAGCGCAGCCAAATCAGCCTTTTTCAAATTACTGGCGTTTTTTATTCCCAAATGTTTTCTTATCTCGCCCAGTTCGTTTTTCGTATATTTATTTAGACCATTCTGCAACGTAAGAGGAACGCTTATTTCCGCCCAGAATTTATTAAACTGCTCTTCCTCAAACTTCCGTCTATCATCCTTTAATCCGTCCAACGTCTGTTTCATTTGATCTTCTACATTTTTATCCATTTCATCGGTCATATGATCCACCTACTCTTTATTTCTATTATAATAGATAAATTATCTACAGGTAAACATATACAACAAGGGTTTAGTGCAGTGCTTCATCCATCTAATCCTTCTCAGAAAAAATGTCATTTTCTTGTTGACAGAATATATTTAAGAATAATCAGAATGTGTTATAATTAAGACAACATATAGAAAAGCTACACATATAATCATTTTAAAAGGAAGTGATGTGTATGTGTAATAAGGAGGATAAAAAAATGCACTCTACAGTTCAAAAAACAAATCCCTCACAGTCTGATTCTTTTATGAAGTTAAGAAGAAAAATGCAAAATCAAATGAAAAAAAATCATGTAGACTATCATGATATATTGAAAATCATTAAAGAAGAAAAAAAGTGACAAATAAAATTGTTCTTAAAAAAACCTCAGTCTACTAAACTAAGGTTTTCCAATCGAATCCTGCACATTCCAATCTCTCGGCTTACTATCCTTACCCTTCCATTCCTTTTGCGGTACTTGATATGGAGCGGTGGCGATTAAATAATTATCCTGCCAGCTTGCTGCTCCAGAACGAATCATTTCATCGAGCAGGATCTGAATAAATTCCTCCGGCTGCACCTGGAAAGAATAGCGTGCAAAATCTTGGAACCAGCCACACCGCAGCAGATAGTCATTGATTTCATTCTTTGCCATTCCGTTTTGAATGATTAATGCGAATGAAAAAATCCTCTTGCAGGCATGCCATGAAACTTTTTCTGGATTTTTGAGCCACTTTTCGTACCGCTTGCTTGCTGCATCAATGGCTGCTTGTGGATTGTCTATTTGCGTCCCATGCCCGGAATATGCCTGCTGAATCTGGAGCGTGGATAGCCGCTCCAAGCTTTCCATTGACCGCTGGATAGATGCCACACCCTCCCGAAAGATATTTAACCAGCCGACATCATTTTTGTGAAAAAGATCTCCGCCGATTAATACCTCTTCATCAGCATCATACAGCGAAATATGCCCTAACGTATGTCCCGGTGTATGCAGGACTTTCAAGGTTCTGCTTCCTGTATCAATTTCATCGTTATCCGAGAGCTTTATATCGACCCGGTAAGGCTCTACCGGCTGATCCAGCCATTCTGCGCTGCAGGACTCCGGATCACCAAAGTTGGCTAAGTCGGCCTCCCATTTATGTGCGGCAATTGGAACACCATAGTTTTGTTGAAAATGAAAATTGCCACCGACATGGTCGCTATGGTAATGCGTGTTCACAATGAGATCTAATTCCTCTGGCTGAACACCTGCATCTTTAATTAATTGCTCTGTATCTATCGCTTCACTTCCAAAACCAGTATCAATTAAGATCGGAAGCTGATCATTGATAAGAATCATATTTGCACTTGGAAAATTTCTTTCAAAGAAAATAATCCCTGGGTTTTTCATAGAGCTATTCCTCCTCTTGAATTCACCGTTAATTGGAAAGGATAAGGAAAACGGATGGATTATAGTTATTCGTAATGTGAACATTCTCTATATTTATCGTAACATATATTTTCAGAATAAATATATTTCTTATGGCAATGCAAAACGACCATCAGATTGCGGATCATGTGATGGCCGTTTTTTTAGGCGGTGTTGCATTAACAGTAACTATTGTAGTATAGC